>JAISGE010000004.1 GCA_031263265.1 Treponema sp.
GCCTCGCTCAGACCAATAAATAACACTCATGCTAAAGGTTCCATCTAGGGTATTATCGCTTCCTCAATGGCGCCGAAGGGGCCTTTTTCCCCTTCCCGCTCTATTTCCCAGGCCCGGGGACTCCATTCCGGGAGTCCCCCCCTAAAGGATCTCTTGAATCTGGCCTGCCCTGGGTATGGGTTCACCGGCCTCATATCGATGGTCGTGTTAGTCGTACTCAAACTGGCCGGTTTGATTGTGCCGTTTTTTCTGTAAAAGGCCGCGCCGGATGGCGCGGTGTTTTTCTTGCCGGCTTCTTCCTCCGAGCCGTAAATAACGCCGCCGGTCATGGTAAAGGTTCCACCGTTGACATACAACCCGCCGCCGTAGCCAATAGAGGCTGAATTGCCGCTGACCACACCATCGCTCATGGTAAAGGTTCCACTACTGGAGGCATACACACCGCCAGCGTATCTGGCCGTATTACCGCTGACCGCGCCACCGCTCATCTCAAAGGTTCCATTAAAGATAAACACCCCGCCGCTGTCATAGTTGGAGGAATTGCCGCTGACCGCGCCGCCGGTCATGGTGAACGTTCCGCCGTTGGTGATAAACACCCCACCGCCACCTTGTTGACCGCCGCCGTTGGAGCCGGAGGTCTTATTACCGCTGATCGCGCCGCCGCTCATGCTCAAGGTTCCGCCGTTGATATACACCCCACCGCCACTGCCGGAGGTGCCGGAGACCGTATTACCGCTGATCTCGCCGCCGCTCATGCTCAAGGTTCCACCACTTTCTACAACCACCCCGCCGCCGTTGCTGGAGGAGCTATTCCCGGTAAGGCTCGAACCGTCTTGCAGATCCAGGGTTCCCCCGTCTTTTACCTGCACCACGGGAGCGTTGTTACCGCTTTTTCCCTGGAGCGTTATGTCCTGCAATATCAGGGTAAGGCCGGTATCCAGAGTAAAGAGGGGCGTTCCGGTTTCAGTAACCTGCACCGTCTTGCCGTTACCCTCAATGATAATGGCGATTGCTGTGCCGTCTGTTACCGAGAGGGTTTGGGGCGCGAATGCGATCAGCTCCTCCGCGCCGTCCAGGACTATGGTACAGGCCCCTCTGGGGAACTCAATGGCCGCTGCCAGTTTGCCCGCCAGGGTGGCTTCATCTTTCCCAACTACCTGGGGGCCGGCAAAATTGACGGCGGTAAATGTTTGGTCTAACTCGGTGATAGAGTCGTCGTAAATATGCACCATCCCGGTCCATACCGCGGCTTGATTGGTCGTGTGGTCGTAGAGGTCTATAAAGACCTGGTAGGCCCCCGCGGGCAGCTCCTCAATGGTTCCCTCAGCGATCCCCTTGGCGGTCGTCTCCTCGGTCTCCTCGGTGCTTTCTAACATATCAATTTTATGGCCGGTTCCCTGAAGGCTCAAAAAGGCCTGGCGTACGGTTTCTGAGAACTTAATGCTATAGGACAGGGTTCCCGTAACACCTGAATCAAAGACCGGTACCAGAGCCACCGCAACATTGGAGAACATTCCCGCAGTAACGGGAACGCTGCTGGTCCCCTGTACCATGAGCCTGCCTATGTCGTCGTCGGTATGGCCCTTATAGCCTTTGACCACCAGGGTCCAGATCGCAGATTCCAGGGCCACCGTAAGGCTCAGTCCGCTGTCGCTGTAAAGGCTCTTGTTCTCCGAAGTTTTTCCCGACGCGGTAAACTCCAGGGTAAAATAGATGCCCTCAAGACCTGGAAGAACCGTACGGGCGTTCAGTTGGTTCAGCCGTATATGGACCTGCCCCATGCCCTGGGCTATGGTTTCCCCGGCGTCTTCCTCCGACCCGGTAAGTTCGGTACACGCGGCCAGAAAGATACCACCGGCGAACGCAGCCACACACGCAAGCACTGTTGCCCGCGCAAGCCGTCGGACTAGAAAGCCGAATCTACTCGATAGGGGGGGGGGGGGGGGGGATAATAATAAACATGCTACTATTCGCCCTTGAAAAGAAAAAAAGAAAGACGTGCAATCTCTACTAAGATTGGTAGGATTAGTATACAATACCGTACAATCATGTCAAGTATGGTATACCCCCAATTTAAGGAAAATTTACCGCAAAGTCGAAGGTGGTTATTTATGCGGTATCCCGCTTAGGTTTGGAACCGGGGCCGCACATTGCTTCAACCGTGGGATTAAAGGATTCCGTAAAGAACATAGTACCCCCCGACAGGACACGACATACTCAGGCTATACCTGAACAGGATTAAACCAAAGTGCGGACAAGCCGAAAGCCGAAGTTGCTATACCGGTTAGACGGAAGGCCGTAGTACCGAGTGGCGGCCCGCATGGAAGCGGTGCTGTTGCTCCAGCCCCCGCCGCGACCGACGCGGCAAGTCCCCGAGGACGCGGCCGTAGGATCCGTCTGGATCCCGGAGCTATAACTCCCGTACAGGTCCCCGCACCTTTCCCATACGTTACCGCTCATGTCGTACAGCCCCAGGCGGTTGGGTTGTTTCGTCCCTACCGGTTGGGTACTCCTACCGCTGTTCTCCCAATGCCAGGCAATAGCGTCAAGGCTGTTCCCCCCGGTATGCGGGACTAAGCCCTTCCTTGACGCTCAGTTTGTTGCAGTACTCTACCGCTTCATACCAGCTTACAAAATATATGTGCAGGCTTGCCGTGCCGTATGAAGGGCCGTACCATCTAAGTTATGGAAGAAGAATTTATCTTCAAGCCTACTGCCTTCAAACATGGTATCTTGGAAGCGGACATTCGCAAAGCCTTTGAACAGCGGGTATTTGACCATGCTATGCCCGGCGAGGAACATAAAAACCTACTTATTGGGTTTGATAGTAATGGTAATCCGCTTGAATTTTATATAATGTACTTGAAGGCGATAGGATCAATGTATTTCATGCTATGAAATGCCGTAAAGCCTATCTTGTGTTCTTGGATCTATAGGAGAAAAAGTATGGCTGACCGGGAAGCCGAATATTGGGATGACTATTACACCAAAACTACCATTATGCCGGATTTGAGCAAACCGGGCTATTTTTCCCGTAAATATGGTATGTCGGTAAAACTCGACCCTGAAACCAGCCATCTGATTGCCGCTCATGCCGAAATCACCCACAAGACTCCGGCGGAAATTATCGCCGACTTGGTACGCCGGGAAATGACCGCGGAACCGGTAGAAAAATAAGGCAGACGCACCACCATCAGCTATCACGGTCGCGATCCAAGCCTGATCAGGGCTGCGCCCCGAACCCCCGCCTCTTGGAGTATGTCTTATCTTGCCTTCCCGGCAGCATCCTCAGGCTATACCTGAACAGGATTAAACCGAAGCGCTGACAAGCCGAAAGCCGAGGTTGCTATACCGGTTAGGTACTCCTACCGCTGTTCTTCTTATACCAGGCAATAGCGTCAAGGCTGTTCCCCCCGGAATACTCATAGGATATAGGGTCTCTATTCCCTCCTTCCCCATGTAAAAACCCGTTACCGTTACCCTATGTATCGGTTTTTCCCATTTTATCATGATTTTACTATATTCTTCTAATTTTTCTAATTTTTCTAAATAGTACCGATATACTTAGTATGGTATCTTGAAAATAGTACATGAGGAGCAGGAATAATGAAAGGTTATAGATTCGCTTGGGTTTTAGAGGTGCTGCTTTTTGGATGCATGTTCTGTATCGTACCGGAGCTGGTCCAGGGACAGGTTAATACGGACGAACTGGGAAAAGGGCAGGCCACCGTTGAATTTTTCAACTATGAAGGGCCGGTTACCCGCATCGACACCAGGGCCCAGATCCGCGGTATTGGATATACCCTGGGGACCGCAGTGCGAGGCGGCGCAACCCGAAGCGGCGCTGAGAACCGGTATTTCGTGATCCGTGGAGCCTCCGCTCCAGAGGGTACTCGCTTGGATGCGGATATTTTCGGTTTAGGGGCCGGCGTAGGGGTCGATCATATCCGCAATCTCAGACTCATTTTGCAGGGGTATTTGGAAGGGGCCTACAATTATTCAGTCCAGGATGCGAATCTCCTGGCCCAATACATCACCATCTACAATGCGGTATACCGGGGGAACTGGCGGTATTTCAGCGCCACCTACAAGCAATCCGTCCTCAGATACTTGACCGCAGACAACGCCGGACTTTCAGTGCGGTTTAATGAATGGCCGGGAAGAACCCTCATGCTCATCCCCTTGGGCATAGGAAGCGCAGGCTCCTTGAGCGCCATAGATACCACCTCCATCAGCGATTCCACGGTACTGGAGGAATTGCGTAAAGAAGGAGATTTGAGTATAGACCAGCGTAAAGATATGGTTGACTTTAAGGAGCGGGAAGCAGAAGAAGCGGAACAAGAAGCTCTGAAGCAGCAGCAAGAGATCGCCGAGGAAGCAGCCAGGCTCGCCGAGGAACGGGCGGCGCTGGAAGCTGAACAAGAGCGGCTTGCCCAGGAACAAGCTCAGACCGAAGCAGCCGCAGCCCAGGGGCAGTTAAGCCCTGAAGAAGCCGAGCAAGCCGCCCGGGAATTAGCTGCCCAGGAAGCAGCGGCTCAACAGCGGGAACAGGAACTCCTGGAACAGGAAGCTGCTTTAGCAGAACAGCGAGCACAGGCCGAGCAGTTGGAAGCCTTTGCCGAGCAGAAACGGGACGAAGCGCAGCAGGATCGGGAGAATATTGCCGGAGATCAACAGGGTAGGATAGACGCTGCAGGAATGGCTCAGGCAAGCACTGAAACAGAAGATCCTTCAAGAGGAGGCAGCGCTGAGCAGGTCCAGGGGGAACCCGGCGGGGAAGATGAGGAAGCTGGAAAAACTGGAGAAGATTCTGGGAGCGATGAAAGCAGCGGTGAAGATGCCGTACAGGACGAAGAAGACGCACGGTTCAGTGCTACCGGGGAGGATGGCAGCGATGAGGAGACCTCAGCGGATGAAAACAGTGATGATGCGCAGCGTGAGGACCAAGGGAACGCTGAGGATGTTACCGACGAAGAGGTCGAGGAGGAAGGCAGCGCTGAGGATACTACCGTCGCAGGGGAGGATAACCCTGATGACACGGTAGTCGAAGAGGAAGATAGCTCTGAGGATGCGGGAGAAGCAGAAACCAGCCCTGAAGCGGACGCAGAGGATACCGGGGAGGAAGAACAGCAGGAACAATCCTTCTTAGCAGTGGAAAACGCGCAGGTACCGGGAATAATCGGGGTGGCCTTAGCCGGTTCCACGACATCCCTGGGCAGTGTGGTCAAGATCAATCCTGCATCAGGTGCGGAATTGAAACGGACCGACCTCAATACGATTAATAGCAGAACCGTGGTCTTAGTGGATAATCAGATCATTGCAATAGCGGGGATTGGGGCTACCCAGCGCTTGATAGCCATTGATCCTGATACCCTTGAGGTGTTGCAGCAGGGGGAGGATGAGATCCATCGGGAGAGCCTACTCTGGGTTAATGGCCAGGATATCTACGCCTTGATTGTTTCTGAGGGAAATTGCTACCTTGCCCGGTTTGATACGGCCTTGACTCGTCAGGCTCAATCAGAGCTGAGGATACATCCCTATGGGACCTTGCTTTTTCAGGAGAACATGCTCAGTACTCAAGATGCTGAGGGCAAGGCAGTACTCCTTGATCCCATTGATTTGGTCGAATGAAGATAGAAGATAAAGAGCACGTTTAGGAGGTTTAGGCTTTCTATGCCCCCGGTATAGAAAGCCTATAACTCCTGTTCGCGAAGGCCGTAGCCTTCACGGGTATCTTGTTGGCTGTCTCCAAAAGGCTCTACATGGACCACAATATCATAAACGCCCTCTACCCGTTCTTTGATGGCCCTTTCAACGTGAGACGCGATGGTATGGGCTTCCTGAACCGTTAGCTTGGGATCCACCTCAATATCGATATCAATGTCCCATAGCCCGGCGATACGCCGCATTCTTGTCCGGTGGGGATTTCCCGCACCCTTCACCGAATGGACCGCCTCAAAAACAGCCATATAGGATTCCTTCCCAGAACCTCCGTCCATAAGTTCCAAATTAGCTTCGATAAAAATTGCTACCGCGGATTTAATAACCCAAAATCCCACCAGCATAGCTGCCAGGGAATCAATAAGCCCGATACCCAGGACCAGGGACAGGCCGGTCCCCAGGAGGACCCCCAGGGAGAGCACCACATCCGCGGCCATGTTTTTCGCATGTGCCCGGAGCATAGGGGAATTGGCTTTGTTGCCGAACCATTGTTGAATCCAGGCCAGGGATATTTTTCCTATGATCGAAAAAAGGATTACCCCTAAGACAGATGCTGCAGGCGCCGGGGCTTGGATGCCTTGGATACTGGAGAGCACTTTTCCTCCAGAATTAATGATGAGCTGAATTCCTACAAAGAACAGGGTAAAAGACAAAAGTGCGGTGGCTACGGTTTCCGCCCTTCCATGTCCCCAGGGATGTTCCGGATCCGCGGGTCGGGCAATCACCCCAGCCACGATAAAGGACATCAGGGCAACCAGGGCATCCATTGCGGAATCAATACCGTCACCGAGCACCGCCAAACTTCCGGCGTGTAAGCCGAATCCAATTTTGGCAGCAGCCAAGATGCTGTTACCCAGTAGTGCGATAAGAGATGCTGTTTTTATTAGACGGGCCTTGGCTGCGGTGTCGGGGATGCTTTTTTGTACAGTCAACCGTGGTGAAACTCCCTATATTTGGTTTTGTCGTAACGATTTACCTAATTATAAAGTCATTCCGGTACCAGTTCTAGGAGCTTGTTCTCTATAAAATAGTTTTTGTTTAAAAACAATAGCTATATCGCCTGGAATCTAATATACTAAACGTATAATTTTATAGAGAATCTTAATGAATATGCAAAAGAGTCTTATAAGGGTATGTATTTTATCCTGGTTTGTCTTTACAGGTAGTACGGTTTTTGCTGATGGGGATCTCCGGTATGCAATCATCGAGACCGCCAAGCAGTATCAGGGCGTTTCGTATCGATACGGTACCGGAGGTCCTGATACGTTTGATTGCTCTGGGTTTGTCCGGTATGTATATCGAATGGCCACAGGGATTGAGCTTCCCCGAACCTCAAAGACCATCGGGGCCTCTGGCCAATCGATCCGCATAAGCGAAGCCCAGATGGGGGATGTGGTGATCTTTGCATCTCAAGGGGTGATCAACCACGTAGCGATTCTGCTGGATGCTGATTCGATCATCCACGCGGTTTCCTTAGGGCCTAAGACCGGGGTTATCATTTCCTCTTTGCAGGATCGTTATTTTGGCCCGCGGATAATCGGCGTGCGCTCCTTTCTGCTTCCTGATGAGTAATCCTTCTCCTCACTCCTATTCAAGGGATATTCCCAGCCAGTACTGGGTCTCGTTCATGCTTGCACTAATACGGCCCAAGGTTACGGAACTGGTGGTTTCCGCTACAAGCCAGGGTTTGTTGTTCAGGGTAAACCGGGCGCCGGTTCCCGGCAGATCCGCAAGCCCCATAGCGTGACGGTAATGCGGGGACACCATGATAGCTGCGGGGATATTGGCCTGTTCCAGGAGGAGCGCCCAAAGCAAAGCCCGGCTGTCGCAATCTCCCCGGCCTTCCACCGCAGCGCTTACCAGATTAACAAAATCACTACCCAGGAAGTCCCGTTCATAGGTAAAGGACTGTACCCAACCCAGGGCCTTTTCTGCCAGGTTCCGGTTTTCCAAGGCCGGGATATTCCAGAAACGTTCCAGCATGAAGGCAGCATGGCAGAGACGATCAAAAGAATCCCGGTAAATGGTTCGATAAAAACGAATCCAGGCTTTTTTCCACTGGGGTGAGTTGATATACCGGCGGAGGACCTGGAATTCCCGGTCAACCAGGGCTTGGGCGGCTGCCGCGTCATGCTCGTATATAAGGGCTTTTACCGGTAAACCGGCGAGGGCTACCTGCTGCTGATTGCCTCGGGGATACTGATACTCGGTGATGGGGCCGGGAACCAGCCTATCCTGGGGACCTGTGGCAATAGAATCCAAAACAGAAAAATGGAGCGCCTCTATAGTTCCGAGCCGTTCAGGCCCATAGGATAAGGCCAGGAGCAGGGGCTTTTCCCCTCCTTGTCCAGAGGATTCAAGTTCAATACAAAGACCCCAGCCTTGGGAAGGGCCGCCGGTTCCTAGAAAGCGTAATCCCATGAGAACCGCCCTTTTATTACGATAGGTAAAAGACCTGAGCTCTCCTTGGCTGCTCAAACGCTGTTGTACATCCCCGGCCAAAGCCTCTACCGAAGGGTACGGGTTTTTGGACCGGGAACCATCAGGCTGGAGTGTACCGGCATAGACCACCAAATCAAGTTGGGTTTCCTCTTCCTGGCATTGAAAGGAGAACCGGTCCTTGCCATTACCGGCGACGAGTTGGTACCCTTCTGGGGGATCGATTTGAAAACCCCAGGCTGGGGAAGCCAAGGGTGCAGCGGCCAGTAAAGCCGGGGAACAAAGAAGCAGAAAAAATCGGGTTGTACTGTAGTGGATAATCCGGGTAAGACTATTTCTAAATACCATGATAGTATCATTTTCGACCATTCTCACCAGAAAGGTAATGAAGGGAAAAAAGGGAAAGAAGGGTGAAACCGCGTATAGCCGTACTTTTTGAAAATGAACATTGTATAGTCCTTAATAAACCCGCAGGGCTTCCGGTCCAAGGGGGCGCCCGGGTGGGGGCTTCCCTTGATGGGATTCTTGGGGAATGCTGGTCTCCCCGGCCCCTCTTGGTCCACAGGCTGGATAAGGATACCTCTGGGCTTATCTTGGTGGCAAAAAACAAAGAAGCCGCGGCCCGATTTTCCGCGTTATTTTCCCAGCGGCAGGGGATTCGTAAACAGTACCTGGCGGTCTGTGCCGGTAGACCTGCGGAAGATGCAGGGACCATAGCCCTCAGTCTTGAGATTCGGGGAACCTGGAAATCCGCTGAGACAGGCTATATCCGGGTTTCAGGAGAACGTTCAGGGGAAAACGCTTTTTCCCTCCTTGCCCTGGAACTGGGTACCGGCCGTATGCACCAGATCCGCCGGCATTTAACCCGCATCCAGAACCCTATCCTGGGAGACGATAAATACGGCAATTTCGCGCTTAACAAAGAACTGCATAAAACCCGGGGGCTTACCAAGCTCTT
>JAISGE010000005.1 GCA_031263265.1 Treponema sp.
TTGAAGTAGATGTTGTTTCCGGCGCCACCTACACCAGCACGGCTATTAAAGAAGCGGTGAAAAACTGCGTTTTGGAAGCTATGAAGGATACATCAGTTTTTGGTAACGTAGTTTTTTGCAGTAGTAATAAAACCAGTTTCAAAGATCAGGTGTTTTGAAACTGGGTTAACAGCTTAGAAACAATGAAAAAATGCCTCATGCCACGAGCATTATTCTGAGGGTTTAGCTTCGAGTATGTCCTTAACCGCTTGGTCCTGGACTGCAATGACCTTATCGCACCACGCATCGAATTCAGGATCATCCTTCTGCTGCTCCTTATGCGCTAATACATAGGCTAAGGTTTCCCGGATGCCCTGGTCAAAACGAACCTGGGGGCTAAACCCAGGAACCAAGCGTTTCAGTTTAGCGGTGTCGAACACCATCGAATGGGCCTTGTCCCCTAGAAGCCCGCCGCGGAAATTGTAAGTGCCGCTCTGGGCGAGAAAATCACTGGCAATATGCACCGCTTTAAGGGGCACTTCCAAGGTCCGGGCAATGGTTTCGTAGATTTGGTTCCAAGTGAGGGTTTCATCAGAGGTGATCTGCACGGCCTCTCCAATGGCATGGCTATTACCCATAAGACCGGTGAATCCTTGGGCAAAATCCCGGTTATGGGTGAGGGTCCATAGGCTCGTACCATCCCCGTGGATGATCACCGGCTTCCCCTCCCGGATCCGTTTCACCACCTGCCAACTGCCGTATTTACCATGCACCCCCAGGGGAACGCTGCGCTCGTCATAGGTATGACTGGGCCGGACAATGGTGATGGGGAACCCGTAATTCCGGTACAAGCTAAGGAGCAGCTCTTCACAGGCGATCTTATTTCTAGAGTATTCCCAGAAAGGGTTGGCCAGCGGGGTACTTTCACTTATCCGGTAGTTTGACAGGGGCTTTTGATAGGCCGAAGCAGAACTAAGGGCTATGTACTGCTTGGTTTTATCCTTAAAAAGCCTAAAGTCCCGTTCAATCTGAGCAGGCCCAAAGGTAATAAAGTCTGCCACCACATCGAATTGCAGCCCCCGAATCTTTTCAGCCACATCAGCTTCGTTGTTGATATCCCCAAGAATCTCCGTAACCTTCCCCGAGAAGAGGTTATTCCGGTTGCCTCGATTGAGGAGGTAGAGTTCCCAGCCTTTGGCGAGGACGTTTCGTGAAATAGCGGCGCTGATGGTTCCGGTCCCACCGATAAATAAAGCCTTCATAAATTCTCCTTAAAGGAAATATACAAAAATATCCGGTGGTGATCTACAAAGTATGATGAATAGCAGAAAGGTAAAGAAGACAAAAGATGATACTATGAAGCATGTCAATCACCATAGTCCTACCTATCCCGAAATTTGTAATGGTAAATTGCTGCATACGCAACCTTTTTCCTTGACAAATGAGATCAGCAGGGATAGACTAGCCTTATAAATTAACCCTTACAGGGAGGCCGTATGGCGAAAGTAGAACTCAAAGGTATTTGTAAGATCTATGAAGGGAATGTCCGCGCGGTGGATAATGCCAACATAGTAGTCGAGGATAAGGAATTTGTGGTTTTTGTCGGGCCATCAGGGTGTGGTAAATCAACGACCCTGCGGATGGTAGCTGGTTTGGAGGATATCTCCGAGGGCGAACTCTATATCGACGGGGAATTGATGAACGACGTTCCCCCCAAAGACCGGAACATTGCTATGGTGTTCCAGAATTATGCCCTCTATCCCCACATGAGTGTGTATGAGAACATGGCTTTTGGACTGCGGATCAAGAAAGTGGATAAGGCCGAGATTGACCGCCGGGTTCATGAAGCAGCGCGGGTCCTGGACATCGAGAAATTCTTGGAACGTAAACCTAAGGCTCTGTCCGGTGGTCAGCGGCAGCGGGTCGCGGTAGGACGGGCTATAGTACGTAACCCCAAGGTTTTCCTTTTTGACGAGCCTCTTTCCAACTTAGACGCTAAGCTCCGGGTTCAGATGCGTGCCGAAATTTCAGGGCTTCACCATCGGCTCAATGCCACGATGATCTATGTTACCCATGACCAAGTGGAAGCCATGACTATGGCCAACAAGATCGTGGTTATGAAGGACGGCAAGGTTCAACAGATCGGTTCTCCCTTGTACCTCTATAATCATCCTGTCAACAAGTTTGTGGCCGGCTTCATTGGTTCCCCACCTATGAATTTCCTCTCGGTGAAAGTCATTGAAAAGAACGGTTCTGTCGTGCTGACTGAAGAGGGATCTTTTGAGGTAAAACCAACTGCGGAACACCTCCCTTACATCAAAAAATATGTAGGTAAGGAAATATTCTTTGGTATTCGGCCTGAAGATATGCTCTTTTCCGAGAAGCCCGCAGCAGAAAATAACATGTCCATCAGTATCACCGTGGTTGAGCCGCTGGGAGCAGATATCCACCTATGGTTGACTACCATCAAAGGCCAGCCCCTCGTTGCCCGGACCGAACCGACCCATAACTTCAAAGTGGGACAGACCATCAACTTTGTTCCCCGTATGGATAAAGCCCGGTATTTTGATCGGGATACGGAAGTGTCCATTCTTGCGGAACTTGATGCGGCTGCTAAAAAGTAGGAACATGCCGGACTGCATCAAGGTCTGAGGATTACCTACCAAGCCTTTCAAAGACATTCAGGCGCCAGGTCAATTTTCTTAATGGGCTATGGCGCCTTGTTTTATTATTGCTAATTTTCTATACTGTTTATAGATATGCTTGTGAAACCCACCAGGTTTTACAACCTGTTCTGATTCATAACCTTACAGTTCAGGAGGAAGCGTTATGTCCGATCCGGACGATGGAAGTAGTAGTATTTCCAGCCATAGACGCAGGGGTAAAAAAATAACGGTTATGGCGCTTCCTGTAAAAGGCCGAGGTTTATTGCTTATACGTTGCCGGACCTAGCTTTGTTCGGTTTCTTCTATAAAAAAACCACGGAAAAATACAGAAGTCCGACCCGTGGTGATCTTGTTTTATAGGAGAAACTTCGATGATTACTATTCGTATCCAAGAAGAAAATAAGTTAATTGAGACTAATACGGTATGTACTGGATGTTGGATCGACGCTCGGTATGTAGATAAAGCGGATCTGGAACGGCTGGAACATGAATTCGGCATTGCCGGGGAATTACTTACGGACATTATGGATATGGACGAACAGGCCCGCATTGAAAAAGAAGAGAGCTATACTGCCTTGATCGTGCGGCTGCCCGTGTATGATGCAGTCTATGAGGTGTCCTTTTTCACCATGCCCGCAGGGGTGATTCTTTTTGCCGATAAAATCGTTACCATCTGCCAAAGTTCCAGTGATGCCCTGGAGGATCTCACCAAAAACCGCCTCCGGGGATTCAGCATCCGTAACAAAAGCAGCTTTGTGCTGAATCTCCTGGGCAGGGCTGCGTTTACCTTCCTCAAGGCCCTCAAGGAACTTAACAAACGGGCCAATTTTATCGAGCTTGAGTTACAGCGATCCATTAAAAACAACGAACTCATCCAACTCCTTTCTTTGCAGAAATCCTTAGTTTACTTTACCACCAGCATCAAGACCAATGAACTGCTTCTGGAAAAACTGCAAAAATCTCCCCTGATTCGGTTTAAAGAGGATGAATGGGACTTACTTGAGGATGTGGTTACGGAAAACAAGCAGGCCCTTGAAATGGCCAATATCTACTCATCAATTCTCACCGGAACCATGGACGCCTTTGCCAGTGTAATTTCCAATAACCTCAATATCGTTATGAAACGGCTCACCATTGTTTCCATTGTGCTTATGATTCCGACCTTGGTTTACAGTTTTTTTGGGATGAATGTGGAACTTCCCTTTGCCTCGTCTTCAGTAGCGGTATGGGGCATTGGGATAATCAGCCTCTTGGTGTCTATTGTGGGGGCCATACTCTTGAATACCGACCGGAAAGGCAAGAAGATCACCCCTAAAATCATTCCCTACTCGCTTATCCATAACCGGTAATCCCTATACAGGCGGGAGCAGGCGCTTTCGTGCTTCTTCCGCCTGGTTATGCATCAGTTGGAGCTGTTCCATGATCGCATCCACTGCAGCCTGCTTCTTATCAGCAATCCCCGCAGCCTCAGCCCGGTCCCGGGCCGCATCCCTAAAGGGGGCACAAGCAAGTACCGGCCCGGCGGTAAACCGCACCACATCCTGGCTGACGTAATCATCCATCATGTCCCCCTGACGGACATGGAGCAATTCACCGTTAATCGCCACGAAACTCATGTAGTCAAAGGATTTGATATAAGAGTCAATTTCCCGGACCCCTTTCTTGGTACTCGGATCCCAGGGCCTATACCGGGTTCCTGAGGGGAATACCAAAATAAGCTTCCCTTGGGTTTTAAGCTCAAGCAGGGTCTTCATCGCGGCCCGATTAATAGCGGTGCTTCGGCTTATTTCTGCCCGGTTATTATCCAGCCCTTGCAGAGAACGGCTGGGATAGATAATGATCCGGGTATACGCTCCGGTAAAGGCCGCTACAGTGGGACTCGCCTCGTTGAGTTTCATCCCTGCAATGGCCACCAGGGCATCGGCTATGGCTTTTTCATGGGTTCCTGCATTCCTTAAAAGATACGAAAAAACCGGTAAATCCATGTTACTGTAATGTTCCAGGAGCAAAAGGCAGGACTTCCCTGCACTGGCCTTGTCGAGGAGATCAAAGAGATGTTCTATACCGGTGATACCCGAGCCGGGCAGGAGTAAATCCTTGATGATCCGGTCTATCAAGGGCAGGGTTTCTGCTTGTCCGGTCTGATAGACATTCTGCTCGTTTACCTCGGTTGATGCTTGGGATAAGGCAACTACTTGTTTAATAGTATCCTGAAAGGCAGAACTCAACATTTCCATTGTTTTAGTATATCCAGCCTTGAGATCCACTGTCAATAAAAAAACTGCCTGCCCCAGAGTAACCGCAGCGGGATAGGATTACGCGTCCCTATTATGGTTGAGGAGAAGCAGCCAGCTCCCACTCCATGGCATTAATCGCCGCGAGGTAGGCTTTTATCGAGGATTCAACCACGTCGGTAGAAACCCCCCGGCCGTTCCAGTGGCGGCTATTCAAGCCTATCTTCACCAGGGTTTGGCCTTGGGCATCCTCGCCGCTGGTAACGGCTCCCAGTTCATAAGCATTCAATGAAGGCTCCTTCCCGATGATCCGGTTGATGGCCTTGAATGCCGCATCAATAGGGCCTGTACCCACTGCTGCCTGCTCCGCTACTTCTCCACCTTGATGTTGCAGTCGAATGGTGCTCGTGGAACTCAAGGTGGAACCGCAGTTCACCACCCAGCGGTCGAGCTTCCAGGTTTCAGGGGCAGAAGCAGAAGCCTCCATCACCAGGGCTTCAATGTCCCGGTCGCTGACCACTTTCTTCTTATCCGCTAAGACCTTGAACTGGTTGAATATTTGTTCCACCAAGGCATCATGCAGCGAAAGCCCTAGATCCCGGAGGCGCTCTTCAAAGGCATGGCGGCCTGAGTGCTTGCCTAAAACCATACGGTTCTGGGGGATGCCCACAGATTCAGGAGTCATGATCTCGTAAGTGGCCCGGTTGGCCAAGACCCCATGCTGGTGAACCCCTGCTTCATGGGCAAAGGCGTTATCCCCCACAATGGCCTTGTGGGGTTGGACCTTCACCCCGGTTACCTGACTTACTAAGCGGCTGAGGGGGTAAATCTTGGTGGTGTCAATACGGGTCTCTGCCTGAAAATGATCCTTCCGAACCCGTAGCCCCATGACGATCTCCTCCAATGAGGCGTTTCCTGCCCGTTCTCCAATACCGTTGACCGTACACTCTACCTGGTCTGCTCCTGCTCCAATCGCGGCGAGGCTATTGGCCACTGCAAGCCCCAGGTCGTTATGACAGTGGACCGAGAGCCTGGCCCTTTCCATATTCGGGGTATGCGTTTTGATATACCGGATAAAGCCGGCGAATTCCTCGGGCATGGCATAACCCACGGTATCAGGGGCATTTACCACCGTGGCTCCCGCAGCAATCACCTCACCGAAAACCCGGCATACCAGGTCCCGATCACTTCTAAAGGCATCTTCCGCGGAGAATTCCACGTCGGTACAGAATTGCTTGGCGTACCGCACCGCGGCAACTGCCCGCTCCAAGACCTGCTCAGGGCTCATTTTGAGCTTATACTCCATGTGTATTGGGGAGGTTGCTAAGAAAATATGAATCCGAGGACTTACCGCACCGGCAAGGGCCTCCCGAGCTGCGTCGATGTCCTTTTCCAAGGCCCGGCAAAGCCCGGCCACCGTACAATCCTTGATGAGCGTTGCAATGGCCTTCACCGATGCCAGATCTCCGGGACTGGACGCAGGGAACCCTGCCTCAAGAACGTCAACCCTGAGCCGTTCAAGCCGCTGGGCAACTTCTCGTTTTTCCGGTAAAGTCATGCTGCATCCCGGAGATTGCTCTCCGTCTCTCAGTGTTGTATCAAATACCTGTATTATCCGTGCTGATTCGTGATTCACCATAGGTTTACTCCTTAAAATAACGCAGATGGAGGGGCTTGCCCCTCCATGCTGCCCTCAGTACTGTGCGGCGCTTATACCGTGGATTTCGGGATCCAGCTCATCATGGAGCGAAGTTCTTTTCCCACCTGCTCAATGGGGTGAGCCGCTTCGATTACCCGCATCCGATTGAAAAAGGGACGGTTCGCTTGATTTTCGCTTATCCAGTCTTTGGCAAATTTGCCTGTTTGGATGTCCTTCAGTACCTGCCGCATGGTGTTCTTGGTTTCTTCGGTAATGATCTTAGGGCCGCTTACGTAGTCCCCATATTCCGCAGTATCGGAAATAGAATACCGCATAAAGGAAAGTCCACCCCGATTCACGAGGTCGATGATGAGCTTCATCTCGTGCATCACCTCAAAATAGGCGCTTTCCGGCTGATACCCCGCCTCGGTGAGAACCTCAAAGCCTGCTTTCATCAGAGCCGAAACGCCCCCGCAGAGCACCGCCTGTTCACCGAAAAGGTCTGTTTCAGTCTCTTCCTTAAAAGTAGTCTCCAAGACCCCGGCTCTAGCCCCGCCGATAGCTGCTGCATAGGCCAAGCCCAGGCGCTTGGCATCCCCGGTAGCATCCTGGTGAACTGCGATGAGACAAGGTACTCCGGCACCGGCCTGGTACTGTTCCCGCACGGTGTGTCCTGGCCCTTTGGGGGCAATCATCACCACGTTGATGTCTTTGGGGGGTACGATTTGGCCGAAGTGGATGTTGAAACCGTGGGCAAAGGCCAGGGTCTTACCGGGTTTCAAGACCGGCTTAATAGACTCTTGGTAGAGTTTGGCCTGTTTCTCATCGTTGATGAGGATCATAATAAAGTCCGCAGCCTCCGCAGCGTCTTGGGCAGTTTTAACCTCAAGCCCCGCAGCTTCCGCCCGCTTCCAGGAAGGAGAACCCTCGTAAAGCCCGACGATCACCTTAAGCCCTGATTCTTTGGCGTTAAGCGCATGGGCATGCCCTTGGGAACCGTAACCGATCACCGCGATGGTTTTACCCTTGAGTACGCCGAGATCACAATCTTTTTCATAAAACATGATAGCCATAAAACCTCCTTTAAGAAGTGCTTATTGAGAACATCCGGTAATTGACTTACGGCAGGCATAGGCCCAGCCGCGCAATACCCGGTTAATTGCTCAGGTTTAGGGAAGGTACTGCCAATACCTTGGAACCCCGCTCTAGGGCAACAAGGCCAGTGCGGGCAAGTTCCAGGATACCGTAAGGGCGCAGGAGCAGCAGGAGGCCGTTAAGTTTTTCTATATCACCAGTGGCCTCAATGGTGATGGTAACAGGGGATACATCAATAATACGAGACCGAAAAATACCGGCAATCTCCAGAACCGCAGCCCGAGTTGTTTCGTTCGTCTGGATTTTTACCAACATGATTTCCCGGCGTATACATGATGAAGCATCCAGTTCTTGTACTGCAATCACATCCACCAATTTACTGAGCTGTTTGATAATCTGTTCAAGCACCGAATTATCGCCGCTTACCGCAATGGTCATCCGGGAGATGGAAGTATCCTCAGTCTCCCCAACAGTCAAGCTGTCAATATTGAATCCCCGGCGGCTGAAGAGGCCGGAAACCCGGCTTAATGTGCCTGCCCGATTTTCCACCAATGCCGACACCACATGCTGCTTCATGCTCATCTCCCCTTCATCCAGAAGTTTGGGGGCTTACCCCCAACCGCGTATAATTTTGTAAATTCCTACATACTCCTAGGTATTGTAGCTGTTTTTATCATATACGAGGGAAAAATACAAGTACCTCAAGAAAACAGCGTATTCCCCCTCCCGGCGTATGAAGCGGTACTATTTTTTGTGAGCATTGCACTTGATCTGCCAGAATAAATTTGCTACACTAAACCCATGCCAAGGTGGCTCAGTCGGTAGAGCGGCGCACTCGTAATGCGCAGGTCCCGGGTTCGATTCCCGGTCTTGGCTTAGGAGCGTGGTATGTATGCAGCAGAACGGGAAAGCGCCATCCAAGCGCTGATTGCGAAGATGAGCCTGGAAGAGAAGGTCTCTCAGCTCAGTTACACAAGCCCTGCTATTGAGCGATTAGGAATTCCTGCCTATAACTGGTGGAATGAATGTCTCCATGGGGTTGCCCGTGCAGGGATCGCCACGGTGTTTCCTCAGGCCATTGCTCTAGCCGCGACTTTTGACGAACCCTTTGTACAAAAGGTGGCCAAGGCTATTGCCGATGAAGCTCGGGCAAAATACAACGAGGCGATTACCGCGGGAAATCGGGGGCAATACTGGGGACTTACCTTCTGGACTCCGAATATCAATATCTTCCGGGACCCTCGCTGGGGTCGAGGTCAGGAAACTTACGGGGAAGATCCCCACCTCACCAGTCGTATTGGACTGGCCTTTGTGAAGGGCCTCCAAGGGGATGATCCGGAAAAGCTCAAAGTCGCGGCTTGTGCAAAACACTTCGCGGTTCATTCAGGCCCGGAAAACCAGCGTCATACCTTCGACGCTCAGGTTTCTAAAAAGGATCTTTTTGAAACTTACCTCCCCGCATTCAAGGTTCTGGTGGAAAACGGGGTGGAAGCGGTAATGGGTGCTTATAACCGGATTTTTGGGGAACCGTGCTGCGGTAGTACCTACTTATTGCAAGATATACTCCGAGGACAGTGGCAATTCAAGGGGCATGTGGTTTCTGATTGCTGGGCCATTCGAGATTTCCACGAAAACCACCGGGTAACTGCTTCTCCAGAAGCATCTGCGGCCAAGGCCCTGAATGCAGGCTGCGACCTGAACTGCGGTTGTACCTATCCCTACCTCACCGTGGCCTGTAAACAGGGCATGGTGAGCGAAGAGGCAATCAATACCGCCCTCACCCGGCTCCTACGAACCCGATTCAAGTTGGGCATGTTTGATCCCCCGGAACAAGATCCTTACAAGACCTTGGGTAGGGATACGATCAACTGCGAAAACCACCGGGTTTTGGCATTGGAAGCCGCGTACAAGTCCATTGTCCTGCTGAAAAACGACAAAAACCTCCTACCGCTTAAGAAGAAGGCTCAAAAGATACTCCTTATAGGCCCAGGCGCGGCTAATCCTCATACCCTTTTGGGTAATTATTATGGTATCAGTCCCCGGCTGGTTACCATCCTGGAAGGACTCGCGGAAAAGATCCACGGTGAATACGGTATCACTCTGGAATACCGCCATGCCTGTCTCCAGTACGAGAATAATCATCCGTCCAATATTATCTTTGGAGAAGCCACTGAAAGCGATGTGATCATTGGGGTGTTTGGCCTGGATGGGGCTATGGAAGGGGAGGAAGGAGACGCCATTGCCTCAAACTCCAATGGGGACCGGGAGACCATAGAACTTCCTCCGTGGCAGCTTGAGTATCTTCGTAAAATCCGGGCCGGGGGGAAGCCCCTTATCCTTATCCTTACCGGTGGAAGCCCCATTGCGTTTCCTGAAGATATTGCCGATGCCATCCTCTTTGTGTGGTATCCTGGTGAACAGGGAGGAACTGCGGTAGCGAATATCCTCTTTGGTGATAAGGCACCTTCCGGGAAGTTGCCCATCACCTTCCCCGCATCCACGGCTCAACTTCCTCCTTACGATAATTATGCCATGCAGGGAAGAACGTACCGGTATATGCAGGAACAGCCCCTGTATCCCTTTGGTTTTGGTCTTTCCTATACCCGTTTCCGGATTGATGCGGTGACGCTCTCTACCCATGAACTGAGCGCGGGATCTTCGGTGCAGGTAACCGTGCAGGTGACCAATACCGGGGATCAGGATGGGGAAATGGTCGTACAAGTGTATGTGGCCAAGGATATTCCCGAAGCAACTGATCCCATCGCATCGCTCAGGGACTTTGAGCGCCGGTTTATCCCTGCAGGAGAGAAACTCCAGCTCTGTTTTGAGCTTCCTGCATCAGCCTTTGAGACGATCAATGAAGATGGGCTTAGTGTCCTGGTTCCTGGTTCCTATAAGGTTATCGTGGCTGATGCGGCCCCTCTTCCGGTGGCGGTAGAAAAAGGCGCGTGCATCCCCATGAGTGAGCATATTACGGTACGGTGACGCAGCGAAGCGTTTGTGGGGTTTGCCCCACAAACGCCTATTGTGCAAACTTCTCCATATTATCCTCCTATACGAAACATTGCCGTATCTTTGCAGTTTTCTGGGCTGCGGTCCGTGATTGCGGAAAACCAGTGCCCGGCGGGTTTCATAGCTGCGGCCTGCGTTACTGCTTCAGCTATCTGCGAATCGGCAGCGCCTGTTCGGAGCAGGGTACGGAGATCCCAGGCCGTGCCGCTTGCAAGGCAGGGTTTGAGCTGCCCGTCCGGGGTAAGGCGGAGGCGGTTACAGGTTTCACAGAATCCCTGGGAGACCGCGTTGATGAAGCCTATCCTGCCTGAATAGCCGGGGACGGCAAAGTACGTGGCAGGGCCATTGCCGGAACACTCAGCGGTGGGGCACAGCAACAGGGAACAGCGTTCCAGGATGGTACGGACTTCCCCGCCGGGGATTGGTTCCCGACCTGCAGCATAGCCCAGGGGCATGAGTTCTATGAACCGTACAGCATCGACGGTTTTTTCCGCCAGGGCCGCTATACGGGCGAGTTCCCCTTCGTTGATGCCCCTCAGGGGTACGCAGTTTACTTTGACGGGTATGCCCAGGGAACGGGCACGCTCCATGGTTTTGACGATTACTGCGGGGGCTGCGCTGGCGGACGGGTCCCCGCTCCGCAGCCGGGTAAGGCGTCGGAATGTTTCGGGATTAAGGGTATCCAGACTTACGTTTATCCCCGCTACTTTCGCCGCCGCCAGTTCGTCCAGGTGCCGGTCCAGCAGGATACCATTAGTGGTAAGGGTAACCTGCTCAATGCCGGGGATGGCGGTAAGGGCGCGGATAAAGGGGACAACGCCTTTGCGAACCAAGGGTTCCCCGCCGGTTATTTTGATCCGGCGTATCCCCAGATTCGCCACGACACGGCAGAACCGGTGCGCCTCCTCAAAGCGGAGGATTGCTTCATGGGACTGGTGTTCCACGCCGTCGGAGGGCATACAGTAGATACAGCGGAGGTTGCACCGGTCGGTAACAGAGACTCTAAGGTAATCCAGCGTCCTGCCGAAAGAGTCAATCAGCATGGATAGTCACCTCGGCATTTTGCACCGACACCTCCTTGCCGGACCACCATTACCGCGCTGCCTGCAGAATCAAAATAGGGTAAAACCATAACCTGTCTCGTTCATTTCTCTTATTATAATTATAACGATTGGATTGGCAATACATAAAAGGCGTAATGTATAAAAAAAACATTTGCAAAAAAAAGATTGACTAAAAATTTTTTTAGTGATACAATAAAAAAAATTATTGGTAAAAATTCTTCTTTATAAGGAGGGATGTAGTTTGTTTATTGCTTGCCGCCTCATGGAAAACCCTGACTCAACGCGGGCACTGAGTTTCGACATTGATGGTGATGACGCGGCACGGCAGGCCGGGGGAAAAACGTGCGTTATTGGGGGCTGATTACAGCCGCAGGACTTTCGAGTCGTATGGGAGAATTTAAACCCCTGCTGCGCATTGGAAGCAAAACGCTCATTGAACATACGGTAGACAGTATGTTTGCCGGCGGCATCACGGAGCTGACGGTAACGCTGGGCTATCGCGCTGGCGAGGTTGAGCAGGTACTGCGGAGTGCTTGGCCCGCAGATAAGGTGTGCATTGCGATCAATCATCGCTATGCAGAAACGGATATGCTCGCTTCAGTAAAAACCGGTCTTCGTGTCCTTATGTCGGCTGGGTTCACAGACGCGCGGGAGGATGCATTCTTCCTTTTGCCCGGAGATATGCCGGCGGTGAGCAAGGAGACCTTTCGAGCTCTTGCGGGCCACAGGGAAAAAACAATGGCAAAGCTGATTTTCCCTGTGGCCGCGGGTAAACGTGGGCATCCGCCCCTCATCTCCGCAGTTTGTGTGCCGGACATACTGGACTATGAGGGAGCAGAAGGGCTGCGTGGATTTTGGAGACGCCGCGGAGGAGAAGAACTGGAGGTGAAAGATCGCGGCTGTCTTTTGGATGCCGATACGATGGAGAATTATCACGAACTTGCGGCTTATATGCAGGAACGGATGATTACAATACGGTAATAAAGAGGAAACGCTATGAAATTATTGGTGAATGGGAATACTGTTGAATGTACCGATGACAAAAATTTGCTCCGCTTTTTGCGGGACGATCTTCACTTGACATCGGTGAAGGATGGATGCAGTGAAGGTGCATGTGGAACGTGTACGGTTATCGTTGACGGCAAGGCGATAAAAGCCTGTACCCGTAAGCTCTCCCGGCTTGAGGGCAGTCATGTCATCACGGTGGAAGGGTTAAACGACCGTGAACGGGAGGTATACGCGGAATGTTTTGCCGAAGCCGGCGCGGTACAGTGCGGCTTCTGCATACCCGGCATGGTCATCTCCGCGAAGGCGCTTATTGACGTCAATAATAATCCCACTCGGAAAGAAGTAAAGCAGGCAATCAAGGGGAACATTTGCCGGTGTACCGGATACGTGAAAATTGAGGAAGCCATACTGAATGCGGCGAAGTACTTTCGGGAAAATCTTCCTATTCCGCCAAAAGAAACCGACGCCTCCCTGGACAGGCGTTTCAAGCGGGTTGACGCGAAGGACAAGACCCTGGGTATTGGGAAGTATTGTGACGACCTTGAGTTTGACGGGATGATCCACGCAAAGGCGCTCCGTTCAAAATATCCCCGGGCGCGGATAAACAAAATCGATATATCAAAGGCGGAAAAACATCCCGATTGTGTGCGGATTCTCACCGCGAAGGATGTACCCCACAACAAAATCGGCCATATCGTACAGGACTGGGACGTGATGATTCCCGAAGGCTCCGTTACCCGTTACATCGGCGACTCTATCGCTCTGGTGGGAAGCCGGAAACGGGAAAGCCTTGACGAGATTCTCGCCCTTATCGAAGTGGACTACACGGAGCTGAAACCGGTTACTTCCCCCACGGACGCACTCAAAGCGGACGCGCCCCTGGTTCATTCAGCGGGGAATATCATGAGTAAGGAATATCTTAAAAAGGGAAACACCGCGGAGGCCCTGCGGAATTCGGCATACACAGTTACCCGCAAATATTTTACCCCCTTTAACGATCACGCCTTTATGGAGCCGGAATGTGCGGTCGCCCTTCCCCAGGGGGATGACGGCCTGTATCTATATACCGGCGGACAATCGGTCTATGATGAACAGCGGGAGTGTTCGCTCATGTTGAATATTCCGAAAGAAAAGATACACGTTCATTCAATGCTGGTGGGTGGTGGTTTCGGCGGAAAAGAAGACATGAGCGTACAGCACCACGCGGCGTTGATGGCGTGGCATACGAAGCTGCCGGTTAAAGTTAAATTTTCCCGGCAGGAAAGCATCAATTGCCATACCAAGCGGCACGCTATGGAAATGGAATTTACCACCGGTTGCGACAAAGACGGACACCTGACCGCAATGAAGGCGCTCATCATAGCGGACACCGGGGCGTATGCGTCCTTGGGCGGTCCGGTGTTGCAGCGGGCATGTACTCACGCGGCGGGGCCGTACAATTTTCAGAACATCGACATACTCGGTATGTCGGTATACACGAACAATGTGGTAGCCGGAGCGTACCGCGGCTTCGGCGTAACCCAGAGCTGCTTTGCGATGGAAAACAACATCAATCTTCTGGCGGAAATGGCGGGTATCTCTCCCTGGGAGATCCGGTACAGAAACGCGGTTAGACCCGGACAGGTTTTGCCCAATGGACAGATTGTGGATCCCAACTGTGCGATAGTAGAAACGCTGGAAGCAGTTAAAGAGGTCTACGAGGCGTATCCCCATACGGGAATCGCCTGTGCCTTCAAAAACAGCGGCAAGGGAGTTGCGGTTAAGGACATCGGACGGTGTCTCCTTTCTGTTGAAAATGGCATCGTGCATATCCGTACTTCAGCGGCCTGCATGGGGCAGGGCATGGCGACGGTCTGCACACAAATGGTACACGAGGCAACTAAAATCGATCCCGCCTGTATCGTACACGAGAACCCTGATACCGAGCGCACCCCTGATTCGGGAACCAGCACCGCGTCAAGGCAGACCGTAGTTACCGGAGAAGCGACGAAACGGGCGGCGGAAAAACTCGCCGCAGCATTGGCGCATAAAAAACTTGTCGATTTGGAAGGACAGGAATTCTACGGTGAATATTTTGCCGAAACAGATCCCTTGGGGGCAGCCAAGGATTTCCCGGTGAGCCATGTGTCCTACAGTTATGCAACTCAAGTGGTCGTTCTTGACGACACGGGAAAAGTTGCCCGAGTCGTCGCCGCCTACGATGTGGGAACTCCCGTCAACATTCAGTCGGTTGAAGGACAAATTGAGGGAGGCGTCATTATGGGACTGGGTTTTGCCCTTACCGAGGACTTTCCGGTCGAAGGAGGCTACCCCAAAAAGAAAATCGGAACCTTGGAGATCCTGCGTGCCCCCGACGCGCCGCCGGTTGAGGTGATTTTGGTACGCCATAACCGGGAAAAACTTCCCTACGCCTATGGTGCCAAAGGAGTAGGTGAACTGTGCCTGATCCCCACAAGCCCCGCTGCCGCTCATGCTTACTACCGCCTTGACGGAGTGTTGCGGGACAGGCTGCCGATCAAAAATACCGGCTACCGAAAGTAGCCTGTCTCGTTCAGTATAAGTATAACGTTTGGATTAGCAATACATAGGGCAGTGGGGTTTTGCCCCACACCCTGTGAGTATGGGTGTAATGTGCGAAGGAGGGTTGCCTATGAGCATGGTAATGAAGATGCTGCCGGTTGAGCAGACAATCGGCATGGTGCTTTGCCATGACATGACCCAGATTACGGAAACCGAAAAGACGGTCCGGTTTCGTAAGGGACAGGGTATCAAAAAAGAGGATATTCCCATACTTCTTTCCATGGGGAAGGAGCAGATTTATGTGGGGGAACTGCCTGCCGGGACCCTGCACGAAGACGATGCGGCGGAAATTCTGGCCGCTATCTGCCGGGGAAAAAACATTGACCGGCGCGGCCCCCGGGAAGGGAAGATAGAGCTTTTTGCCCAGACCAGCGGTGTTTTTGAATATGACGCCGATGTCCTTACCCGGATAAACGCGATAGAGGATCTGGCTATTGTGGCGCGGCATAACCATACGCCCGTTGCGACTGGGGAAAAACTCGCGGGTATGAAGGTGGTTCCCCTGGCCGTTGAGGAGGAAAAACTGCGGCGGGCCGAAAAACTGGCGGCCGGAGCGCCAGTCATGAACGTATTCCCGTATATTCTTAAAAGTGTCGCCGTGATCGTTACCGGAAGTGAGGTAGCCAAAGGGCGTATAGCAGATGCCTTTACGCCGGTGTTAGCCAAAAAACTTGCGGCTTACGGCATCTCTGTTTCCTGGCATACCCTTGTGCCGGACGGGATTGACAACATAATGGGCGCTATTGCCCGGGCCCGCGCTTCGGCGCCGGACCTGATCATCTGTACCGGGGGCATGAGCGTTGATCCGGACGACAACACTCCCGGTGCCATCAGGCAAAGCGGTGCTTCCATCGTTACCTACGGCGCTCCGGTGATGCCGGGGGTCATGTTCCTTTTGGGGTATTTTGACGAGGGTATTCCGATTGCGGGGCTTCCCGCAGGTGCGATGTACGCCGGGGCAACGATTTTTGATCTGGTCCTACCCCGCATTGCCGCCGGCCTGCGCCTTTCCCGGCGGGACTTTACCGGTATGGGGGTGGGAGGGCTTTGCCTTTCCTGTCCTCAGTGCCGTTATCCGATCTGTCCTTTCGGCAGGGGGATGTAGAGGGCCATAGTTCATCAAACTCACGTTATACTACATGAGTGGTGCAAAGAGCCTTAGCACATCCGGGAGGATCCGTTGGAACGCGTTTCGTGCACAGTCGTCCAAGGTAATCTGATGGCAGTTGGGAAGGGTTTCAAGGAAATCCTGTTTTATAGATGCCACTGCCTGACTTTCATAAATACACACCCCACATTCAACATGGAGATAGAGGCTGCGGAAATCGAGGTTCGTAGTGCCTACCGTAGCTACCTGATCATCAGAGACAAAGGTCTTGGAATGGTTGAACCCATGAGCATATTCGTAAATCTTAACCCCCGCGGCAATCAGTTGACGGTAATATGAACGGGAGGCAATGGCCAGAATCTTCTTATCCCAGCGGTGGGGGGTGATGATCCGCACGTCAACCCCGCTCTTGGCTGCTAAGGTGAGCGCGGAAAGGAGATTATCATCCACCACCAGGTAGGGGGTATTAATATAGACATAGGTTTTAGCGTTATTAATAATGTGGAGGTATACATGTTCCCCTACATTTTCATCGTCCAGAGGACTGTCCGCATAAGGCTGTACATAGCCATCAGCAGGGACCTGACAGGAACCTTCCTTCCAGGGGTATAAGACCTGGTAATCCTCTTCACCGCTCCGTTCCAGGTTCCACATGTGCAGAAAAATCAGGGTAAAAGCCCAGGCTGCCTTACCTGAAACCATGATAGCCGCGTCTTTCCAATGGCCGAACCGTTCTATGGCATTGATATATTCATCCGCCAGGTTGATACCCCCGGTAAAGGCGACTTTTCCGTCAATGACCAGGATTTTCCGGTGATCCCGATTGTTCTGGAGGGAGGAGAGAATGGGCTTAAAAGGGTTGAACACCATACATTTGATCCCGTACTGCTCCAAGTGCGCTTTGAAATCCGGCGATAAAGACATGAAACAGCCAAGGTCATCATAGATGATCCGGACATCCAGGCCGGCTTTTGCCTTTTTCTTCAAGATGGCGATGATGGGATTCAACATGGCCCCATACCGGAGGATAAAAAATTCCATGAAGATATATCCTTGTGCCTTTTCCAAGGCTTCAAGCACTGCCTGGAAAAACCCTTCCCCTGAGTCAAAATAGTCTACCTGGGTATGAGTATAGACCGGATACCCTGCATAGTGCTGAAGATACCGGGCCAGGGACAGGTACGCTTTATGCCCGGCCTCCAATTCCTGCAAGGCAGGTTCGGGGAGCTTATAAAGGGGACGGCATTTCAGCGCCCCGGTTTTCGTGCACCTTCTGAGTTTACGGGAATGGGACTGGGAATGAAACACAATGTACAGGAAGCCACCAAAAATAGGAAACAGCAAAATCAGGAAGATCCAGGTTAATTTATAGGCAGGTTTTTCTTTTTTATTGAGAATATACAGGCAGACAACGATGCTTAAGGCATGGAGGAACGTATTGACATACCAAAAAATCAGACTTCCCCTGGCAATGACCCCTACCATAAAGCCGGTCTGGATAAGCAGCATGGCGATAACATACACCCGCCGCCTAAAGAGCACCCGCATCCATTCTTGTTTCATAGGTTTACCCTACCCAAGGCCCTAGAACCAAGAAAGCGATTAGGCCGGCCAGATTCCCGCTCCCTGACGAAGCACGGTGACTGCATCGCCGCTTATATCAAGGATGGTCGAGAATATCCGCCGTTGTTCCTCGGCGCTGTCCAAGATGAGATCCAATCCCTCTATATTATCCAGTTCCCAGGCTTCTTGAAACAGCTCGTCTTCTGGAATCAAAGAAAGCGCTGGGGTATCTGGATTCACCTGAGGCAGAGCCCCCTTAAAGCCAGGGATCATGCTGCGTTTCGCGCTTATCGAATACAAGGGCAGTCCCAGAGCTTGGGTGATTCCCAAGGCCACCGGGTGATTCGGGATGCGGACCCCCAGTTCCTTACGCCGCAGCCCCAGGGCCTTTTCAGTACCCCGGAGGGTTTTGAGGATAAAGACATAAGGCCCGGGGGTAAGCCGGTTGATGAGCCTGAACCGGGAGGTATCCATCTGGCACCATTCCCCGAATTGGGAGATTGCAGAACACAAGAGGGTAAAATACCGCTCTTCCCGCTCACCTGAGAGCGCTCGAAGTTTTTTTATACCTTCGGTGGACTTAAAAGAGCAGGTTATACTCCAACTGGTATCAGTAGGCAAGGCAACCAGCCCTCCTAAAGCAAGAACCTCGGCTCCTCGAGAGAGAATCCGGTCATCCATATTACTGGGAACGATGTATTCAATCATAACACTCTGACCTTCCTTTGAGATACCTACACTGCATACTATAAATGTACCACAAACTATGGTTCCCTTGCTAGTTTTTCTAAACCCCCTCCTGTTCTATCCGTTTTAACGTTATAATTTGTATAAAATAACATACGAGACTGTATAAAAGAACATACAGGATAAACCTTCAGGGTATGAGCGCCTAGACGCTGCGCTCTTTATTTCTTTATAATAACAAGAATTAAAATATTTTTTTAAAAATAACCTTTGTGGCATACAATTTGCTTGTATTTCATCAAAGATTTTATTGGAGGATATTATGTACATAATCCGGGGTGAAAAGAGGGCCGTTTCCCAAGGAGACGAAGGCTTACAGGTTTATTTTAAACAGGTTAAGCGGATTCCTCTCCTTACCTTTGAAGAAGAACTGGCCTTATCCAAACGCATACAACAGGGAGATATCGCTGCCCGTCAAACATTAGTAGAAGCTAATCTGCGGCTGGTAGTTAAAATTGTTCAAACCTATCTTACGCTCGATGTTCCATTAATGGATCTGATTCAGGAGGGTAACCTGGGACTCATTCATGCTGCGGAGAAATATCAGCATGAAAAAAATGTCCGCTTTTCCACGTATGCGAGCTTGTGGATTCGTCAGTTTATCAGCCGTTTTCTCTCGGATAAGTGGCGGGTTATCCGTTTACCTCATCGGAAAGAAGCAACCTTCCGCAAGATAAGAAAAGCCTATCACCAATTAAGCCAGTCCCTTATGCATGAGCCGAATACCGAAGCCATAGCAGCGGCAATTGGAAGTTCCGTAGAAGTTGTGGAATTCATCATCACCATGACTAACGGTCTTGTATCCCTGGATATGGAAGGGGAGGATAATGTACCGACCATACTGGATACCCATGAGGACTATACCTACAATCCGGAACGGGAATTTTTCCAGAAATCAATGCTACAGGATACGGTGAAGATGCTGCTCAACCGCTTAAAGGACCAGGAGCGGCGGATCCTCATGTACCGGTATCCACTTAAAGGAGGTAAAAAGTACAGTCTCAGGTCCATAGGGGATAAGATGGGTCTTTCTGCAGAAACGGTCCGTCAGATTGAGATGCGGGCACTTAAAACAATCCGGGTCCACGTAGAGGAATTTCGGGATAGCCTCTACGGAGAGGCCATATAACCCAGGTACCGGGGATGAATCGAGCCCCGGTACCTACAGAACCTGCTTCTAGTGCGTATATCCTATCGCGTATCGTAGTTCTTTTTCAGCCATTTTTGGTACTCCCCGCTTTGAATCCCCTGAATCCATTGCGGATTTGCAAGATACCAGTCCACGGTTTTTGCAAGGCCGGTTTCAAAATCCACTTTTTGTTTCCAACCTAGTTCCCGCTTTATTTTCGAGCAGTCAATCGCATAACGCCGGTCATGTCCAGGCCGGTCTTTGACAAAGGTAATGGTGGCTTGTATGGTTTCTGCATCTATGCCGGTCTTACGGGACACCAGGGCAATCAAGGTATGGAGGAGGGTGATGTTTTCCCACTCATTTTCTCCGCCGATGTTGTATTTCTCACCGATACGGCCGCTATTGATAATGGTCCACAGCGCATCAGCATGATCCTCCACATAGAGCCAATCCCGGATATTTTTACCGTCTCCATATACCGGCAGGTTTTTGCCTGAAAGCATATTCAGAATCATAAGGGGGATCAGTTTTTCAGGAAACTGATAGGGGCCGTAGTTGTTTGAGCAGTTTGAAAGGGTAACCGGCAGTCCATAGGTGTGATGATAGGCCATTACCAGATGATCGCTTGCAGCCTTGCTTGCAGAATAGGGGGAGCGAGGATCATACGGGCTGGTTTCCGTAAAATAGCCCTTTTCTCCTAAAGAACCGTAGACCTCGTCGGTGCTGATGTGATGGAAAAGCATGCCCTCAGGGTTTGTACCCCAGTACTGCCGGGCTGCCTCAAGGAGGATAAAGGTTCCCAGGACATTGGTCTTGATAAACGCTTCCGGCCCCACAATCGACCGGTCCACATGGCTTTCTGCAGCAAAATGCACGACCGTATCAATCTCATAGTTCTTGAACAGGGATTGTACCAGCTCTTGGTTACCAATATCCCCTGGTTCAAAGAAATACCGCTTTCCCCCATGACGGGCTTCAATGGCTTCAAGGCTGGCAAGATTCCCCGCATAGGTGAGGGCATCCAGGTTGATAATCCTCCCGGAGAATGGATGTCCTGGGCTTAAGAGCAGCCGGATAAAATTAACGCCGATAAACCCCGCACCGCCGCTTACCAGCAGGTTCTTACATGATCGCATAATGATACTCCTTATCTACGTTGAGCCAGTTTCTGGAACTAAGGCCTGTGGACTATGAGTCCAACGAAACTGCATTCTTTTTGACTTGTAGGGAGCGTACTTCCCCGATGTACATTCTATGGTAATCTTTGGCCGGATAGCAGGCAGAGTCTATCGAGGGATCCAGGAACCGGTTTGGATCAAAGTCATGGGTATACAGCTTTTTGCAGATGATGATTTCCGTGGCTTCCTTAAAGGCAACTGCCCCGTCAAGAGCGCCTCCAATAAACACGATGGGGGTAAGCCCTGTTTCCGCTGCTTTGTCAATAGCGCGGCCTGATTTGGCCCCTGCAATTTCCAAGGCCCGCTTGTGTGTGCTATCAAAGAACGACAGGGTGAAAAGGGGATTTGCGTTGGCAAAAGCAAAGGTATGGCGCACTGGTCTAATAAACATAAAGGCCACGTTTTTGCCCCAAAGGACCCCGAGGCCGCCCCAGGACGCAGTCATGGTATTCCAAGCCCCCTTGTCGGTTGAAACATTTCCTGAGCTTATCAACATCCACTGGTCACCGATACGTTTTGCAGGAGCTCCGGCAAAGTCCCGAATGTCTTTTTCTACCCAGCTTCCGTCCGCTGGGATTACCGCAGTTTGTGTCATAGTACACCTCCGCTAGGGAGGATACCACAAGG
>JAISGE010000009.1 GCA_031263265.1 Treponema sp.
TCTATTGCCCCCAGTGCCATAGTCCTAACCTATCCCGAAACGGGAAAAAAAGCAAGGGTAACCAAAATTACCTCTGTAAAGACTGTGGTCGTCAGTTCATAAGCAGCCATGAACTAACCTACCGGGGATGCCTTCCTGAGGTAGTTAACCTAGTCAACATTATGCTTGTCCGAGGTATTGGCATACGGGACATCAGTACCATACTGAAAATCAGTATCACCAAAGTCTTAAAAATACTTACATCAGCTCAATACACCATAATCCCCCCGTTTTCTCACTATGATTGTCTTGAAATAGACGAATTTTGGACGTATGTGGGGAACAAAAAGAACAAAATATGGCTTATCTATGCATATCATCGGGGAAGTGGGGAAATCGTGGCGTATGTGTGAGGGAAACGGGACAGAAAAACGGTGGAAAAGCTGAGGAACCAGCTTAAACGGCTGGGGATAAGTTATGGGCGGATAGTGATGGATAACTGGGAGAGTTTTCTTTCGGTGTTTGGAGAGGAGCACCATGAGGTAGGGAAGGAGCACACGGTGGGGATAGAGGGAAATAACTGCCGGATGAGGCACCGGATACGGCGTGCCTTTCGGAGGACCTGTTGTTTTTCGAAGAAGGTATTGAATCACTTGAAAGCATTTGAAATGGCGTTTTTTTACATCAATTACGGTTTCGTTTAATGCCTATCATACTTTGTGAATCACCTCCAAAATTTCGTATAACGTTCCAGATGTTTACGACGTTTTGGCGGCCCGGATAAGCAAATGTGTAGCATTTGCAGGGCCGACAAAATGTGCCGGAGCAACGGCGTGGGAATGGTGCATAGCGGAATGACTTAGGCAAACCGTAGTCCGAGTCGCCGTCAGGCGGCGAAGGCATATACAGGCTTATTGAGACTGTCGAATTAATCCCCAAGCATCCGAACAACCGCTTTATAGCGTGTATTTTTAGTTAATTATACACTATACATAGTACCCAAAGACCTTAAAACAGATTAATTCGACAGCCTCGTTGAGACGTCGAATTAATCCTCAAGCAACAACCACTATATATAGTGTATACCTTCTTATAGTTCTATCATTACCTTTACCACTTCTGGATGTCCGGCAGCGGCATATTCATACGCAGCAATAGCCTCTTCAAAAGGGAATGTTTTACTGATGAATCGTTTGATCTCTATCTTTCCTGAGTTTACCAGGGCAACCGCCCGGTCAAAACAGTTGATGTATCTGAATATGGTTTCAATACTAAGCCCGCGACCCTGCAGAAATGCGACATCAATAGGGACCGTACCATTCATCATTCCTACAAGAACAACTTTTCCGCCCTTTTTGGCACACCTGAAAAAATCAGGGTATACACGGGGATTTCCTGATGCCTCAAAGATCACATTACATCCCTTGCCGCCAGTTTCTTTCGTGATGAATTCTACGAGATCTGTCTTAGCGGTATTTACCGGAATAATATTTTTGTCATAAGCCCCGGCGATAGCCAGCTTTTCCTGTTTAACATCGGAAATAAATACCTTCGCAGCTCCTCCTGCCAGGGCACTTATGGCACACATAACACCGATGGTACCACAACCCACCACAAGGGCCGTATCCCCGGGCTTAAGGGCAGCCTTCTTCGCCGCCTCAATACCGATGGCCAAAGGCTCCATCATTGCCCCTTCCGCCGCACTCATACCCTTGGGCAGCTTGAAACAGAACTGGGCTGGGTGAACGACCGTCTCCCGGAGGCATCCGTGTATCGGGGGCGTAGCCCAGAAAACTACCTCAGGATCGATATTGTACATCCCTTCCATTACCTCATGAGAACGCCTATTGGGAATTCCCGGCTCCATACAGACTAGGTCGCCTAGAGCAAGATCCGTTACCTGCTCCCCCTTTTCAATAATGATCCCCGCAGCCTCATGGCCCAGGATCATCGGATCCCGGACAATAAAATCGCCAATGGCCCCTTCAAGATAATAATGAACATCACTACCGCAAATCCCGCAGGCTTTGATCTGAATCTTCACATCATAAGGACCAAGGGTTTCTGCGATAGGAAAATCCCGCAGACTCAGTTTTTTTTTCTCTTCAAGTACTAGCGCTTTCATAATCTCCTCCATAACATACACTAGATTTAGATAGAAAAGCGAACTTTAGACCGCTTTTTTGGAAACCAGTTTCAAAATTCGGTCGAGTTTTGAAACTGGCTCTAATTACAGAAGTTTTATAGTAAAAATTACAAACTTCTGGTTCGAATCGACCTACCTCATATTTTCATGTTCAATTGTCAGTATTTCTTGTACTTTCGGAGTAGAAGGCCCATCCTTAAAATCAAGGGTAATCCATTCTCCGACAACTTTTTTTGCTAGTTCGTATCCGATGACCCGTTCGCCCATACAAAGTACATTGGCGTTATTGCTAAGGATGGAACGTTCAGCGGAAAAATTATCATGGCCGACCGCCGCACGGATGCCTTTGAACTTGTTAGCGGTTATACACATACCGATACCGGTACCACATACTAAGATACCGCGCTTCTTGTAATCGCTTGCGATGATATTCTGACAAACCCGTTTCGCCACAGTCGGGTAATTAACCGGATCGTCCGGACTATTGCATCCCATATCTTCCACTGTAACGCCTTTAGCCTCAAGAAATTTTACCAGCATGGTTTTCATGGGAACGGCGGCATTATCGCACCCAATTACGATTATCCTCATACCGATACTCCCGATTGTTCCAGAATACCATCCGCTATTGCACTCAAAATAATACAACAGGAAACCGCACCGGCGTCCAAAACACCCCGGGAACGTTCACCTAAACGGCTGGAACGGCCAAACTTTGCGACAAGATCCTTGGTGGAATCCCGGCCTTTTTCCGCGGCGGTTTTCATTTCCCCAAGGGCTTTTGCAAGGTCCTTCCCCTCAGTCACGGCTTTATGCAGGGCATTATTTGCCGGCACCAGCGTATCTACCAGCGTTTTATCCCCCACTTCTCCCTGTACGACTTCATGTAATCCCTGAAGTCCAGCTTCAAGCATAGCCGCAAGACCTTCCGCGTTAATCACCTCACAATTTTCTCCCGCTTCAGCCATACTGGTAAAGATAGATCCGTAAATTGGCCCCATAGACCCGCCGATCTGGGAGAATAAGAGGGTTCCCAATTCACCAAGACCTTGGGTAAAACTGATATCCTTCTCCGCGATCCGTTCTCTGAATAGGGTAAACCCCTTGTTCATATTCATACCATGATCGCCGTCCCCGATAAGGCCATCAACTTCGCCAAGATAATCCTTGTTTTTCTGAATCATCTCGACCATCTTTAACAGAACCGGTTTACCGGCGCTGTTTTTCATTCCCGTCAAAACCGTCCTCCTATTTCTGCTTCATACCCATACTGTAACACGGGGCGTCAATCAACTGTTTCAGTTCTTCGTCTAGTTTCATAATGGTCAGGGTTGCTCCCATCATTTCGAGGGAAGTAAAGTAATTACCGGTATATCCACGATGAATCTTGATTCCCTTCCCCGTAATAAGATCCGTGATTTCGTCATAAAGCACATAAAGCTCCATAACTGGGGTGGCGCCGAGACCGGATACCAAGACAACAACCTCATCCCCGGAGACGAAGGGATAATCAGGCAGCACTACCTCTACCATACGTTTTGCCATCTGAGAGGCGGTTTCCAGAGGGCACACCTCAATTCCCGGCTCACCGTGATGACCGATACCAACTTCCATAGTCCCAGGCTTTATCTCGAAGTTTGGATGCCCTACCGCGGGCAGCGTACAGGGGGTAAGACCAATCCCGATGCTCCGGGTATGATCAATGGCTTTTTGAGCTGCAGCAATGACCGCGTCAAGATTTGCGCCAAGGGCAGCCTTGGCGCCTCCTGCCTTCCACATTAAAACTTCACCGGCAACACCCCGGCGTTTTTCCCGTTGGTCTTTTGGTGCGGACGCGGCATCATCATTGGCAACTACGGTCTTAACTTCTATGCCTTCTTTCTGCGCCATTTTTACCGCCATCTTTACATTCATATTATCCCCAGAATAATT
>JAISGE010000068.1 GCA_031263265.1 Treponema sp.
ATAATTCAAAATAACTGCCTAAACGGGGCGGTGTCAAGTGGCTACATTGCCAGAATAATAGCGGCAATGCAAAGTTTCAGAAAAATTTACCCTAATTTAACCAAGAGTGTATGAAAAAACAGACGCCCTGGACAAAAATTTAGGGTGGTGCTCTCCAAAGTATGATGAGATGAATAGAAAAAATGGGTGAAATTGGCCTGTTTATATGCGGCCCTTTGTTTCAGGGCGATAAACCCCGTCCACTTTATCAGGGAGGATGAAATTATCACTGATTAACTACAAATTTTGTAAAATGACTTGACGTAGATTTTTGTATAAGATATAGTTATTTTGTAAAAACAACGTGCGGTGTTCATCACGTAAGTCCAGTTGTGTTATGCGTTATTGGGGAGGGTTCCAACTGTGGAGTACGAGTTAATACGCGAGATTATCAATCCCTGTGCAGGAGATAAACGTCCTGAAGTAACTATGGATGAGATAGAAACCGATGATGTAGACGCGTATGTCCGGGGTCTATGGCCTGTAGATACGCACTATGAAAAAACAATACATGCATCCGGTTCTATTGTATATGAACAGCATAGAGACGGCGTCATAAACAGGCTGACGTTTACACCGTAAGGGGCAAATTGCCCCATTCCGGTATCACCCGCATTAGTGTGGAAAAGGTATACAGGACTTAACGCGCCAATGGTTTTACTTTCTCATGGTATATAGTTTTAAGCAAAAACGCACCGGTAACCGCGGAAATGCCCTCGGCCAACACAAAAGCCCACCACACCTGATGTAATGCAAAAAGTTTCGCAAAAAGGTAAAGAGCGGGAATAAGTATAATTACCACCCGCATTAAGGTAATAATAAGACTGTAAAGCCCGTTTCCCAATGCTTGATATACCCCCTGCATTATCAAGGTTAAGGCAACAAACCCATAGCTTAAAGAAATAATGCGTAACGCTGCGGAACCAATGTCCATTAACGTATCGGAAGCGTCAAACAGTTTGAGAATAGGAACGGTTAAGACCTGCATAAGAACGGTACCGATTATCAGGATTGAGCCTGCAATCATAATACCGTATTTAATGGTAGCGTCAATCCGCTGTTTGTTACGCGCCCCGTAATTAAACGCGGCGATGGCAATAACGCCGTTATTTACGCCAAACGCGGGCATAAAGACAAAGTTTTGTATCCGTATGTAAATACCAAATGCCGCAACCGCGGTAGCGGAAAGGTTAATCAATATGAAATTAACGCCAAACGCCATAAGCGAATTCAGGGATTGATTAACAATAGCCGGAGCACCCACACGGTAAATTGCGCGGATAACGTTCACGTCAGGCCGGAAACTTCTGAAATGGAAATGCACGTCTTTGTTTTTGGTAACATTAAAGCATAGTGCAATGCCCATAGCGATAATTTGTCCTAGTACGGTAGCTATAGCCGCGCCTGTAACGCCCATTTTGGGAAACCCTACAAGGCCAAAAATGAGAATAGGATCAAAAATAATATTAAACACCGCGCCCACGAGTTGGGAAACCATAGAAAGGCCCGTTCTGCCGGTTGACTGTAACAGCCGCTGAAACAGTATTTGGCCGACAGATCCAAACGAAAAAACCATACAAATTGACAGATATTCTACGCCCATGCGATAGATTTCCGCGTCTTTAGTTTGCCAGGCAAAGTACGGCTTGGTCAGGAAAAGACCAAACACCAAAAAGAGCACGTAGGTAAGGGCAGCGAGAAACACGCCGTTGATTGTCGTTGCGTCAACACCGTGTTGGTCTTTTTCGCCTAATTGCCGGGACAGTAACGCATTGACGCCAACACCCATGCCAACCGTTATTGATATAACAAGGAGTTGTACCGGGAATGCAAGGGTCAACGCGGTTAACGCCTTCTCGCTCAAATGGGCGACAAAAAGGCTGTCTACAACATTATACAGGGCTTCCATAATCATGGAAAGCATTAACGGCAGCGACATAGTGAAAAGCAATGTTCCCACCGGCATCGTCGCCATTTTGTTCTCCGCTTGAGTGTTTTCCGTTACGGTCATTTTGTTACCTCCTCACTTCAATAGCATTATTGGCGCAGACATCGACACAGCGTCCACAGCTATCCATACCGATACATCTTTTTTGAAAGATGTCTGCTTTGTCATCTTCCGCAAAACTAATAGCCTTGCGGTAGCATACTTTTGCGCAGGTTCCACAGCCCACGCATTGGTGCGCGTTGACATGGAGCGCGTCTTGCGTATTCTGTCTCCGTTGCACGTCATGTTTCATAAAACCTCCAAAAAAAGAGCGGCGTATACCCGTAAGTCCGCCTGGACTTACGCGATATACGCCACTCGGTTATGTTGTATACTATACTATACACCTCAAAAAAAATCACGCGACCTCCACGGGCCAAGGTATTGGCAAGCTCAAGTCCGCTGTAATTGACTTTTTTGATGCGTACCCTATACTGAAACCACTATGGCAAACGGATACGAACAAACCTATAAGGTTATTGTCCCGCGCTTACAAGACTGTAACTTCATTGGGGCAGCAAAAAACTTAGGATTTACCCTCCTCTCGGAGGACGCCTTATCCATTGATTTTCTTGGGCGGACCTACACCGTCACCAAAGCAGGGGTGAGGCCAGTAGATGAAAAGGAGGTTCAGGTCAATATCCTCAGTGTATTGGTGTATTATGCGATCTCAAAGGGCAAAGGAGAACCTTGGTATGATTTCTGTTTGCTCCATCAATTTTCCCAAGGCTTGTTTACCAGTAAAGGACCGGGAACGAATTGGCAGACCGCGCCATTACGAAAGGAATTCGGCGCTTCTTACCAGCACTTTGCGGATACCGCGGCAGAACTCGGGTTAATCTATGAGGGAAGCAGGGTGCCCGGTACCCATACGTGGCAGTACCGGCTCTTACCCAAAATACCGGTTAAGGTCATCTATTATGAAGGGGATGATGAATTTCCTTGCGATATACATATCCTGTATGATAAAACCGCCATCTCCTTTCTCGACTTTGAACCTTTGGCTGTATTAAACGGCTGTTTTATCAATCACTTGGCGGCTTTTGGGAAGCGCCAAGTAGGTGGTACCTGAACGCCTCAAGACGTCAAGTCTATAGACTGACCTTTCTAAAGCAACTGCTGTTTTTGCAATTCAGCATCGCTTTTCCGCACGTACAGGGGCCCTGAAAAAACTTCACCGGTATGCCTGACTTGCTCGAGAGCCTCCCTATTTCCTGGGTAGACTTTTCTCTGTGCAAGCTCCACAAGTTCCCGTGCCCAACCCCGGCTGCCCCACGGATCCAGCCGGATCTGGTCCTGGATACCAGGGTCTGCGGAAAACTCGGCGTGTAATGCCGGTAATACCCGATGTCCATCAGGGCCAGTAAGCAAGATACCCTCTTTGGGCCCCGCGGTGTTTTTAATAAGCGTTATGATCCGGGCAGGAGCCGCGTCCAAGTATTCAGTCATCCGCTGCTGGTTTCGATAGAGCGCGGTAAAATAACACTGTTTTTTTGCATCGATCACCGGAATGACTATGCCGGGCCATAGGGAACAGGAGACTGCCATGCAATCCAGGGTAGGGATGCTCAGCAGAGGAATCCCCAGGGCAAGGGCCATTCCCTTGGCCGCGGCAAAACCAATCCTCAGACCGGTGAACGAGCCAGGGCCTTTCATGCAGACCACCATATCCATATCCCCGGGTTTGAGTCCTGCAGTTTTGATGAGCTGGTCGCTTATTTCCATGAGCAGTTCCCCATGCCGCTGCCCAGCATCTAGTTCAAAATACCACTGTTCCTTTTGAGTAGAAAAAGCCCCGGCAACCAGGGCAACCGATAAGATAGACGTAGCCGTATCCAATGCAATGATAGTCACTCAGGTATATTCCTTAGAGTAATCAAGCGGTGGTTTTGTTCTAGCAAGGTGATTTCCACGATGAGGGCATCTTTGGGTATGGATTGGGGAATCCGTTCGCTCCATTCGATGACCGAAACCCCGGTCCCATAGAACATTTCGTCTGCACCAAGACTGCTGAAATCCGCATCCCCCTCAAGCCGGTACGCATCAATATGGTAGAGCGGAAGGACCCCTTGATATTCGGCGATCATCGTATAAGTAGGACTGGTAACTTCTTCCTGCACCCCAAGCCCGCGGGCAATGCCCTTGGTAAAATACGTCTTTCCTACTCCTAGACCTCCCCGAAGGGCAACCACGCTGCCCTGATGTAGCCAAGATGCAAGCCATTCTCCTGCGGCTATGGTTTCTTCAGGAGAATGGCTCGTAATATTAAAGGGGGAGTTCTCCATGGCTGTCAAGCTTATCGATAAATTGCTTTAATTCCCTTATGAGAGGAACTAACGGATAATCAACCGGCGCCGCAATAGTAACTAAGATTTCCTTTTGACCTGTGGGTTTGATTTCAATAGAAAAATCAATAGGCCGCTCTATTGATTTATTCAGCATCTGCAAAACCGCAATACCTGAAAAAAACATACGGTAATATAAAGGAACATCTTTTCTGATAATGTCTTTAATTTCAAGTACTCTCATGCAGTCATTCTACCTACTTTTATATCATTAGGTCAATTCTTCTTTCACTTTATTATACAGTTTCAACAGGCGAGGGGCAAGTTCATATTCCGCTAAATCGCCTACCAAGACCACATCCTGAGCCGTGTAGGCTGCCAAAAGCTCTTTGAGCGTGGCGCTGAATGCATCCATGAAATCATAAAACGGAAGCGTATCTATGGATAGGGTCTCCAAGGCAAGTCCCTGTAATCTCAAAAGATTTAAAAGCCGGCATACCTTCTCCGCGGTATGAGAAAAGAGGTTTATGGTTTCTGCTGCCCGGCGGTCTTTTCCGGTTTGCATATCCAGCGGGAGGTCCTCAAGCCGGGCCACAATACCTGAGATCAGCGTGTTGGCATAGTGGAATTCTATTTTGGGATCAATGAATTCCCGGATTCGTTCATCCAAAAGGCTCCCCATCTCTGCAGCAAGCAACTCTCCTGAAAAGGTTTTATGCAGTGAGGCATACATATCGGGAATGTGTTCAGATAAAAATCGGGCAGCCGGACTTTCTTCCCATGCATCCTTGATACTACGACGATCCTCAAAAGAGCCATTTTCATACATGCTCAAGGAGGTCTGGCTGTTGAGCAAGGCTTCAAGGGCAAGCTGCGCCTCAGTACTGAGGGTAATATCAAGACGCTGGATACTTTCCAGGTCCTGCTCAAAGGCTTCCGTAAGGGCGGAAGCGGTGATGGCGTTACCGTTTATCCATAAACCGCTTATACGGTTTTCCGAACCTGCAAGCCAAGCCTCAATGCCGGATAAAAACTCACCAAGGGTCTTTTCCGATTCCAGGGTAATAGTTACCGGCTGCTCGTTGATGAATATATCCATTACCGGCGATTACCCTGTTGGCTAAACTGATCGAGTGATGAGGACATTCGTTCCATGCGATTATAGGCTCCTTCCATCTGACCGTATTGAATTTTGAGACTCGCTTCTTTGAGGGCAAGCTGCCGTTCCAAGGTCTCTACCCGCCGCTGTTCCTGGCTTATCTGGGAATCTATGGTTCCGGTTTTAAGGGCGATAATACCGCCGATTTCCACGAATGGTTTAGCCAAGGTTTCAAAGGTATAGGCAATCCCTGAATCCACAATGAGATCCCCATCGGTATCTGAACCAAAAAGCTGTGCAATAGCAGACAAATTGGTTTGTAATGCGGCATCCAAGGTCTTCTCATTGATTTCCAGGTATCCCCTGAGCCGGGCAGGATCATACCCGCTGCTACTTCCACTTCCCCGAACGTCCGTACCGATCCCTATTTGGGCTAATAAGGCAATATCTCGATTCGCCGCAGTAGGATAGGTTGCTGCAGCAGCCCTTTGGAGGCTGTTCTTAAACTGACCCAGGATGGAATCCCCTGCAAAGACCCCTAAACGCTTACGGAGATCCGCTTGTTCCTCTTCTGAGAGGTAGGAAAGTTCCTGGATAACCCGCTCGTCATTACGGGTGAGGACATTCAGATCCGCCATGAGGCGGTTATAGTTTCCTACCAAGGATATGATAGCATCTTTGACCGCTTCCTGGTCAGGTTCGACCTTTAGTTGGATAGGCTTATCCGATGGACTCCTAACCGTAATGGTAAGCCCTGGGATAAGATCATCGATCTTATTGGTAGGACGGATAATCTCGATCCCCTCCATGGTAACCACTGCATCCTGGGCCACAGAAACGGGATTACGGGGTTGAATACCCTCTTTGACTTCAGGATCCGTGAACTGCAGATTCCTGATAGAAACCTCTCGATGGGTATTTTGGTTAATGATTTCCAGAGAAACGATGGTTTTATCGATTTTATCTCCCGCCACATCAGCAAGTCGATACTGATAGGCAGTGAAATCATTGGAATCCACAATAGGAGGAAGGGCGCTGTTCGTACCGTCTGAGTAGGTCAGATATAAAACACCCATATCATTTATCTGCGTCGCTGGTTCCAGAGGCGTCCATGAAGGTATCGTGGTAAAAGAACCGTTGTCCTCAGAACCTTGCTCAGTAAGCGCTTCAGGCGGGGGATCTGCTTGTTCCTCTGCGAGGGGTGTATCCTTTGGGGTATGTACCGTTGTGGCAAGCTCAAATTGCAGGATCCCATTTTGAACCGAGACATCTCCCAGGTTAAAGGGTACAAACGCCGTCCCTCCAGGCTCTACGGTGAGAACTTCTTCCCTCAATGACTTGGACGTCCCCTGGGCTTCTCCCAACATACCGGAATCCATCCCTAATGCTTCAGCTGCTTCTGAAAAAACCAAAGGACGGTCCACACCTGTTATCCGGGATTCAATGAGGAGCGATTTCTTCCCCGGTTGGATCGCAATAAGACTTGCTCCTAGCTTATCCCGTCCTCGCCGGTTCAAGAGTTCGATGAATTCCCGTAAAGACCCACCCCGAAAGGGGAATGATATGCTCTCATTTCCTATGGAAAAGGTATAGGTTCCTTCACCTACGGTAAAGGAATCTTCTAATGGATCCGACAAGAAACGGTCTGCCTGAGCGATTTGTTTAATCGTAAAATTAAACTCCTGAGCCACCGCTTCCCTTGTAGAAGTCCCGGAAAGAACCAATGGATCTGAAGAATTGACCATCCGCTCATTGAAAGGATTCTGGAAAGAATACAGAAACCGGGCGCTGTCCCTAAGGCTAGTCATACGCCGGCTGAGATCTTGCCAATAGGTCTTTTCAGTCTGTAGCTGCTCTACTTGCTTTTCAGAACGCTCCTTAGGGATGCGCTCAACCTTCATAAGACCTTCAACGATTTTTTCTGTATCAAACCGGCTTTTTATCCCCGGCACATAAATATCGGACATACTTCCCTATGTTCTTTCCTTACGGCCTTTTTCCTTGGAACTTTGAAAACAATGAATGCCCTGCCCACAACTAATCAATTATTTCCTAAAGAATTTACATTGAGAAGATTTCATGGTATCAGCGCATTTCCCAACATTCAATTAGTCTGGGGAAAGCCTCTTTTTTCTGAAGGCGACACCCCTCTATTTATCGGTTTCAAGATATATTACCTTGACCGCAATTTCCTAGGATTGATAGCCAACTACGGGTATATCCATGAAATCCAGTTAATAAAACCCCGTTGATCGAAACCGCTTGGTAACTAAAATATACTATAAAACATGTTTTTATAAAAGTATTCTTAGGAAATATAGGAAATAAAGGATAGAAATAAAAAAAGACGGGGAAAAATACGATTCCCCGTCTTGGATTTCAAAAGGCGACGTCCAGATGCCTCTCAATCCGCTTATCAAACCTTAAAAACTAAAACCCCAATTAACCAAGGAGCTGCAACACCGACTGAGTCCGGGTATTAGCCTGGGCCAGCATAGCATTCCCCGCCTGAGACAGGATCTGGTTCTTGGTATAATTAACCATTTCCGATGCCATATTTGCATCCCGGATCCTGGACTCAGCAGATTGAAAATTCTCCGCCGCTACAGCAACACCCTTAGCTGCCTCTTCAAAGCGATTCTGATAGGCACCTAAATCAGCCCGCTGCTTAGAAAGCATGGTTAAGGCATTATCCAGTGTACCGATTCCAGCATTCGCCTTTTCTGCATCGGTTATATCAATACCCGCTACCCCCAAAGATTCGGCAGTCATGGACTCAATATAGACCTGTTCGTTCTGATCCATATTGGCCCCAACCTGAAATTGAAGAACCCGATTTTCCCCAGACTCTCGTGCAAACGTCCCATCCAAAATATTCAACGTGTTGAATTGCGCATGACTTGCAACCCGATTGATCTCATCCACCAACTGGGAAACTTCAACCTGAATCTGAGTACGATCCTCTTGCGTATAAATACCGTTGGCAGATTGTACCGACAACTCCCGCAGACGATGCAGAATATCCTGGGTCTCTTGGAGGTAGCCCTCAGCAGTCTGAATAAAGGATACTCCATTCTGAATGTTCCGTTCAGCCTGATTTAAACCCCGAATCTGACCCCGAAATTTTTCGGAAACTGCAAGCCCGGAAGCATCATCTGCAGCCTTATTAATCCGCTGACCTGAGCTCAAATGCTCAATGTTCTTGGAAATTTCACCCTGAGTGATACCCAAATTACGATTGGCATACTGAGCACTCAGGTTATGATTAATTATCATGTAACCCTCCTTGGGTTTGATACCTCTGCTATCCATAGCTGAGGCCGAACCGCACCATCAGAACTTCTAGAGCTCCATCTGAGCCACATATCCCAGAACCTCTGAAAACGGCATGAATCAATTATCAGATAAGCAACCTCAATTCTATACCATCTAATAAACGATCCCTACTGTTGTACGCTTCTTTTCTAATATATATCCAAAGAGATTTTTTGTCAAAGGGTATAAACCCAAAAATCATATCATTTTCGGAATTTTATCCAAAAAAATTAACATTTTCTCCTAAAATAATTAAGGGGATTCTGGTTGTTTGACCAGAACCCCCTTAAACGGTTCACTCGAGGTAAAGAGATAACTCTACTGAATAAGCTGCATTACCGACTGAGTTCGCTGATTTGCCTGGGCCAACATAGCTGTACCAGCCTGGGAAAGAATCTGGTCCTTGGTAAAGGAAACCATCTGCTTTGCCATATCAGTATCCCGAATCCGGGATTCCGAAGCCTGGAAGTTTTCTGCGCCAATATCAATACCACGAATGGCATGTTCAAGCCGATTCTGATAGGCACCTAAATCAGCCCGCTGCTTGCTGACCGTCTTAAGGGCTTCGTCCAAAGTCGCGATAGCTGAATTGGCCGCGTCCGCATCCGTAAGCTGGACAAAGCTCTGGTCTTCAGCATTCCGAATCCCCAAACCGCTGGCGCTCATATTCTCCACGAACACTTGTTCCCGCTGATCGATATTAGCACCAATGTGGAACGACAATGCCTGACTGCCTCCGGTATCCCCGTTCTCCCGTGCAAACCTGCCCGTAAGCATAAGTTGACCATTGAACTGGGCATGACTGGAAATACGATCGATTTCGTCCACCAGTTGGGAAACTTCAATCTGAATCTGAAGACGATCTTCTTCAGTGTAAATCCCGTTAGCAGACTGCACCGCCAATTCCCGCATCCGCTGAAGAATATCCTGGGTTTCCTGGAGATACCCCTCAGTAGTTTGGATAAAAGAAATGCCATCAGCAGCATTGGCAGAAGCTCGATTTAAACCCCGAATCTGGCTCCGGAATTTTTCAGAAACCGCAAGCCCAGACGCATCATCTGCCGCCCGGTTAATCCGAAGTCCGGAAGTGAGCTTCTCCATGTTTTTAGTAACATTACCCTGGGTAACATTAAGCGACCTGTCGGCAAATTGAGCACTCAGGTTATGGTTGATGATCATGTCATCCTCCTTGACAATTAATAAGGCATCCATGCCCTAAACTTTACTCAAACATCTTTGTTCTCAAACCGATAATACTATTAACGATTATTCGAATTGAGAAAAAACAACGTTATAAACATCTTCTCATACCGTTGTTTATATTTAGAATATCGACATTATTCATAAAAACTTTAGCATTTTTTTTCGTATTGCTAGCTCGTATTTTCCCATCTTGAGAGAAACATCACTTGTAGAAAAGGTTATTTTCTATTACGGTAATGCATATAAAGGTCTCCATACTACAGGGCATACCAGAGGGGTACATTTTGGTAATCCAAGGACCAGCAAAGCTATGATAGATTTACATACCCATTCAAGCGCCTCTGACGGTACTTTACACCCTGCACAGCTTATTGAACAGGCCCGACAACAGGGCCTATCGGCGCTCGCGCTCACGGATCATGATACCATTGCCGGTCTCGAAGAGGCTAAACAGGAAGCCACGAAAAGCACCTTCCGGTTTATTCCGGGAGTCGAAATCGAGGTAACCTGGGAGCCTGGGGAATTTCATCTGTTGGGCCTGGGAATCTATCATCCTGGTTCGGCTTTTTTGGAAGCCCTTGCTGAATTAGCCCATCTGCGGGAAATGCGCAACCTAAAGATTATTGAACGAATGCAGGAATGGAACATTCAGGTTACCTATGAGGATATAGTTTCCTTATCCGGGGGCCATTCTGTAGGGCGGCCGCATTTTGCTTCGCTTCTGGTAAAGCGGGGTCTGGTTAAAAATCGAGAACAGGCTTTTTCTCAGTATCTTGGAAGGGGAAGACCTTTCTATATCCCCAAGGAAGGGATGGACTTCCGCCGGGCAGTGCAGGCTATCAAAGAGGCCGGAGGAATTGCCGTATTAGCCCATCCTATGTCTCTGTATGTTGCCTGGGGCCATCTCCCGACTCTGATAAAGGGGCTTAAGGATCAGGGACTGAACGGCATTGAAGCTTGGCACCCTACTGCCAAGGTCCGCTCTTGTAAGCGGCTTGAGGACCTGGGAAAATCCCTGGGACTCTGTATTACCGCGGGGAGTGATTTCCACGGTGAAACCCGGCCTGACAGGAAATTGGGCATCACCGCCGGGAATGTAAAAATCGACGAGGCGGTTTTAGCTGCCATACCGGCCTTACAGGAAGAGAACATACCAAGGGTTCATGGTATTTGATCCAAATTCAAAACTGAAGTTTAAAAGAACCTCATTATTATAGATTATAGAAAAAAACTAGTTTTTTTCTCTGTTTTTTCTATATATTTAAAAAGGAGTATCTGTATGTTTAGCACCATAGTAAGTCCCCGATTCGGCGATGTAGACGGATTGGGGCATATCAATAATACGGTTTTAGCAATCTGGTTTGAACTGGCACGGAATCCTCTCTTTAAAATCTTTAATCCCACCTTGGATCTTTCTTTTGAACACTGGCCCCTCATCATGGCGCATACCGAGTATGATTTTATTGGGGAGCTTTTTTTACCGTACGATGTAGAGATTCGGACCTTCATCAACCATATCGGTACCAAGTCTTTTACGATATACCACGAAGCCTGGCAACAGGGCAGGCTCTGCGTTACGGGGAAAGCGGTAGTGGTTCACTATGATTTTACCAAAAAACAAAGCACTCCCCTTCCAGAAGCTAAGAAAATGCTCCTTGAGGAACACATCCTTAATCCTGAAGGGTCATGCCTTCACCGTTCATCAATTGGTCATGCTACATAACTTTCCAACAGTCGCTGACAAGATGGATGCTGCAGGCGTTTGAGCGCTTTCTTTTCAATCTGACGGATCCGCTCTTTGGTCAAATTAAAGTAATCACCTATTTCTTTTAAAGACATAGGCGCCTTATTCCCTAAACCAAAGCGAAACCGGATAATTTCCGCTTCTTTGGGGTTGAGGGTACGCAGTACGGTTTCGATGTCATCATGGAGTGCACTGGTTACTGCTTGTTCGTCCGGGGGGCAGCAATGCTCATCTTCAATAAAATCACCCAAGAGGGAAGAATCCTTATCCGCGTAGACCGGATTTTCAAGAGATATCAGTTCCCGGCTGATGTTGACCAGATCCTCCACATGCGCGGCATCCATATCCAAGAGGCGGGCTATTTCGGTGATCTCCGTTTCTACACCGTGGCTGTCTTGAACCAACTTCCGTGCCTTTTCAATTTGAACCAATTCATTGGCCCGGTTAAGCGGAAGCCGAATCATCCGGGATTTTTCACAGATCGCCTTGAGGATGGCCTGGCGGATCCACCACACCGCATAAGAAATGAAATGATACCCTTTATTAACATCGTATCGCTCAATGGCATTTAAGAGGCCTATGTTACCTTCACTGATAAGGTCTGACAGGGGGAGTCCTTGTCCCTGATATTTTTTGGCCACGTTGACTACGAATCGAAGGTTTGCACTTGCCAGCTTATCCTGGGCAACCTTACTACCCATGGCCGCGGCCCGGGCGATCTGATCTTCTTCTTCTTTGGTCAGCAAAGGAATCCGGTTAATTTCTTTTAAATACATGGAAAGAATATTTTCATCGGAATTAACATTTCCTACAGGACTATTCTTTTTCTTGGTCTTTACGCTTGTCATTGTTGTACCTCCTCGTAGCGTGAACATACATATAAATATGCAAAAACTATGCCAGGTTATCAAAAATTTCGCTTATATACAATAAGATCAAGTATTATCCAGTAACTTAGGGCATAATACCTCATAAAAGCAGCTTTAAGGGAAATGTTTAGCCTGGTTTTTCCGATAAAGGGGTATGTTGTATGGGTTTCCAGGCAATAATCGTTCCATAATGACCCTTTTTTTCTAAATTCGTTGAAAAGTGTATCAAATTGACTCTCTCCTTGATTTGGATCGATGCATACCATAGATAGCATCTCAATAATTCTTGACCTTTGGAAGGAATCTGCGTATATTCTAGGTATCCAAATATTCAACAATTATTATTAAGATAATGGAGGAAACTTATGAAAGTAAAGCCCTTAGCAGATCGGGTAATGGTCAAACTTGAAAAAAACGAAGCAAAAACTGCTGGAGGGATCATTATTCCCGATACCGCCCAAGAAAAAACCCAGACCGGTCTCGTAGTGGAAATTGGCGATGACAGTGAAGTGATCAAGGTAAAAGCAGGTCAAAGGGTGATGTATGATAAGTACGCCGGGACCCAAATAAAAATCGACGGGGTAGAGCATCTTATTCTTAAGATGTCGGATATTATCGCGGTGATTGAGTAGCGATTTCTCTATACGCCGAGGCTCTTTCAAAACTGAAGTTTTGAAAGAGCAAGCTTTGCAAAAGGCTCCACTGTATATATTTTTAAGAAGGCGGTATTTACCAAAACCCGGTTATATGAGCCGGGTTTTTTATTTCTAATTGTGGACCGTGAAGGAGCTTGTTCCCCGAATAGACAAATCTTCTATCCGCGCTATCCCGTAGTCCTGCATATACCCGGCAATACCCTGAATGATTTCGATCATAAGCGGTGGATGTGCAAAGGTCGCTGAACCTACCTGAACCGCTGCAGCCCCGGCCATGAGAAATTCCAAGGCGTCTTCTGCAGCCGCGATACCTCCTAGGCCAACCAGCGGAACCTTCACCGCTTCCCAGAGATCCCACACCATTCGAAGGGCCAAGGGCCTTATCCCCGGACCTGAAAGGCCCGCGCTGATATGCTGAAAAACCGGCTTCCTTCTATAAATATCAATAGCCATAGCCTGAAACGTATTTACCAGGGAAAGGGCATCAGCTCCAGCCGCAACACAGGCCCTGGCTACTGCTTTGAGATCCGGAGCATTAGGGGAAAGTTTTACCATGAGCGGCTTATCACAGACCTTTCGCACCGGCTGCACCACCGATGCCGCAGGCTCTGGCTCAAGGCCAAAAGCCATACCCCCTGCCTTGACATTAGGGCAAGAAATATTGAGTTCGATCATATCCACGGTTGACTCCGCAAGCAGCCGAGCACCTTCTGTGTATTCCTCCACGGTTGAACCAGAAAGATTGGCGATTACCACCGGTCCAAGTTCCCGAAGCCCGGGAAGTTCCTGTTCAATAAATTCAAGGATCCCCGGATTTTCAAGTCCAATGGAATTCAAAAGCCCTGCAGGGGTTTCGTAGATCCTAATGCCGGTATTTCCCTGCCGAGGGTGCAAGGTAAGACCCTTGGTACAGATCCCTCCAAGACAGGCCATATCCAGTAGGCCCTGATATTCCCGGCCATACCCAAAGGTCCCTGAAGCAGCGATGACCGGATTCCTAAACTGGATTCCTGCGATACGCACTGAGAGGTCCGGGATGTCTCCATAAGGAAACGTTTCATGGGCATCCATCAAAGAGGACCTCCTCTGCTCTGAAAATAGGACCGTCAACACAGCAACGCCGATTTCCCTGGACGGTTCTGACGGTACAACCCAAACAAGCCCCCACTCCACAGGCCATCTGCCGTTCCATGCTGATAAAACAAGGAACCCCTGCGGTTTTACACAAGCCAGCCACTGCCTTGAGCATGGGTTCAGGGCCGCATGCATACACCCGTTGATAGTGAGCCGGTTCCAGAAAATCCAAAATCCGGCCATGACGGCCTTCGCGACCATCTTCGGTGGCGATGATACGGGATCCTGGGGGAATCTGTTCCAAACCAAAGGAAAAGGACTTGAAACCCCCATAGAAGTCAAAGGTTCCCGGAGAAAGTTCCTCGGCAAAGGCAGCACAAGGGGCCACCCCGATACCTCCTCCCACGAGCGCAATAGGGCCTTGAAGGGTTTCTGGGTCTAAGGCTCCCCAGTAATTACCCAGCGGACCGGTCAACTCCACTGGTTCACCACACTGGAATGCGGCCAGTTCCCTGGTCCCCTTGCCCCGTTTGGCAATGGAGAAACGCACTAAACCGCCGCGCACTTGATTGGGGGCTTCCCAGCTTGCAACACTGATGGGCCGGCCTAAAAACACCGAGGAGCGCTGGGGTTTGAGCATAAAAAACTGTCCTGCCCGGGGACTCGGTCCTGGCCACATAAACTCAAGCTGGAATACCTGGGCATTAAGCTCCTGATACCGATTGAGCCTACAGAGGAGGCTCTGTTTTAAAGGGCCTTGGGCAATCAAGCAATTCCCGCCTTGCCATGAATGGCCGCATTGAGGATGTCCCGCATCCGCATTACTTCGTTCCGGGCTGCTCCCGCGGCGGCCACCGTATCTACCCTTTCCAAATCCACCTCTTCAGCCTGAGTCCATGCCTTGAGAATTGAACGAGAAGCATTCACCACCCCGCCGTTAGCCTCTCGGAACAGCAGGGCTGCATCTGCTGCGCTTCCCCCTTGCGCCCCATAGCCCGGAATAAGGAAGAAGAGATTGTTCCGGTTTGCCCGAATGGACGCGGCTTCTTCTGGTTCGGTACAGCCCACCACTGCTCCAAAGGCTCCGTAGCCATAGGCGCCCAAGCGGGAAGTGGCTAATTCGGCTAGTTTATCCCCTACGGCATCGTACAAGCGGCCTCCGGCTTTCAGTTCCTGGTATTCAAAATCCCGCATCCCCTGGTTAGAGGTTCGCATGAGCACAAAAGCTCCTTTTCCCTTCTGGTCCGCATAGGAAAGCCACGGCTCAAGGGAATCCATCCCCATATAGGGAGAAAGGGTAACAAAATCCGCTTCAAAGTCTCCTTCAAAATGGGCCTTGGCGTACTGCGCCGCGGTATCTGCTATGTCTCCCCGTTTAATATCAGCGATGACCAGGCTTCCTTGCTCCCGGATGTACCGCAGGGTCTTGGCATAAGCATCCAGTCCGGCCCGTCCCAAAGCCTCATAATAGGCGATTTGAACCTTGTAACACCCGGCAATATCTATCGTGTAATCTATCATGGCCCGGTTATAAGCCGTCACTGCTTCCGCATCAGATACCTCTTTGCGCCGTTCTTTGGGGGGGATGTACGCGGCCGCAGTATCAAGGCCCACACAGACAGGACCTTTACAGGCCACGGTTTCATAGAGTTTATCCATAACATACATAATGCTTGATTGTATCCCGGTATACCGATTGTGTCTCCCTAGGCCGGCGTTCCCTGGCAAGGGATTTACTTCTTTCAGCGTCAAAATTCCTCTTTCGTGCACGGGCGCCACTACTAAGAATAGCCCCAAGCCATTCCGGGGGCCTCGCCCAACAACATAAACGTAAGGAAGAAGGGCCTTACAAATCCTCGACCTGTTTTAGGGTTAGACCCGTATCCTCGGCTATTTGTTCCGCCGCGACACCCCGGCTTTTCATCTTCCGGGCTACTTTTTTAATGCCCTCCTGTAAACCTTCCCGTTTAGCGTGCACAACCTTGCTCTGGGTATCAAGCAGATACTTTTCCTCGCTCACCAGCCGCGCCCGTTCAACCTCGTCTTTGCTGATGCTCAGTAACACTTCACTCGCCATCGCTATTCCCTCCTCACATGTAATTAACTCGTTTATCTTCCTCCGTTTCCCCTTGTCCTTCGAATACCGGAAAAATATTGCCCAATGTTCCTGGGCGTTCATCTCCCCTATGGGTTTTTCCACTACCTTGTCCAACTTGGAAAGCTCCACCGTGGTAATCCGGCTCCTCCCGTTTAACGATACCCTATGGGCAGGATCGTAGTATTCAAAGGTATGAAACGCAGACTCATCCGTGAAAAACCGTTCCTTTGCCAATATCGCTATTTGATAGGCATATTTCAGGTCGTTGTAGGTCTTATCAATTCCCCGGATGTCCTGTCCGGTGAAGAGTTTCCCGGCGT
>JAISGE010000127.1 GCA_031263265.1 Treponema sp.
GCAAGGTGTTCCTATGGATAAAACTCGGGGTGTGGTGTATAAATCCAAGCCCAAGGCCCAGGGTTTTGAGAAAACATTCCTTTATCACCCAGAGTTGGTAGAACCGAGTGGTCCTTACCTGTTCACTAGTTCCCCCGGCAATGTAGGCATGTTCCTCCACCGTAAAAAAACGGGAGGCAATAGTTTCAAGGTTTCCCCGTGGGTGGAGGTGTTCGATATCGCAGCCTGTGCGAAGGGGCAAGCCGCTCAGGGTAGACCTTACCTGGGTATAGGTTACCGCTACCATCCGTCCTGTATGGGATATATTGAAGTCTCCCCGGTGATCGATAAAATAGGGTCTTCCTCCCGGTTCTCGATCAATCAGTTGATCTACCGGTTCGTGGGTAAGAAGGCTCAGGATGCGCCTACCTTCCCTATGCAGGCTGTCGGCTTCTTTGTTTGACAATAGGGATATCCCCAGGTACAATGAGGTCATAGAGTATGTTTATGGTACCCTAATGGTCATAGGCTGTACATGAAGCGGTTGGGGGTATCCCATTCCAGAATGGTACTGAGGAGGTTTCTATGGCGGTGAACCCATTCCTGGGGAACCGGGTGGTTTTAGGGTTAGGATCGAATAAAGGTGATTCCCTGGGGATTCTGGAAGCAGCTATTGGGGACTTGGGAAACGTGCTCACGGATTTACAGCAGGCTTCCCGGTTTATCACCGAACCGCTCTATGTACTGGATCAGAAGCGCTTCCTCAACACCGCGGTTGCCGGGTATTACCCTTCAAGCCCACGGGACTTGCTCAAGATCATCCAGACCCTTGAAGCTGCCTTTGGCCGGGACAGAACTCAGGAACGGCGTTGGGGGGAACGTACCTTAGATATCGATATCCTCCTTTTTGGAGACCTGGTCATTGCAGAGCCTCCAGACCTGGAAATCCCCCATCCTCGATTAACCGAACGGGCCTTTGCCCTGGCTCCCTTACTGGAACTGGTTCCCGATGCAAGGGACCCTCGTACCGGGCTCTCCTATCAAACTATCTTTGCAGGTCTACATCCTCAAGGTATTTACTCCCTATAAACCAACGGTATATACTTCTCCTTATATGGATACCCCGTGTTCCCCTGGTATAAGCGAACCGCGTGCAGCGTGTAGTTTCAAGGTAAAGGATTTTGAAGGCCCCCTGGATCTCTTACTTTTTTTAATCAAGAAAAATGAAATCAACGTGTACGATATCCCGATTGCTCTCATTACCGAACAATACTTAGCGTATCTCCGCTATGCTGCTACCCTTGACCTGGAAGACCTCAGCGAGTTTCAGGTCATGGCCGCCACCTTAGTGTACATCAAAAGCCGTATGCTCCTGCCGGTAGAAATAGCATTGGATGAGGATATCGAAGATCCCCGGCAAGGCTTAGTGGACAAGCTCATTGAGTACCAGAAGTTCAAGAAGCTCGCTGAACTCATGGAAGAAAAGGAACGGGAGAGTGAGTGGTTTATTGAGCGGAAAAAAGAACTCCGGCTCTTACCTTTTATGGAGAAGGACCTATGGCAGCACCTGGATATTGGGGACTTACTTAAAACGTTTTCCTCCCTTATGGCGAATCTTTCCGACGAGCGGATCATCGATCTCTATGAAGAGGTATCGGTAAATGAGAAAATTACCCTGATGACCGAACTCTTGGAGCGGCAGGGGGAGTGTACCTTTACGGATCTGCTAGTGCGTAAGGGATCCTTAATGGATATGGTGTGTGCTTTTCTGGCGATTTTGGAGGCAGTCAAGATACGGCTGGTGGTGATTGTTCAGAACCGTATCTTTGGGGATATTCTGATCCGGAAAAGCCGCTATATTGAGGAACCGACGGTAAATGGAGTTTTGATTGGAAAAAGAGACAGCCCTGATTGAGGCGATTTTATACCTTGAGGCGGATCCCCTGGATGAGGCCAGCCTCTCCCGTATTGCTGGTCTTCCCAAGGATGCGGTGCAGGCTGCCCTTGAGGCCCTGGAAAGCCGGTATGCCCAGGAAGACTCAGGGCTTGCATTGACCCGTATAGGCGGGGGGATCCTGATCTCCCCCAAAAAGGAATACTGGAATACCCTCAAGGAACGGTACGGTAAGAAAAACGAATCCCGGCTTTCCCGGGCAGCTATGGAGACCCTCTCCATCATCGCCTATACGCAGCCCATTACCCGGAGTGAAATTGAGGCGATCCGGGGAGTTCAGGCAGATACGATGATACGGCTCCTTCTTGACCGGGATCTGATCCAGGAAGCAGGTAAAAAGGAAGTACCGGGAAAACCTATCCAGTATGGGACTACCAAGACATTCTTAAACCTATTCCGGCTGGGGAGTATTGCCGATTTACCGAAACTCAATGACCAGGAGGTCGAGCGTTTTGAACTTGAAAGCACTAAATAATCCATCGGGGAATCCCATTCGCCTCCAGGTGTACCTTGCCCATGCAGGGGCAGCATCCCGCCGGGCAGCGGAAAAGCTTATCAGCGCGGGCCGGGTTTCGGTGAACGGCTCCGTGGTATCGGTCTTGGGAACCAAGGTCTTTCCCGGAGATGCGGTCTGTATTGATGGGGTAGCGGTTTACCCTGAAAGCAAGCGGTATTATCTGGCGCTCCACAAGCCGCAAGGGTATCTATGCAGTGCAGCGGATCCCCAGGGGAGGCCCCTGGTGCTGGAGCTTTTGCCAAAGGAAATCACGGAACGGCTTTATACGGTGGGCCGCTTGGACTATCGTTCTTCAGGGCTTATCATCATTACCAATGACGGGGCATTTGCCGCCCAAGTGGGGCATCCTTCAGCAGGTATCCCCAAGGAATACCTGGTAGAAGCCTCTGGGATCATCCCCGATACGGTGGCAGCGGCTTTTGTGCAAGGGCTGCTTATTGAGGGAGTACGGTATCGTGCAGAAGCGATAGAACGGCTGGGAAAGAAAGCCCTGCGGATTGTCTTGATTGAAGGAAAAAACCGGGAGATCCGGCGGGTCTTTTCTCATTTCCACCTGCACCCGGTGAAACTATGCCGCATACGGATTGGGCCGGTAGACTTGGGGGCCTTGAAACCCGGGGAATCAAGGCCCCTAAGCGGTTCCGAGTATACAGGACTGATGCGG
>JAISGE010000141.1 GCA_031263265.1 Treponema sp.
TAAAAAAATCCTTTTTCCATAAACCTTATTTTGGTTTTAATAATATTTTAACAGGTTACAAAGAATTTGATGGTTTAATTATACATTAAATACCACCCCCCCCCCCCCCCGTACAGGTATCTCTAATTATATAAAAATAGCCCGCTTTGATCATTGGATAAAACAGTTATTCATTATACCCGGCATGGTGTTTGCCTTTTTTCTCATAGATAAATCTGCGTATAACCGTGGCATGATACTTCACCTAATTATGGGTTTTTTATCAACCTGTTTTATCGCATCGGCAAATTATATCATTAACGAATGGCTTGATGCGGAATTTGACCAATTTCATCCAACAAAAAAAGACCGGCCGGTTGTTTCTGCAGCTCTCAAGCCGCTCTATATTATTATTGAATACGTTTTATTTGCGATTACCGGGCTTATAGCGGCCTGGTTCTGCTCCCATCTCATTGTGCTTATGGAAGTATGGTTGTTTATTATGGGTATTATTTATAATGTACGGCCTATTCGATCCAAGGAAATACCGTATATTGATGTATTGTCGGAATCCCTTAACAATGCAATTAGGCTGCTTATAGGATGGTTTATTGTAACATCAGCCCTGCTGCCGCCGGTCAGTATCATCCTGGGTTATTGGATGGGAGGCGCGTTTCTTATGGCGATAAAACGGTTTGCGGAATATCGAATGATAGGGGATAAAAATCAGGCGGGCTTGTATAGAAAATCCTTTATTTATTACACGGAAAAATCGCTTTTAATATCAGCATTCTTTTATGGTATCCTTTCCGTGTTTTTTTGCGGTATCTTTATGATAAAATATCGCATAGAATTGCTATTGGCTATTCCATTCCTCTGCGGATTGTTTTGTATCTATCTGAATATTTCTTACAAACCGGATTCATCCGCGCAAAAACCGGAGAAACTGTTTAAGGAAAAAGGTTTATTGGTATATATATTCATTTTTTTTATTCTTTTGGGAATATTAATGATCTGTAAATTACCGTTTTTGGAATGGTTCATGGAAACGTCATTTATCAGGATTTAAGGGAAGGAATTGAGCATTGAAATACATACTGCATAAAAAATTATATGAGTATCCCATAATCATACTTGATATGGATGGTACTTTGTATTATCAATATCCTCTGCGGATTTGCATGATCTTTGCATTATTGCGGTACTTCCTGACCCACTTACTGAATATCAAAGAATTATGGATGCTTTTTAAATTGAGAAAATCCCATAAGAACGGCCGTTTTATTAAAGGAAATGCGCGTATTGATTACTGGATGCAGGAAAAGCCCCTAAAATATATTCCCCTGTTTCAGGATAAAAAATTATCCATGCTGGTAGATCAATTACGGCATAAGGGGGTAAGAATCGTTGTGTATTCGGATTATCCGGTTGCCGGGAAACTGAATGTTCTGCGGATGCCGCCTGTTGATTTTACCTTTTGCGGTTTTGATGAGGAAATTCAATGCCTCAAACCGGACACCAAGGGGCTTACATATATTATGGCAACCCTCAATGAACCAGCTGAAAATATCCTGTTTATCGGCGACCGGTATGAAAAAGACGGTAAATGCGCCGAAGGCGTTGGTATGGATTATATTATTCTTGATAAATATCCGCTGTTACGAAATATCTTTTTTTACAAAAAGGAATTGTCCCATGTCGAATAACGAAATAAAGCCTGTTTTTTCAGGCAAGACCACGGCGTATAGAATCATCAGCGTGTGTGCGCTTTTGTTTATGGCTCTTTTTATGACGGTCTTTGCTTCAAAACAGTCGTTCTGGCTTGATGAGCTTGATTGGATGATAGGCATCATCACGGGTAAAAGTGTTTTTAACAATAAAATTTTTACCGGTATGTTTCAAATTCTACTAGAGCAAGGGTATAATCTGCCTTTGTATTACCTCATAGAAATTCCTTTTTATTATTTACTACCCTATGGCGAGACTTTTTTGCTTATTCCTTCGATTGTTTTTGTAATTTTAGGGATTGCCATACTAAGCAGAGCCGGGAAATTAATCGGCGGCGAAGACATTGGTTTTTTTACGCTTTGCGTTTCCGTTACTTCTTCTACGCTCATCATTCAGGGCGGCTGGGAGATACGTCCCTATTCGATAAGCTTTTGTTTTTCGGCATTAACCTTCCTCATGTTTATCAAGCGCTTACAGGTTGAAACCAAAAAAAACATCGCTTGTTATGGTATGGCGCTCTTACTACTTCTCTACAGCCATTGGTTTGGTTCAATACTGGCAATATTTTATGGTTTTACGGATTTGTATCTCTGTATTAAAAAGAAAATCTCTTTCAAATGTCTTCTTGCATATATGTTTGCCGGCATGTTGTTTCTCCCCTGGTTTTGTCTGATGGTCTTTCACCATGCCAATGATTTAGGCGACTATTGGGCGCAGATTCCCCGAATTATTGAACCGGTGTTGACAATCAGGTATTTATTGAGCAATACCGTCACCTATTGTTTATTGTTTGCCGCCGGTTTCTTTATCATTACCATACGATGGATACAAGTCCGGCATAAAGCACGTCCATTGACGGTAAGCATTTGGCTGTTTATGATTGCCGGTATTATCTGGACTATAGTGCCCATATTTATTTACAGCAGGTTTATCAATCGAAGCGGTTCGTTTTATGTATCTAGATATTTTTTTGTTATCATGCCTTTTGTATTCTTAATCGTCGCATATACTATTTCAGAAATATACGCCCCTATAGTCCATGTCCAGAGTAATCGTAAAAAACAGATTTTTTATGTAGTGATAATCTTGTGGTTTTGTTTCATTGGTTTTCAAAATTATCGCAGGGCATATTTGAATATAACCGCCATACATGAACCCTACCGGGAAACTGCCGAATATGTATCGAAAGACCGTCGAATTTATGAGGATGATTCTCTTATACTATCCAGCAGTGGTTCCGCGTGGATTGAATATTATTTCAACAAACGAGGGTATACAATTCCTTGCAATGTTGCTGTTTATACGAAAAAATATCAAACGGTAAACATTTTTATTACCGGCGGTGTTTATCGTGAACCTCTGGCATTAACGGAAGATCAGTTGTTGACGTATAAACATCTCTATCTGTTTGAGGTTCACGAATGTTTTCCAGAGGAATATATGAGAAACATTGAAAAGAACTATCCCTTGCTGGAAGAAATTCCGGGATTCAGCCCGGCACCGCTGGTTTCTTCTGGGTTAGCGACGCTGGTAAAAAACACTCTGGGATTGAGTAATCCTCAAGCACCTGCACCTGTTCCTTTTGGACTAAGGCTTTATTCAAGGCAATGAAAAACAACCGAATAGGAATAGTACTGATGATGTTTTCATCAGCCTGTACCTGTATTGGGCAATTGTGCTGGAAATTGTCCGCGGGTGAAAACCTATTGTATATAGGCACCGGCTTTTTACTCTATGGGTTCGGTGCGGTGGCAATGCTATCTGCGTATAAATTCGGTGCCCTTTCGGTATTGCAGCCCATGCTCAGTATAAGCTATTTATTTGCGGTTATTCTTGCGTCTCTGGTGCTCAACGAGACTATTACCCTGTATAAAGCAGCCGGTATCGTAGTTATTACCGGAAGCGTTATACTCATTGGGAGCAGCCATAATTAAAGGAGCTTATTTTTTTATACTTATACTGATGACAATGCTTGGTGCTGCCGGTTCTTTATTTTTTAAATGGGCATCTCAATCGAAAACCCTACGAACATTACTGACTAATACGCATCTATATAGAGGCGCGGGTTTATATTTTTTATCAGCGCTCCTCAATATTTATATTCTGCGATTTCTTGCATATTCAACGGTACTTCCCCTGACTTCACTGACCTATGTTTGGACTATGGTTTTGTCTCACCTGTTATTAAAAGAAAGAATTGGAATCAAAAAGAGTATCGGCGTACTTGGTATCTTTATTGGGGCACTCTTGATAACAAAATGATGGGTAAAAAAATACACCTTGACGAAATACTCAAGAGCATCCATAGTTCCCCCTTGAGGAGATCGTAGCTATGCAATTTGGAGGACCGGAAAAAACCCAGGTATTGGATGCAGTGGATAGTACCAATGAGTACGCCAAAATACGAGCCAGGACAGGAGCAGCAAGCGGAACCGTGGTATGGGCTTACCAGCAGACTGCGGGAAAAGGTACCCGGAATCGGACCTGGGAATCACCCAAAGGCAATGTATATTGGTCCGGTATCGTCCAATCAAAGGATATAGGGGATGCGCCTTTTACCGAATTGGTGTATGTCAACGCAGTAGCGGTGTATCATGCCATTACCCGGTGTATTGGTGCAGAAGCCCAGCTTGCTATTAAATGGCCCAACGATATCTTGTTACATGAAAAAAAGGTAGCCGGTTCTTTGTTGGAATGTGGCAGCTTTGACCATGGGGGAAAACCAGGGTGGATTGTCATAGGAACCGGCATCAATGTAGCACTTAGCCCACGTCTCCCCGCTATGCTCTATCCTCCCACCTCGTTACAGGAAAGCGGCTATGCCGTAACCAGAGAGGCGCTCATCGAAGCATTACACGCCAGCCTGGAACATGAAATAGCCCAGTGGCTCCAGCATGGATTTAAGACCCTCCGAGACGCGTATTTAGCCAAGGCCTTCAGATTGCATGAGGAAATAGCCATCAGCATAAGCAGGGATAAGGCTGTGTATGTTACCGGACGATACGAAGGCATTGATGAAAACGGATGTATCATCTTAGTAGGTGCAGATAACCGGATAAAAAAAATGCATTCCGGGGACCTATTCGTGCGAACCGGGGATAGGTAAGGCTATGCAGGTCAATCAAGGGCTTTCATGGAATCGGCCATCTTGATACGCCCTAGTTTTTTCAGCATTACTAAATCAACCCCTCCAGAAAAGATCAGGGTCAAAAGCGCAGCAAGCCCAAAACTGAAGTTGGTGATGCGCCTGCCAAACATGAGATCCGCATTTTCAGCAACCCCAATGATGAACAGATGCAGGGGAATACCCAGCAAGAGGCCAAGCCCCGCGCCGATGATACTGAGGACCGTTATCTCCCGGAATATATACGCCGCAGCTTCGGACTTATGGAAGCCCAAGACCCGGAGGGTGGCAATCTCCCTGGTTCGCTCGGTGATGTTAATGTTGGTGAGATTGTAAAGCACGATCATGGCAAGCCCGCCTGCGGCAAAGATGAGTACCAGCACCACAAACCCGATGCTGTTGAGCAGTTTGGTGTAAGAACCCTGAACCTGGGAGGTAAACTCAACGCCGCTTACCTCCTCATGGGAAAGAAGCGCTGCCATAAGGTCATCCTGGGAGATTTCCCCCGGACCGAGATGGGCAAAAAGGGTCTGGTAGCTCAAAGATCCCCCAAATTCCTGGGTATATACCCCAGGCCCCAGATAGACCGTAGCACCCACGTAGTTCTCGGTGATACCTGATAGGGTGAAGGAACTTTGCCGTCCTGCGGCATTTTCCAGTACCACTGCATCCCCTGGTTTAAGCCCCCAGGTTTCCGCTAGTTTTTCGGTGAGTACCACGGAGTTTGGGGAAAAGGAAAGGGGCTGCCGGGTCTTCCTATCCCGTAAGGTGATATAATCCCCTAAAGCCTCGGGATTTTGGGGAACCACCAGGGAGACGTTCATCCTTGCAGTACCAGAGCCAGGGGAGAGCAGCCCTGATTCGCTGTGCACCGGAAGCCAAGCGCTCAAGGGAATTCCCTGGGGAGGTTCTGGAAGTGCGCCTTCGCTCAGGGACAAGGTAATCTGTACATCGTATCTCAGGATTTCCTCAAATTGGGTTCGGGCAATATCGATCATAGAATCCCGAAGCCCAAAGGCCGCTACCATAAGCGCCGTACACCCGGCAATCCCGGTAACGGTCATAAAAAAATGCTTTTTTTGCCGGATGAGGTTTCGGGCAGTAACCTTATGGGTAAACCGCATACGGGACCAGAGCCAGGGCAGGTATTCAAGGAATATCCGTTTCCCGGATTTAGGAGGACGGGGAAGCATGAGAGCCGCGGGCTTTTCCCAGAGGGTGTGATACGCGGCATAAATCGTCGCGCCCATAGTACAGCTCAACACCAGAGCGCAGGCAATAAGGCCGAAGGGCCAGTTAAATTCCGTTACGATAGGGGGCAGATGATACATGGTAGCAAACGCCTGGTAGATGATGATGGGCAGTCCCTGAAAGCCTGAGACCATGCCCACCGCGCAGCCCAGGACCCCGGTTAAACCGCCGTAGACCAGGTACTTGTACAGGATGACCCGCTTTTTATACCCCAGGGCCTTTAAGGTACCAATGGGAATCCTATCCTCTTCAACCATGCGGGTCATGGTGGTAAGGGCAACCAACACCGCAATGAGGAGAAAAAACAGGGGAAATACCGTGGCTACATCGGCGATTTTTTCCGCATTGATTTGATAGTTTATGCAGCCCACATTGGCATTACGATCCAACACGTACCACCGGGGGGTTTCGATACTCAGGTCTTCTACCTGCTTTTGGGCAGCGGCAAGATCAGCTGCTCCGGCTTGCAGTTCTTGGAGGACTTGCTGCTCCTGGGTACGGTAAACCGCTTCTCCCGCGGCAAGACGCTGCCCAGCCTCGGTCAGGGTGCGCCGGGCCAAGGCGATCTCCTGTTCCCCCGCAGCAAGTTCTGCTTCGGCCTGGGAAAATTCCTGGGCAGCTTGGGTTTTACCGGCTTCAAGGAGCGCCCTGGCCTTACGCAGTTCCCCTTCTTCTGCCTTGAGCCGGTCCATACCGGCTTCCAGGGCTGCACGGCCTGCATCATAATCAGCCACGCCTTGGCGAGCTTTGGAAAAGAGCATCTTGAAAAAAGAAGTCCGCGTCTTTTCCACCTCAGCCTGAGCCGCATCAAGCTGGGCCTGGTTCGTCGCGAGGGTCTGCTGGGCCGTGGCCAGTTCTGCGGCTCCCTGGTTCAGCCGCTGTTCCGCATCCTGCATTTCCTGGGTAACCTGAGCTTGTTTTTCCAGGAACGCAGCCCTGCCTTGGATGAGACGGGTCTCCGCTGCAGCCAGTTCTATTTCCCCCGCGGCCAGTTCCGCAGCCCCTTGGTTCAGTTTTCGACGAGCCAGAGCCAGTTCTTGTTCAGCAGTGCTCCGTCCCTGTTCGTATGCAGCGTTTGCGTGAGCCATTTTCTCCTGAGCCTGGATCCTGGCTTCGGTGAGGATCAGGTCCTCCCGCATCAGAGATCGCTCCCTGCCCAAATCTTCAAGGGTGCCTTGGACGCTGTCCACCAGGGTTTGGTAAGGCTCGGTAAAAGCCCTGAGGGGCTTGGCGTTTTTGAGGGTGATATACGCATCCGTATAGGCAGGAAGCGTATAAGCCCTTTCCTGAATGTACAGGACCATACTGAGCCGGCCTGTGCCGATGCTACTTGGTTCTCGTTCATGAGAAATATACAGGGGACTCTTGACAATGCCGGTAACGGTAAAGGTGCTCTGGGTATATGTCTCCTGAAGCTCCCTATCCATGATGGAAAGGGTAGTGCCGATTGCGATGGGTACCAGAAATCCCCCAGGCTCTTGTACCAGACATTCGTCCTCCTGTTCCGGCATCCGGCCGGTGAGCAGTTCCAGGCGGTTTACGAATTCCGGTTGATCTGCGGTTTCCAGGGGAAGCCCGTAAATCCTGGTAACCAGCTCTTCCTCCCGGGAAGTCTTGACCAGGACATCCAAGCTGTAAACCCCCTGGATCAAAGCGACCTCATCAAGCTGGGCAATCGCATCAAGATCCGCGCGGCTTATCCCCATGGTGGCCCTGATCCACATATCCATCATGTTGGTCTTATCGAAGTACCGATCCACCGAAGCCTTCATATCCGGCGTCGTGGCCAGGAGACCGGAAAGAAAACCCACCCCCAAGGCGACAATGGCAAAGATCCCCAGGAAACGCCCCAAACTAGACCTGATTTCCCGAAAGATGATTTTAACATACGTTTTTCCCAGGCTGTGTGGCTTGGTTTGTTTGGTGTGCCCGATGTGCTGAAAGAGAATCGGAGCCGGGGTGGGGTTTACCATTCGATATGTTCTACCTCCACGGGGGCTTCCTGGCACTCCACCTTGATGATTTGTCCATTCTTGAGGTGAATAACCCGGTCAGCCATCGGGGAAATGGCCTGATTGTGGGTAATCAGGATGACCGTTTTACCGATTTGCCGGCAGCTCTCTTGGAGGAGCTTGAGGATTTGTTTTCCGGTCTGGTAATCCAGCGCGCCGGTTGGTTCATCGCAGAGGAGTATCTTGGGGTTCTTGGCCAAGGCCCGGGCAATAGCAACCCGCTGCTGCTCCCCCCCGGAAAGCTGGGCAGGGAAATTGTTCAGCCTATGGGAAAGGCCCACCGCAGCCAGGATCTCCCGGGGATCATAGGGATCCAGGCATATTTCCGAGGCGAGTTCTACGTTTTCCAGGGCAGTCAAGTTCTGAATAAGGTTGTAAAACTGAAAGACAAAGCCCACGTCGTAGCGCCGGTAGTCGGTCAACTGCTGTTCATTCATGCCGTTAATGAAGCGGCCATTCAAGGTAATGGTTCCCTGGTCACAGGAGTCCATGCCCCCCAGCATGTTAAGGAGGGTGGTCTTGCCCGCACCACTGGGACCGACGATCACGCAGAATTCCCGTTGTTCGATGCTAAAGCTCATCTTATCCGCAGCAATGATCTTTTTTTCTCCTGCCTGATAGTATTTGCATACCTGTTTCAGTTCGATATACGCCATGATCTCCCTATATAGCATGAATATACTTATTCATGGTATACTATGGCTACAGGATTCCCCATGAGAACGGGGGAAGGAGGATGTGGTGAGCGGTAAGGCTATACTATTGGGGATGCTTCTATGCACCGGCTCTTTTTTGACTGCCCAAAGTCCTGGAGACCGTCTGAGCATCAAGATCGCGGTAATGGGGCCAGGGGATGAACTGTATTTTTGGTGGGGCCATATCGGGCTTATCATTGAAGACAGCGCCACCGGCATGGCCCGGTTCTATGATTACGGTCTGTTCTCTTTTGAAAACGATCACTTTTTTGTCAATTTTGCCTTTGGTAGGCTCCTCTATAGTTGTGGTGTCTCTGCTGCAGAGGCCAATATCAGAGCCTACATCCGAACCAACCGGGATGTAACCATCTATACCCTGGATATTCCTCCTGAAAAACGAGTAGCAATCCAGCGTTTTGCAGAAACCAATGTTCTCCCGGAAAACCGGGACTATTATTACCATCATTTCCGGGATAACTGTGCCACCCGGATTCGGGACATCCTGGACTTGGCTACAGATGGCCAATTCAAGGGGCAATTCGGTGAAGCCCCTGGCCGTTATACCTTGCGCCAGCATGTCCGCAGGCATACCTGGTTTTCTCCGTTTTTTGACTGGATCCTTAACTTCTTGATGGGACAGGATATCGATACCCCCATCACGGTTTGGGAAGAAATGTTTCTTCCTGCAGAGATCGGCAGCCGAATGGTAGATTTCCAGTATTATGACCAGGAAGGCACCGAACGAAAACTGGTCGCTTCAGTGGATGTGCTGCACCGGGCAGTGAACCGGCCGGCGATTTTAGCCCAGCCCCCCCGGCAGTGGATCCGGGCGCTCCTGCTGGGCTTACTCATTGCCGGGGTAATGGCAGCCATCCAGGGAACCCGAAACCGGCGGCCTACCTTATACCGTATACTTGGGGGTTTGAGTCAGAGCGTCCTTGGTTTGTTCTTCGGGATTGCCGGGTCCCTTTTGTTTTTTATGAGCTTCTTCACGAACCATGATTATACCTACCATAATAGCAACATCCTCTACGTGAATCCCTTACTCTTAGGGGCCATCCCCTTGGGGCTTATCCTGGCCTTTGGCAAGGAGGATACAAAACGCTTTCGGGCTGAACAGCTGTTGAAGGCCCTGTGGACCTATGTACTGTTCGGCAGTATCCTTTCCATGGTGATTAAGCTCTTCCCGCATTTTTATCAACAGAATCAGGTAACTCAAGCCTTGGTCGTACCCTTTGCCCTGCTCTTAAGTTTCGTCCCTGTATGGGTAGGGCGGGGCATAACCTGGCATAACAACAAAAAATGTAAATAAATGGTAAGAACCAGTGCAGAATCATTATACTATACTGTAGATAAGAGGAAGCGTCTCTTTGCTTCTTTACTTATTGAGGAGTATATAATGAAAACTATTATTCATGTGGATAATAGCGAGTTTTTTAGGAAATTAATGAAGACGTTTTTTGCAGAACAGGGATTTATGGGGGAAGTCTTTTCCCAGGGAGCCGATGCGCTGCAAGCGATTAAGCAAGGGGATGTTGTGGTGGTGATTACCGGCATGGCCCTGGCAGATATGGATGGTGATGAGTTTATTAAGCGCGTCCTTACCTCTTCTTATAAGGGGTCGATTATCGTCCTCACGTCAAATGACCCCGAAGCGGAACAAAAGATTTTATCCCTTACCGGAGTCACCGCGTATATCCCCAAATCAGGAGCATGGGAAGAAGCACTCTTGCATCAGCTGTATCAGTGTTTGGACCTATAGTACCGTGAGCCTTTTGTAGGTGATTACAAAAGGTTTACCGGATCTACATCAAGCTCCAGATATACCCGATTATCTTTACCGGTTTCGTAGCGGGTCAGCATGGTGTGAGCTGCCGCGTGGAGCGGGGCCATGGAGGTTCCCCGCAAGATGAGCTGCCGGCGGTAATTCCCGCTGATGATGCCGATTGGACATTCTGCGGGGCCTAACATATCCCCATTGGATGGGAGCAGCGGAGCGGCGATGCTTGCGAGGTTCTCGATGGCTCTCTCTACCCGGGCTTCTTCCTTTGATCTGACGGTGAAACGGATCAGCCGGGTATAGGGGGGAAAGCCCAAGAGCTTCCGTTGGGCCAATTCCGCGGCATAGAACCCTTCCAAATCCAGGGCACATGCCTGGAGGATGACCGGATCCTGAGGCCGCAGCGTTTGAACGATGACCGTACCATCCGGGAAGTACCGGCCTGCCCGTCCGGCAACTTGGACAATAAGTGCAAAAGTCCGTTCCGCAGCCCGGAAATCCGGCAGATGGAGGCCCGTATCCGCGAGGATAACCCCTACGAGGCGTACTCCAGGAAAGTTGAGTCCCTTGGCAACCATCTGAGTGCCAAGGAGCAGGTCAAATCCCCCGGCCTTGAACAAGGCCAAGGTTTCCTCAAGACTCCCCTTGCGACTGGTGGTATCTGCATCAGCCCGATAAATCCGCAGGTCCGGGAAAGTCCGGCGGACCTCCTCTTCAATAAGCTCGGTACCAAAACCTTTATATCCGGCTTCAAGGGAACCGCACCGAGGACAGGCCCTGGGGGGAACGGTTTGGTACCCGCAGTAATGGCAGACTGCCCGGCCTTTCTGCTTGTGGTAGGTGAGCGATACGGAACAATGCTTACAACTGAGTTCATACCCGCAGGCCTGGCAATGATAGAAATACGCAAAGCCCCGGCGGTTTAGAAAAAGGATGGTTTGCCTTCCCAACTGGGCGGTCTTGCGGATTTCTTCTTTCAATTCCCTGGTAAGGCAGCCTTGGGCATGCGCAAGGCTCACGGATCGTATGGTAGGAAGGCTTCCCCCGGAAAGCCGGCGGCTCAGGTTCAGCCGTTTGATCGTTCCTTCTCCCATGAGTTTCCATGCTTCTGCTGAAGGGGTTGCAGAACCCAGCACCAGGACAGCCCCTTCAACCGAACTGCGGTGCATGGCCACCTGACGGGCATGATACCGGGGGGTAGTTCCGGATTTGTATGAACCATCGTGTTCTTCATCAATGATGATAAGCCCCAGGTTTCGTACCGGGGCAAATACCGCGCTTCGGGGTCCTACTACGACGCGGATCTCCCCGGTCTGGATCCGTACCCATTGGGTAAGCCTGGCGCTGGGGCTCATCCGTGAATGCATGGTGGTCGCGATGGCGCCAAACCGCTTCTCTATGGCTTCCGCGGTTTGGAGGGTCAGGGAAATTTCAGGCACCAGGTAGATCACCGAATTCCCTTGATTGAGTATATGCTCGGCAGCTCGTAGGAATACCTCGGTCTTCCCTGAACCGGTGATACCATACAGGTACAAGAACCGGGAGCACGGGAACGAAGGGGGAGCAGCTTCTTTTTCTTTAAAGCAGGATGCAATGATACATTCCAAGGCGTACTTTTGTTCTGAGGAGAGTTCTGGGATCCTGTGGGCTATTTCCTCCTCAGGATCCGCAAAGGTGGAATAGGTTCCGGTCCGCCTGCCCGAAGGGATCATCGTGGCCAGGGCTTGGCCAAGACTACAGAGGTAGTACCGGGCGATCCATGCTGCCAGGGCAATATCCCGGCAGTCGAATACAGGGGCAGGATCTACCACCCGGCGTACCGCTTTAATAGCGGCTTCAGCTAAACCCGGGGGAACTTCAGCCCGTTCCCCGATGATATACCCTAGTTGCTCTTGCCTGCCGAAAGGGACTATGACCCGCTTACCCAGGGCTGCGGATCCCTTGGGGTCTATCTGGTAGGTGAATACCTGATGCAGGGGCAGATCAAAGACCATATCCACATAAGGGCTTTTTTCTATTTTCTCTATAAGGGGATCCTGGCTCTTTGCTGTAGCAGCCATTAGGATTCTTCCTGCTCCAAAACAGCTAACTGGGTTCGGAGAATTTTTAAGTCTTCCCAGGCCGGACGCTTGAGGGATGCATCCCGCAAGAGCGCACTGGGATGATAGGTTCCAAGTAGGGGCAATCCCTGGTAGCTGCTGAGCTTTCCCCGGAGCCTCCCGATACCTTCACCGGTATGGAGCAAGGCTTGCATAGCTACCCTGCCTAGACAGAGAATCATCCGGGGTTTAAGCAGGCTAAGCTGCCGCGTCAGGAAAGGGGCGCAGGCGACGATTTCCTCGGGCAAAGGATCCCGGTTATGGGGGGGCCGGCATTTTACCACATTGGCAATAAAACAGTTCCGTTCCCGGGAGAGGTCCACCGATGCAAGCATGCGGTCCAGGAGCTGTCCCGCAGGTCCCACAAAAGGCCGCCCTGAAGCATCCTCATCCGCTCCAGGCCCTTCCCCAATGACCAGCACCAAAGGCCGGGCTACCCCTTCTCCGGGAACCGCCTTGATTCGACCGGTATGCAGGGCACAGCCCTGGCAATTCAAGACTTCTGTTTCCAGCGCCTCTAGGGAATCAGCCTGGGGCTGCAGGGCTTGGGCAGCTTCTCGGGGAGGGGGCTCGTCAGTAAAAGTAGGGACTGTTCGACGTCGGCTGTAGCCGTCTCTCAGATAATCCCCGGCAAGGTCGAGAAACTGGGCAATGCGGGTCTTTTGTTCGGCCGTCAAAGCACATGCACCGGGCCGGATGGGGATTTCAGGATTTTCATACGGGCTCACGAATCCCATCCCAGTTTTTGTATTTCCTTGACAAATTCATCCATATCTTCAAAATGCCGGTACACCGAAGCAAAACGGATATAGGCCACCTTATCCAAAGCTCTCAGCTTTTCCAGTACCAAATCCCCGATCACCGCGGTTTCAATTTCGTGGTTTACCTTTCCCCGGATGGCAGCCGCGTCTTCGATTTCATTGACCAAACATTCGGTACTCATCTGAGAGACCGGCCGTTTTTCCAAGGCCCGCTGCACCCCTTTTTCAATTTTTTGCCGGTCAAAAGGTTCCCGGCGGTGATCCCGTTTGATCACCATAAACTGTTTTTCTTCAATCCGTTCATAACTGGTAAACCGAAGTCCGCAACGGTTACATTCCCGGCGACGGCGCACTGCTTCGCCGTTGGCTAGGGTTCGGGATTCGATTACCTTATCATCACAAGTACCGCAATGGGGACAGCGCATATTCTACCTCGACTGCTCTGGCTTTACTATAATTGGCAGGGAGGGATAGTGCAAGTACCGCTAACGGCTTGCTGGGTACTCCATGAATCAGGAGGATATTTCTATTGGTTATTGAACCGAATGAGGTTCCTATCTTGACATAAGCGCAGCATTAGGCGCACAATAACCTTATATTAACGAGAAGGTCATCTTATGAAAACAGTATTCGTAAAACCCGCTAACGTGGAGCGGAAATGGTTTGTGATTGATGCTGATGGTAAAGTCCTCGGCAGGGTCGCTGCTAAGGCAGCCGCGATACTCAGAGGAAAAGAAAAAGCGGTGTTTGTTCCCCATCAGGAAGTAGGGGATTTTGTAGTCGTGGTAAATGCGGATAAAATCCGGGTTACCGGTCGTAAGGCAGAGCAAAAACAGTACTATAGCCACTCTGGGTATGTAGGAGGGCTGAAAGCTGCTAGTTTTAAGCAGGTACTTGATCGGCACCCTACGGCACCTTTGGAAAAGGCAATCAAGGGTATGTTGCCCAAAGGTCCGTTGGGGCGGAAACTGTTAAAGAACGTCAAGCTATATGCGGGAGCAGTGCATCCCCATGCGGCTCAACAGCCGGAAGATATCCGGGTCTAAGATTAGACCTTTGAGAAAGGGAAAGAGGGTAAGCAGGTGGTTAAGAATTTAGGAATAGGAACAGGGCGAAGGAAGACGGCAGTAGCCCGGGTGTATGTGAGAGAAGGGCAAGGCAAGATACAGGTGAATGGGAAAGGGCTTAAGGAGTACTTTCCGCAGGGGGAATATGCGTTGATGGTGATGCAGCCCTTGATGGTAACGGGGAATGAACAGACCGTAGACATTGTGATTAATGTGTATGGAGGAGGGGTGCAAGGGCAGGCAGGGGCGTGTCGGCATGGACTTGCCCGGGCACTGTGTAAGGTTGATCAGGGTAATTATACGAGTCTGAGGAATAAGGGGTACTTGACTCGGGATCCACGGATGGTGGAACGAAAGAAATACGGTCAAGCCGGGGCTCGCAGGCGATTCCAGTTCTCCAAGCGCTAAGTACCACCTTGGTGTCTACAGGACGCTTCTGTGCAGTAAGCCAGTTATGCGGGTGGTGTCTGTAAAGTTATCAGGGAATCTGAAAGCAGCGGAAGGCGTGTACCGGATTGAGTTCTCAGATGGTTCTCTATTTTCCTTAAAATCAGTGTATGTGCCTTCGGATTATTACCCCGAAGTCCTCTGTGTAGCTGATAAAATCTTATCTAGTCAGGAAGAAGAGGCTTTGCGTTTTGCTGCTTCTTGTTTACGGGCGGAAAAGCAGGCTTTGGGGCTGGTAGCCCGGGCAGAACAGAGTAGCCGGGGTTTATCCTGTAAACTGGTACAGCGAGGTCATACTACTTCTTGTGTGCAGCGGGTGGTTTCTCATTTAATTGAGCAAGGTATGGTTAATGACCACCGGTATGCCCAGTTGTGGCTACAAGCCCGAATTGCCCGGAAGCTCGAAAGTCCCCGGTATCTTATCACTGCACTCCGGTGTCGGGGTATTGAGCGGAATATTGCCCAAGAAGCGCTTAACGGGGTGTTGGATTTTGATACTGAATGGGCCCTGCTAAACCGGTACCTTGCAAGAAACCACCTTGTCATAGATGGGTCTGATACAAATATACGGCAAAAACTCAAATATGAAGGGTTTTCTGCTCAGGTGCTTGAGGCGCTTGAGGAAGGATGATCCCTAATCGGTGTTTGATCCTGCTTGGAATTCCTCAAAAACAACGATAGACTAAAAGATATGTATAAAAACCTTTCAAAGTTTGTCTATAATCAAGCGCTTGCATTAGCATCTGAAGAACTATACGCAGCAGCCCAAATTGCCATAGAAACCTGCCTCAAGGTTAAGCCCGGCGAGCAGGTCATCATCGTAACTAATCCGGCAACAGAAGTGGCAACGATTGCAGAGGCTCTTTACGATGCAACCTTTGATGCGGGAGGGCTTCCTTTGCTTTTATTTCAACCGGTAAAAACCCAACTGGATTTTGCCGAACCAGGGGTGATTGCCGCATTTTCTGCACATCCAGAGGTATTTATTTCCCTGAGCGCGGCAAAGTTGGGGAAAGACAGGCATGGCATCACCACGCCCTATACCTACCAAGGCATCAACTACGACCATATTTTTCACTTACAATTATACGGAGAAAAAACGTGTAGGTCTTTCTGGTCTCCTGCTACCTCCATAGCCTCTTTCATCCGTACGGTACCGATTGATTACGACCTGCTGAAAACTCGCTGCCTTGGGATTAAGGCGGTATTAGATGACGGGGTATCCGTACACATCACCGGTCCTGGCGGGACGGATATTCGCTGCTCTATTCGAGGACGGCAGGCCCGATCCGATGACGGGGACTTCTCCCAGGGGGGCAGGGGTGGGAACCTTCCCGCAGGAGAGGTCTTCATCAGCCCTGAGAATGGAACCGCCCAAGGGATCATCGTCTTTGACGGCTCCATGAGTCTCTATGATAAGGACATCCTCATCCAGGATCCTATACGCTGTACCCTAGAAAAGGGATTCGTTACCGCTATACACGGAGGTGATGAGGCTGCGGCGTTGCGAGAAACCATTAAGATAGCAGAAACCAAGGCCCGGGAATATGAAACCGCCGGAACCTTGTCTCGGGGATTAGGGGAGGTCTATGCCCGGAATGCCAGAAACATCGGAGAAATCGGTATTGGACTTAACCCGGAAGCTCGTATTGAAGGGCAGATGCTGGAGGATGAGAAAGCCTTTCACACCTGTCATTTTGCGATAGGGCTGAATTACGACGATGATGCCCCCTGCCTCATCCACCTGGATGGGTTGGTTAAAAATCCGACCATTCGCGTCTATGCAAAAGATGGAACCGAGCGGGTCATTGAGCAGGATGGGAACCTCCTGGAGCCTATAAGATAGTACTCCAGGGGCCACTCCTACCGTCCGGGAATAGCTACGTTGAAGTTGATGTAGCCATCTGGGGTGGTGGTCGTGGGGTGCTGCGCGCCGCCGGTCAGGGCCGGAACCTTTTCCGACACGTATGCGTCCAGTTCCTTCATCGTTATCTTCCCGTCCCGGATGAGGTCCGCTTCTCCTTTCATCCCCTGCATGATGGCCCAGGTGAAAAGCCCGTGGCCATACTCCTTGCTCTCCTGGGACAGCTCGCTCCCCCGGCTCGACGTGAAAATCACCGTGCTGTTGTCCATTAGGTCCCGCACCAACTGGTTGTTGTCCACGGCCCGGGTCTTCCGCCCAGACACCCCCTCAGAATGGCAGGAGTCAATGAACACCAGCTTCTGCCCCGGCACGTCCAGCACCGAGTAGATATCCCGGTTGCTTATCGCCCGGGATGCCCGCACATTCCCGTCCTGCCCAAAGGCCGCATCCGAGGGCAGGAACAGAAAGCTCCCGCCCGGGTCATTTACCCCGTGGCCTGCGATAAAGAGCAGCACCACGTCCCGCTGCCCCGCCTGCCTGAGCCAGGAGAAGTTGTCCTTGATGTTTTCCGCGGTGGGGCTTAGCCCTGCCCCGTCCGCGATGAGGAGGCTGTTCACCCGGCGGTACACCTTCCCCTCCTGGCGCTTGAACGCGTCGATGATCCCCCGTGCATCCGCCACGGAATAGTCGAGGTTCCGTATCCCTGGGTCGTCGTAGCGGTTTATCCCAATGGCCAGGATCCACAGGTTGGGCAGTATCTCCTGCTGGTTTGTCTGAGCCCGGTACGTTACCTCCACGGAATCCTTGCCCTCGGAGTAGCCGTTTGTGGCGATCACCTCGACCCGGTTGGTTCCGGGGCTCAAGGTGAGGGGGAAGCGAAAGTCCAGGCGGTTCTCCTTCCCGCTGACGCTGAGGCCCCCCGCCCCTTCCACCACCAGGCCCCGGCTGCCGCTTAAGCCCTGCATGTCCTCGCTGCCCAGGAGCCGGCCGTTTACCAGCACCTTGACGGTCTTTACCGGCTGCCGCTGGTCTGCCACGGACACGGAAAGCTCCGCGTTGGGGCCGGTGAAGACCATGCCCGCCTCAGGCCCCCGGATGATGACCACAGGGGGCTCAAAGGAGGCGGCGTTCTGTATGCCGGAGGCAGCGGCGGGCAGGGGGTCGGGCCGTCCGGCGAGGCGGGCCTCCACCACGGCGGGCCTATAGAAGGTGGAGCGGTAGGCGTCTATGCCGTAGACCGTGCTGTTGGTAAGAACGTTGATACGGCCGTCTCCCTTGGTGGAGGC
>JAISGE010000166.1 GCA_031263265.1 Treponema sp.
GTTCCCGGGAGGTGTTTCACCGGGAATGTCATGAGAAAAAACAAAAAATCCTCGAAATCACCGATTTTTTTGAGTACCTTACTGAAAAAGGCTATGTGCATAGGATATACCAGGGTTTAACGGGACGACCGGTGCTACCGAATCAGTATGACAAAGCATGGCGCAAGTACAGTGATTTTTATATGGATCTCATGTCTGGCCTGTCCTTTGTCTGTTTAGCGGTATTCACGCCGAAACTGAAACTCTATAGACTCTGGGAACACATCACCGCCCCACAAGCGTAACCTATCCCCTCTTTCACACCCCGCCTAAAGAACCCCGATACTGAACAATCCCCAGCATATCCAGGCGTTTTTGATGGACCTGCAAGCGCCGGGAAAAATCGTCAAAATCCTTGAGGGATAGGGGTGTCCAGAGCGCCTCTGCCAGGGCGCATATCCGGGGAAAGATCATATACTCGGCAAATTTCCCCGCATAGATTAACTCAGACCAGAGGTTGCCTTGGCCGCCCATAATAGCTGCAGCCTGCTCGCTGTGTATTCCCTGGACCGGGTTCATGGAATACGCGTCATAAACCGAGGAAGTCAGAAACAACTGCCCAGGCTCTTCTGGATCATCGACATGGCGGTAATCCAGATAACAGCCTTGGGTGTTGGGGGTCATGATCACCTTGTGCCCCCGCTTGCTTGCCGCTTTCCCTCCTTCAGTACCCCGCCAAGACATAACCACCAATTCCTTTGGCAATCTACATTGCTCGGTATCTTCCAGTACTTCATCCCAACCAATGGCAATCTTCCCGCGCTCGGTAAGCATGCGAACAAGCCGCATACTTATCCAGCTTTGCAAGTCCCGGGGACTGCTCAGACCGATTTCTTGTACGCGGCGCTGACATTTGGGACAGGCTTCCCAACGGTTAAACCATACTTCATCTCCGCCGATATGCACATAGGGGGAGGGAAACAACGTGGCCAGGGTATCAAAAACCGCGGAACTCAGTTCGAAGATGCCGTCATTTCCCGCGCAGAGCACGTCTTCAAAAATCCCGAATCGATCTTCTACCCGATAAGGGCCGCCGGTACAACCCAGCCCTGGATACGCGGCCAGGATTGCGCTGGCGTGGCCCGGAAGGTCCACTTCAGGAACCACTTCCACTTGCCGGCGTGCAGCATAGGCCACTACGTCCCGGATATCCCCTTCAGTATAGAAGCCGCCGGTATACCGGCCCTTGAACCGGTGTTCCTGCCGTTTTGAACCTATTTCGGTAAGCAAGGGGTATGCATCCACCGGCAGCCGCCAGCCTTGATCATCCGTAAGATGCCAGTGAAAAACATTGAGGTGATGCAGCGAGAGCGCGTCAATGAGCTTTTTAATAAAAGGAACCGTATAAAAATACCGGGACGTATCCAACATGAAACCTCGCCAGGGGAAACGGGGATAATCCTCAATAGCTACACAAGGAAGTGAAAGTCCACGGTCCTTATAGGCTGATAGGATCCACTGACGCAGGGTCTGTAGCCCGTGATAGATGCCTCGTTCCGAAGCCCCAGTGAGGCTAATGCCTTCCGGTCTAATCTGCAGGTGATAGGCTTCTTCTTCCATGTCCAGGGCTTTGGTACAGATGATTCGTTTTTCCGATCCCGATCCAGGAGATGCAGCAGGTACATCATGAGCAAGCTGGTCCCGCACAACCTCGATCACCTGGTGAAAACACCCATCTCCACTTATCTCCGGGAGACCCGAACACTGGAACACCCCTTCCTGAGGGTGCAGCACCGCTGGCTTGGGGATACTATGCAAATCTTTCACTATTTTTCTCGTCCTTTATGAACCATTTAGATTTAGGTTCTTCAAGCTCAACTATTGCACATTTACAAATGATATGTCAATATATCAATATGTATGGCATCATCAACAGCAAGTCCACCACCACGCTAAAGACCAAAACCCATCCGTATTATAAACTTATCTATGATTATTTGTTGGAAGAAATCTCCTCAGGTACCTTAAAATTCGGCGATAAATTACCTTCAGAAAAAGAACTCTGTAGTACCTTCGGGGTAAGTCGTATAACGAGTAAAAAAGCCCTTGAACTGCTTGCTGAAGAAGGGCTTATCTCCCGCTTGCCTGGAAAGGGGTCTTTTGTCGGGGGGAGTGTGGGGCGTAAAGCCATACCGGTAAAGAACCTTCCCGCGTCCCGGGTTATTGGTTTGATCATTTCTGATTTTAACGATGCCTTTGGTACCCATTTACTGTACGCCATAGAAGAAACCTGTACTGCCCTGGGGTACCATCTCATTTTAAAACGATCCCAAGATTCGGTGGCAGCAGAAGAACGGGCGCTCCAGCACTTGACCGCTGAAGATGCGGCAGGTATTTTGATGCTCCCGGTTCATGGGGAATATTACAACGCGGAGATCCTCAAACAAATTGTGAATAAACGGCCCCTGGTGTTTGTAGACCGGAAGATGAAGGGTTTACCGGCTCCTTCGGTTTCTACTGACAATGTGGCCAGTGCACAGGGAGGGGTTGAATACCTTCTGCAATTGGGACATCGGAACATTGCCTTTTATTCTGGACCGATTGAACATATATCCACGGTGGAAGATCGATGGAGTGGATTTATCAAAGCCTTTAGTGATTCCGGCATTATCTTTGAACCTGCATTTTGTTGCACTAATATTGCTGTGGGTAGCGATACTGATACGCTGATCGCGCATTTATCCAAGTATCCAGAAATTACCGCAGCTTTTGTAAGCGAATTTTCTATATCCCTGATGGTTAAACAAGCACTTGAGACACTGGGCCGGCGTATTCCTGAAGATTTTTCGCTTATTACCGTGGATGCACCGGCGTATATGCAGGACAGCCTTACCTACTTACAACAGAATGAGTATGAAATCGGGAAACGGGCGGTAGAAGTACTCCATAGTATTATCATAGGATCTGATCCTGCTTCCATAGGGGATGTACAAATATCCGCCCAGCTTAAACTGGGCGGTTCTACAGCCGCACCTTAAGAGGCAACCTTAAACTTGGACACTTCTTGCACCAGCACCATAATACTGTCTTTGTTGTGTACACTCAACTCGTTTA
>JAISGE010000024.1 GCA_031263265.1 Treponema sp.
CGCAACACCTTCATACCCTCTTCCTCACCCCCTCCGGGGGTTCGTCAACCCCGACGATCCCCGTCGGGGCCGGGTATATCTTACGCTCAACTTGAACATGGTTAAACTAGGGGCGGACAAGCCGAAAGCCGAGGCTGCCGATCCGGGACAACGGAGTGCTGTTGTCCCGATTAGCAGCCCGCACGAGAGCGGCGCCATCGTACCATCTCCCGCCGCGAAAGACGCGGTACGTCCCCGAGGACACGCCCGTAGGATCCGTCTGACTCCCCGAACTATAGCCCCCGTACCAATCCCAGCACCATTCCCATACATTACCGCTCATGTCGTACAAACCCAGGCTGTTCGGCTGCTTCGTCCCCACCGGATGGCTACTGTTCCCGCTGTTCCCGCTATACCACGCCACGCTCTCAACGCTGTTCCCCCCAGAATACTCGTAGGCCATGGGGTCTTTATTCCCTCCCCGCGCCGCATATTCCCATTCCGCCTCTGTGGGCAACCGGTACCCCGTCGCATTAAAATCACACACGATATTGTTCCCGCTCCCCCGGTACGCAGGACTCAGCCCTTCCTTCAGACTCAGCTTGTTACAGTATTCCACCGCTTCATACCAGCTTACATAATAGATGGGGTAATTATCCCCCACCCCATATAACGACCAACTCCTGTCCGCCATGTCTCGTTGCTGGGCCACGGTCGTCCCCATGAGCTCCTGCCATTCCTTTTGGGTTACCTCATACTTCCCCATATAGAAACCCTTTACCGTTACCGTATGCACCGGCTTTTCCCAGTCTTGGCCGTTATTACTGCCCATCTGGAACGTACCACCCTCAACTCGCACCATGTTGGCGGGAACATTCCTCATAGGGGCCGCGCTGCCGGTTAAGCTCTGGGCAATCTTGGGCATCAAGCTCAGGCCGTCGTTCACGGTCTGGTACTTTTCACGGGTTCCCCCCGGAACCTGGCTGGCCTCAACAATATGCAGGATGGAGGCGGAAAAATAGTTGTCTGCACCCAGCTTCCGCACATTCGCGGACAACACGTACTGGGCATTTACCGCTTCCCCTATGGCTTTGATGCTCTCTTGGTCCGTCATCCCGCTCCGCTCAATGTGATGTTCCTCCATCACCTTTTCTATAGCTTTGGTCCGGGGAAACACCGCATACACGCCGGAATTCGCCAGCTCCGTAGCCAGAAGCTGGGCCAAAAGTTCCGCGTCCTGCTGGTCCATTCCGCTGGAAAGCACGTTAAAGGGAAGGACTGCAAGCCGGGGGAGGCCGGAGACGTCCCGCTCCGCGGCGCCAGCTATCTGTTTCGCCATATCGGGCAAGAGGTCTACCACGCGCTCAAGCTGCTGGTACTCCCGGTAATCCCCGGCTATCTGCTGGAGTTCCTTGACATCAATAATGGTGATGAGCAGCAGTTTGCTGTTCCCCAGTACCGCAATATGCCCTGCAAGCACATAATCCGCGTTGAGCTGCTTCCCCAGTTCCGCGATGGTGTCCGAATCGGTCAACCCCGAGCGCTGGAACTGCTGTTCTTTCATCAGGGTTTCTATGGCCCTGGTCCGGGGAACCGGGGCAAAAACCCGATTGATCTCGGCTTCGTACGAAAAGAACTCCGCAATACTTTCCGCGTCCTCAGGGCTTCCCCCGGTAAAGGGCAGGATGGCAAGCCGGGGACGGATTCGAGGCTGGATGGGGATTTGGGCCTGGTCCACTGCCTGCGGTTTTGGTGATGCCAGCCGCGGCGGATCCACTACAACAGACGGTGTAGTACAACTCAGGGCGATAAAAAAAACATACAGAATTACTACTTTCAGGCGGGTCATAGAAACTCCTTTTATGGGTTTTTGATTTTTCCGGCGATACTAACCAGAGGACCGCAGGGAGACAAAAAAAGAACACAAGACAAATTCTGAAACGTAACATAACGGTCTCCTTAATTATGAATTAAGGTCTTGCTTGAGCGCAGTAAAAAATTTCCCATCCCTTTGCAGCGCTTCCGCGGCCCGGCGCACCAGGAGGGGCAGGGTCATCTCAACGACCTGATACGGCCCGGCCCGGCGCAGCACCCGGGAACCCCGAACCAGGGAAACCCGGAACTCCCCGCTGAGGAGCGCGGTATTGGCCGGAGGAACAGGGGGCAGTTGCTGGCTATAAAAGCTCACCGCCAAGGTATAGCCGGTTTGACCGTCCCCGGAGGACAATTCCAGGGGAACCCGGTGGATTTCAAACGCCTGGCCCAGAATATCGGCAAAGCTCTGTTTCTCCCGCTCCGAAAGCGCATCCCCCGTAAAGGAGAGGGCCACGTAACCGGACGGCTTTGTGAGGCTAGCCCAGGAAGCATCGAGCCGGATGTGCTCTGCAAACCATTGGGCTGCTACCTGGGCGGTTTCTACCTGGAGCGCTTTAAGATCCAGCCTATAGCCCTGGCCGGAAGGGTTCATCCCTCCTAAAAGAATGATTTCCGCACCCAACTGTCTGCCCAGGAACAGGGACGTCTCGTCGCTTACCGCCCCGGACAACTGGTAGTTCATTTCCCCGTCAAGGGAGGAAAGCCCGGCCGCGTCCCGCTCAATGACGGTAAAGTACCCGTCGTTTACCAGGGCCGTGCTTAGATTTTTGAGCACGTACGCGGATAGTTCGGGGCTGTCGCTCTCGATATTGAGGATGGAAACACGGGTATTCTGGGGAACGCGGCTCCGGAGATAGGAAACACCGTTTTTCAGGGCGCTGTCCAGACTCACGGTGTTTTGGGAAAACAAGAGGACTGGGGAGAAAACAAAAAAACAGGAAAACAGGAAAAAAACAGCCTTTTTCATAGGGTACCTCCCTTGGGGCCTGGTTAAACTAGGGACAGACAACCCGGAAACCAAGGTTGTTGCTCCGGTACCACGGAGTGCCGTTGTCCCGATTGGCGGCCCGCACGTTAGCGGCACTCGCGTACCAACCTCCGCTGCGTCTGACCCGGCCATTTCCCGAGGACGCGCCTGTGGGATTCGTCTGGCTGTCAGCGCTATAACTCCCGTACCAGTCCCAGCACCATTCCCATACATTACCGCTCATGTCGTACAAGCCCCGACTGTTTGGCTGTTTCATCCCCACTGGGTGGCTACTGCTGTCACTGTTCTCATTGTACCATGCCACACGATCAATACTGTTCCCGCCGGAATACTCGTAGGCCATAGCGTCTCTATTTCCTCCCCGGGCCGCATATTCCCATTCCGCCTCGGTGGGCAGCCGGTACCCCGTCGCGTTAAAATCACAGACGATGTTGTTACCGCTCCCCTGGTACGCGGGGCTCAGCCCTTCCTTGAGGCTCAGCCGGTTGCAGTATTCTACCGCTTCATACCAGTTTACCTGTTCCACCGGCAGGTTATCGCCTTTGAAATAACTAGGGTCATTCCCCATAATCTCCTTCCATTCCTTTTGCGTTACCTCAGTCCTCCCCATGTAAAAACTCTTTACCGTTACGGTATGCACCGGCTTTTCATCACTATCGCCGTTAGTGCCGCCCATAAGGAACGTACCCCCTTCCACCCTCACCATATTGGCGGGGACATTCCTCACAGACTCGGTGCTCACGGTATTTTGGGAAAACAAGAGGACTATGGGGAACCAAAAAAACAGGAAAAACACTATCTTTTTCATACGGTACCTCTATGGGTATACTATCTTGTTAGTAGGAAATTGTATAGAGGATGCAAGCAGAACCAAAAAAGGCGGTAGAGCTGTTCTCTACCGCCAGGAGGAGGAAAAACGCATAAGCGGTACTAGAATCAAAACGCGTGATTCTTTACTGCTTAAAGGCCTGATCTAAATCTGCGATAATGTCCTTAATGTTTTCAGTACCAATAGAGAGCCGCACCGTGTTCGGCTTGATTCCCTGTTCCAGCAATTCTGTTTCACTGAGCTGAGAATGGGTAGTACTCGCCGGGTGAATGACTAAGGACTTCACATCCGCCACATTGGCCAAGAGGGAGAAAATCTGGAGCCTATCAATGAAGTGTTGGGCCTCTTGAGCGCCCCCTTGCATTTCAAAGGTGAAAATAGAACCCGCGCCTTTGGGGAAGTACTTCTTATACAGGGCATGGCTGGGATCCTCCGGCAAGGAAGGATGGTTTATCTTGAGTACCTTGGGCTGGGTCTTGAGGTACTCGATAACCTTGAGGGTATTCTCCACATGCCGTTCCACCCTAAGGGAAAGGGTTTCCACCCCCTGCAGCAAGAGGAAGGCGTTAAAGGGAGAAATTGATGCACCGGTATCTCGGAGCAGGATGGCCCGGATCCGCACCACAAAGGCCGCAGGACCAGCAGCTTTGACAAAGGATATCCCGTGGTAACTGGGGCTAGGCTCGGTGATCCCCGGGAACTTGCCGCTGGCTTCCCAATCAAATTTACCGCTATCTACGATGATACCCCCCAAGGTAGTACCGTGACCGCCGATGAACTTAGTGGCAGAATGGATAACGATGTCTGCCCCGTATTCGATGGGACGAAGGAGGTAAGGCGTGGTAAACGTGGCGTCCACTACCAAGGGGATCTTATGAGCATGGGCGAGTTGAGCTAGAGCCTCAATATCAATGATATTGGAATTGGGGTTCCCCAAGGTTTCGATGAAGAGCGCCTTGGTCTTGGGTTGTATGGCCTTGGCAAAACTATCCTTTTCTTCAGGGTCTACAAAGGTGGTGGTAATACCGTAGAGGGGCAGGGTATGGGCTAAAAGGTTGTAGGTACCCCCATAGATGGTCTTGGCCGAGACAATATGATCCCCTGCCTGGGCAAGATTGAGGAAGCTATAGGTAACTGCCGCAGCCCCTGAGGCTAAAGCCAAGCCAGCAACGCCCCCTTCCAGTGCTGCGATGCGTTTTTCCAGCACCTCTTGGGTCGAATTGGTGAGCCGGTTATAGATGTTCCCTGGATCGGTAAGCCCAAAGCGGGCTGCTGCATGCGCGGAATTATGAAACACATACGAGGTGGTCTGGTAGATCGGCACTGCCCGGGCATCGCTGGCAGGATCCGGTTCTTCCTGGCCTATGTGTAACTGTTTTGTTTCAAAGGCCCATTGATCGATACTTGTTTTAGGCGCCATGTTCCTAATTCTCCTTATTAATCTGATAGTTATAGTAAGAATAATACCATATTACAACAAGAAAGTCAAGAGACCTAAGCTTCTTTTTTTATGTTTTAGAACGTAGGTTTGGGATACCTGAAATGGTGAAAACGGCTCCGCTCATAACAATATGAGGGGCCAAGGCCCCTCAAAAGTACGGTATGATTTAGGGGTTTTCGTTTAATTCGTGGATTTCTTTAAGACCCCGCAACTTAAAAGTGGCTTTCTCCTGGATTTGCCGAACCCGTTCACGGGTGATGCCTAAGAGTCTGCCTGTTTCTTCCAGGGTTAAAGGACCTTCACCGGCCAGGCCAAATCTGAGCTGCATGATCTTCATTTCCCGTTCAGAGAGACGGGAAAGAATTTCCTCCATGGTCTCCTGAAGGGTGGTGGAAAATGCCAGTTCAAAAGGCTCGGCCAAGGTATCATCTTTAATGAGATCCGCCAAACGGGTAAGGTTGCCGTCATCCACAATGGTATCGAGGCTGGTGGTTTCCTGGGAGAGTTTCACAATCTCCTTCACCTTGGCAATGGGTAACCCTAAATATTCGGATAATTCCTCATTACTCGGATCCCTGCCTAGATCCTGGGTTAACTGCTTTGAAACAAAATAACACTTTTTAATGGTATTCAGCATGTGGACGGGGATACGGATCACCCTACCCTTATCAGCAATGCTCTTAATGATAGCCTGCCGGATCCACCAGGTACCATACGTGGAGAAGCGGCAGCCCCGGGTATAATCGAAGCGATCCACCGCTTCAATAAGCCCGATGTTTCCTTCATCAATGAGATCCAACAATGATAAACCCCGATGTTGATAGTTTTTTGCAATGGAAACCACCAAGCGCAGATTGGAGTTAATCATCTTGCTTTTATACATGTGGAGCGCATTATCCAGCGCAAGCCGTTCTTTCTTGTAGAGCCCGTCTTGTTCCCTGCCTTTATGGGCCTGATCCAGATCTACCAGTTTCTGGCGGATGACGACTATCTTCTGACCAATGGACTGCTCTTCCTGGACCGTTAAAAGCGGAAACTTTGAGATCTGCTTAAAATACAACGATAGCGGATCAGTCTCTTTGGAAATTTTTGACTTTTTGGAATTTCGCGAAGACCGAGCAGCGTGAGTTGATCGATCGGTACCAGTTGATTCGGTTCCGTCTTCCTCTACGGGATACAACAATATCCCTTTTTTCTTGGTTCCCCGTTCTTCGCGTTCAAGTGCCGATTTTGTTTTTAACACACTGTTACCCTCTTGGTGCTTTTTTATGCTTTTTTACCTAAAACTTTTATGAAATTCGATCCTGTCGCCAGCCTAGTCTCACTTTGAACTAACTAGGTCCTCGGGGCCTTCGCAGGATCAATAGGGGTACTGCTTCGGTACACTAAAAAGAATAATTGCGGTTTTTTAGAGACTGCGTCAAGCCCCAATTTACCCAATTCAGTTCCCGAAGCCACTTTATCCCCTTCCTTTACCGATAAACTTTCACAACCACCGTATACGTATAGATAACCTCCTGCTACCTGTACAATCACGACCCTTCCGAATCCACGGTACGGTCCGGCTGATACCACGGTTCCTGGGGTAAGGCTTTTTACGGTCTCAGATTTCTCACCAACCAGAACCACCCCATAAAGTTTGCCGGTCATATAGATCACTTCCTTTGCAAGCACCGGCCAGCGTACAGAAGCATTCCCACTCTTGGTCGCAGCTGTTTGGGGAGGGCCGGTACTCAAAGCCGTATTGCTTGAGGCGGTTCCCCCTTGAGTTACCGTTGCTGTTCCACTGGAAGCGATCGGTTTATCCATTCCTCTATCGGCCAGAGGAATACGGAGTACATCCCCTTCCTTTAATATATACGTATTAGACAGATTATTAGCCGCCTGTAAGGATTGTAAGGTAATCGTATATCGCCGAGCTATACTATACAGGGTGTCTCCTTTCGCGACCCGGTATTCAATAGACCCCTGGGTACTTGTCGGGGGCATGGTAAGCCGCCGGCCTATTTGTAGTTTTTGCGGATCAGTAATGTCGTTGACCTTCATCAGGGCATCAACATCGACTTTATAGAAACGAGCTATTGAATAGATAGTATCTCCTCCTTGTACAATATGAATCGTTTCTTCTGCGTCGATATGCATGGGTGCATAGATACAGAACACCATAGTACATAAAAAAGGACATAAACCACCGTATCGAACGTTCATATTACCCTATATCGGTTTTTTTCTACCCTTTTTATACTACTAAGAACATATATACCCAGATTTGCTCTAATACTCAAGGAATTTTCCCGACGCTGATGTAAATAAGTAAAATATAGTACAAATGTTTAAAAATAAACCAAATGAACAACCATTGGACATACATATTTGTTACAATCATGGTATGAGTATTGAAATTGAACTGAAAGCCTGGGTTGCAGATCCAGAAGCCTTGAGCAACACCCTGAACGCAGGGTCATCCCCGGCCCGTTTCTCCAGGGCTTTTGAAAAAGAAGATACCTACTGGTACCCTGTTCCCGGTATTACCGCAAGTTCCTTCCCTTTTTCAGGAATCCGAATCCGCCGGGAAACTACTACCGATGTCCACGGAACCCTGATCCAACAGGTGCTGATAACCTATAAGACCAAGGAACTGCGGGAAGGCATTGAAGTAAATGATGAGCGTGAATTTAGCGTATCCGATGGGTCCATCTTTGAAGATCTCCTTATGCGCCTTGGTTTTGAACCAGGGATAGGAAAACACAAGCAGGGTCAAGCCTGGGACTATGAAGGCATCACCGTTGAACTTGCCCAGATCTCGAGTCTGGGCTGGTTTGTGGAATTGGAGCTTCTTGAGGACAATACCCATGCTGAAACCGTAGCTGCTGCTCGTACCCGCTTATTAGACCTCTTGCACCGCTTAGGCATTGGTACCGACCAGATTGAACCTCGCTACTATACCGAACTCCTCAAAGCCGAAAGGGGCAGGTGAATTGCGCTTGTTCCGGGTTTATGCTATAGTAGCAGCATATTGAGAAAAAAACAAACCGCGTGGACGCGAGTGCAGACGGAGTTTATTGTTGTTCCTAAAAAATCTTGACATCTTTGGTTTCAAATCATTTGCCGACCGTACTAGGATTGCATTTGCCGATGGGATTACCGCGCTTTTGGGGCCTAATGGCTGCGGGAAATCCAATGTAGTGGATGCAGTGAAGTGGGTGTTAGGGGAGCAGGCATCCCGATCCATGCGGGCAGAGAAGATGGAGGATGTCATCTTTAATGGTACGGAAAACCGGAAGTCCCTGAGTGTGGCAGAAGTAACCCTGACACTGGCCAATGACGCAGGGCTTCTACCCCTGGATATGCCTGAGGTGCAGATCAAGCGGCGGCTTTACCGGTCTGGGGAGAGTGAATACTACATCAACTCAAACCAGGTGAAACTCAAGGATATCCGGGAGCTTTTTTGGGATACTGGCGTGGGTAAAGCTGCGTATTCCGTGATGGAACAGGGTAAAATCGACCAAATTCTGTCTTCTAAGCCGGATGAACGGCGCTATCTGTTTGAGGAAGCCGCAGGGATCACCAAGTTCAAGATAAAAACCCAGGAAGCGGAACGAAAACTCGCCAAGACCGAAGAAAACATGCGCCAGGTGGAAGGGATTGTGGGTGAGGTGAAACGGGCCTACGACAGCCTCAAGGTGCAAGCCGATAAAACCCTGCAATTTCGTTCTTTAAAAGAGGCGATATTTCACTTTGAACTGGACATTCAACTGCTTAGGCTCAAGCAGTTCAAACATGACCAGGATAGCCGGACCGAAAAGTTCAAGCAGCGCACTGCAGAACGGGATGCGCTTCGTGTGGAACTTGAAGGGGTGAACAAGTCCCTGGAAGAAAATATGGATGAGGTGAACTCCCTGGAAAAACAACAGGACGAGTACCAGAAGAACATCTACGGTCTTGCCATAGAGAAGAACGCCCGGGAAAAGGAAGCTAAACTCCTCGTAGAACAGCAGCAGGCGATCCAGGCAAAACTTGCCCAGAATGAAGGCCGGGAACGAAGCATTACCCGTAAGATCGAGGATTTGGCCGAAGATGCATCAGAGCAGGACTATACCGTACGGGACCTTCGTAAGCAGCTTGAGGATATAGCAGGGAATATCGCTTCCTGTGAGGAAAACATACAGCTTACTGCATCCCGGATCCGGGATAACGAGGGCGCGGTTCAAAGGGCTGATGAAGAAATCCGGGGACTTGAACAAGAACGGGCCTTACACGAGCAGGAACTGGAAGGTATTACCGATGCTATTGTGGCTGCCTTGGATGCAGGGCTCAAAGATGCGGGGTATTCTGCGGTAGAACGGCGGAACCTTGAGGCCCGTTTAACCGAAACATTAGGGAGCATCAAGACCCTCGTAACAGGCCAGGAGGCCCTGCTTCGGGAACTGGCAGAGAAGGCCATTGAGCTTTTTGAAGCCTATCGCAAGAGTACCCCGTCGTTTATTGATGAATTTCTTGCCCCTGAAGGGATCATCACCCAGAAACGGGCCTTAGACGCGGCGATCCGAGGCGCTAAAGAGGGGATGGAACAGCGGCGGGAACACATAGGAGCGCTTCGTCTGGATAACCAAGGCTTAGGCGGCAAGATTGACCAATACCGGGCAAGCCTTGAGGAACTACGGGTGAACCGGGTACGGATGGCTACCCAGGCTCAATCCGCGGAAGAACAGGCCAAACTCATACGACGGGAACTTTCCGGCCAGGAAGCGCTGCTCAAGACCGTGCGGGATGAACTGTTTCTGGATCGTAAGCGGTTCATGGAAGTTCATGAGAGGATCACCGACACTGAGCAGGAACTGGCGGATATTGAACGGAAAGGGAAGCAGTTGACCGCGGAACTGGAGCGCGTGGAAGAGGACATACAACAACGGAACGGCGATGTGGCGGGTAAGCAGGCAGCCATAAAGAAGGGAATGGCAGAACTGGGTAAGGTGCAAGAAAGCCTGGAAAAGATACACCTGGAACTGGTTCAGTCTGAAACCGAGATCAAGAACATTCAGGATAATTTTCGGGAAACCCATTCCCGGGATCTCATGGAATTTGAAGCGCGGATTTTGACCATCACCACCCCGGCAAGCGAACTGCGGGAAAAACTCACCGCGGCCAAGGGGAGGCTTAAGGAACTGGGGCAGGTGAATCTCATGGCTCCCGAGGAATTTACCGAGACCAAAGAACGGTACGATTTTCTCTCCACCCAGCTTGCAGACCTGGCCAAGGCCCGGGATGACCTAAAAAACATCACCGCAGAGATCCGGGCGGAATCCTCTCAGCTCTTCCTGGGAACCTATAACAAGATCAAGAAAAATTTTCATAACATGTTCCGTCGGCTTTTTGGGGGTGGTAGGGCGGAACTCCGACTTTCGGATCCCAACCATATCCTGGAATCAGGGATTGAAATCTACGCGCAACCGCCGGGGAAAAAACTGGAAAACATCAATCTTCTCTCAGGGGGGGAACGTTCCATGACCGCCGTGGCGCTGCTCTTTGCCACCTACATGGTAAAGCCCTCCCCCTTCTGTCTGCTTGATGAAATCGACGCGGCCCTGGATGAGGCGAATGTGAACCGGTTCGTCCAAGTGCTGCGGGAATTCGGCACTACCAGCCAGTTTATTGTTATCACCCATAACAAAAAGACCGTCATCGGTGCAGGAACGCTCTTGGGGGTAACTATGGAAGAGTCGGGGATCACCAAAGTCATATCAGTGCGTCTTGAAAACGAAGATTCCTCCAAAACCGGGCTTGCGGCTCCCCCTGCACTGCACGCGTATGAGGAAGAAGAAGTGGAGCCGGAAGTAGGCTGGGAACTCCCCAAGGGCATAGACGATCCTGCTCTGGTAAGTGAGACCGAGCTTAGGCCCATCCGCGCTGCCCAGGTATCTGCCGAAGAAGCCGTCGATACTGCATGTTCTCGGTACGCTTCCCATGCCTAGTTCTACCCGGGCGTTGCTGCGTCATGGTTCAACCCTCTCATTACTCACCTTGATTTCCCGGATCCTGGGCCTTATCAGGGAAATGGTCAAAGCCAGTCTCTTGGGAACCAGCGCGCTCTCAGATGCCTTTTCAGTGGCATTCTTAATCCCGAACCTATTCCGCCGGCTCTTTGCCGAAGGGTCCATATCAGTGGCTTTCATTCCTACCTTTAAAGCATACCTTCTGGAAAATGATTGGGCCATGACCAGGGAATTCCTCAACAGTGTTTTTACGGTGTTGCTTAGTTTGGTAAGTTTGGCCGTACTGATAGGGATGCTCCTCACCCCGTGGATCGTGCCCTTTTTCGGGATAGCCTTTGATGAAACCTGTTTCTTGACCAGGCTCATGTTCCCTTTTTTGGCCTTTGTTTCGGTGGCCGCGTTTTTTCAGGGAATCCTCAACAGCGTCTATAGCTTTACCCCTTCAGGGCTGGCGCCGATCCTGCTCAACCTGCTTACGATTATCTGCGCCTTTACCCTCAGCCCCTTTACCGCCAATCCTGCCCGTGCTATGGCCCTGGGGATTCTGCTGGGCGGCTTTCTCGAAGCCGCGATTCAACTGCCCTTTGTCATACAAAAAGGGTTTAGGTTCTCCCTTACCGGCCTTAAACGGGCATTCCAAAACCCTGGGCTTAAAAAGGTACTCAGGCTTATCGGACCTACCATCATCGGCATGGCTGCGTATCAGATCAACGACCTGGTTTCTACGGCCTTAGCGGGAAATGCCGGGGAAGGGGTGGTATCCAGTCTCCAGTACTCATTGCGGCTCCAGGAACTGATCTTGGGGGTGTTTGCCGTTTCCATTGGAACGGTGCTCCTTCCTGACTTGGCAGAACATGCCGCCTCAGGGCACTGGGAGCTTTACCATGAGCGGCTGGTCTCTGCGCTGCGTATCATCGCGCTCATCACCATCCCGATCACCTTTTTTTTCTTGGCCCAAGGCACGAATATCATACCCTTACTCTTCAGGACCAATCGTTTCGGTGAAGATTCGGTGCGCTTGACCCTTGCGGCCTTTACCTTCCACATGCCGGGGCTTTTTTTCATTGCCCTCAACCGTATCCTGGCCCCGGCCTTTTATGCCCAAAAAGATTCTAAGTCTCCCACCCTGGCAGGACTCTGTTCTTTTGGGGTAAATATCCTCTTGGCCGCTTTGCTGGTAGGTCCTATGCGCGGCGGGGGGGTAGCCTTGGCCCTTACCGTGGCCAGTGCGGTAAATACGGTTCTGCTCTTTTACTTTCTCAGGAACAAGCCTCGGATGGCCTTGGGCCGGGTTCTGGTATCGGCGTTGGTCTATGCCCTGAAGCTCATCCTCTTTTCGAGTATGGCGGTGGTTCCTGTCCTATGGATGAATCCCTTCCTGGCTGCCTGGTGTGCAGGCAAGGGCAGGCTGTTTTCCTACGGGCTTCCGCTGCTCATTACCGGCGTAACCTATGCGCTCCTGGGGATTTTGCTGTTATGTATCAGTAAAGATAGGCAAATCCAGGGGATATGGCGGGTCCTTACCCGGTGAGGCAACGCGCCCAGTTGATTATATAAGCTCGATACGAGTATAGTGATCTAAAGACGATTTCAACACTTTAGCAACTAAACCTAGGGTAACAAGCTGCCCTATGACGAGGAGATTGTAATGCACACAAGGTATAGCCATTCAGACTACGAAAAAAAGCCGTATGCCGGGGAATCTGAGGAAGAGACCGAAGAAAAATCTGGGGAATCAGGGCCTGACCCCCTCTTGCATAAAATGCTTAAAACCCGGACCGTCTTGCTGTCCGGTGAGATAAAAAAAGATTTGGCTGAACGGACCATCCGGCAGCTCCTGCTCTTGGAGGACATGGGGGAAGAGCCTATCAGGATATTTATTGATTCCCCTGGCGGGGATGCGGATGCAGGGTTCGCCATCTTCGACATGATCCGGTTTATTAAGCCGCCGGTGTGGACCATAGGTATGGGCCTTGTGGCCAGCGCCGCAGCCATTATTCAGCTTGCCAGCCCCCAAAACCAGCGGCTTGGTTTACCCAATAGCCACTACCTGATCCATCAGCCCCTTTCAGGCATCCGGGGAGTTGCTACGGATATTGAAATTCATGCCCGGGAACTGGATAAACTGCGGGAGAAGATCAACCTCCTCATCGCAGCAGAAACCGGCGCGCCTTTTGCCCAGGTGGAAAAGGACACTGATAGGGATTATTGGATGAACGCGGAAGAAGCGGTTCGCTACGGCCTTATCTCCCGGATTGTATCCCGCCGGGACGAGCTTTAATACCGCAGCCCTTCCCGGTTATGAGGAGTGAGGAATCATGCAGGAATTCTTACAGGTAAGCATCGGGGGCAACACGGTGCAGCAATGGCTCTACGCCCTGGGTTTCATAGTAGGGGGCTTTCTTGGAGGGAAACTTTGCGCACTGCTCCTCTCCGCTGTCGTAAAACATATCTGCCGTAAAACATCCAGTTCCCTGGACGATAGTATTGTAGAAACCGCAAAACAGCCCCTGACCTGGTTACTTACTATTGGCGGTATTGGGTATGGCATCAGCAGGGTGAATTTGCATGAAATCCACCTGCTTTGGGTGAACCGGATCCTGGCAGCCCTGATCATTGTGGTCCTCGCCAGGACCATAGCAGCCTTACTTGACCTTTTTATAGGGCGCTGTATCCCGGAAAAAGCCCCTGGTCCGCTCTCGAAAAGAGAAACCGATATTCAGCCCCTACTGAGGAAGATCTCCAGAACCCTGATATGGCTCATTGCAGGCGTGCTTATCCTGCGAACCTTGGGCTACAATGTCAGTGCGCTCATGGCCGGCTTAGGATTGGGAGGCGCGGCCCTGGCCCTGGCTTCCAAGGACACCCTGTCCAACTTCTTTGGTTCCATCACGGTATTTGTGGATCGTCCCTTTTCCCTGAACGATAGGATTAAAATCGCGGGCTATGACGGGATTATCACTGATATGGGTATCAGGACCAGCAGGCTGCGCACCATGGAAAACCGCACGGTGATCATTCCCAATAGTATTTTTGCCGCCACCCCGATTGAAAACATCACTGCCGCGCCGAATATCAAGGTAAGTCAAACCCTGACCATACAGACCAAGAGTGGCCGGGAAAAAATGGAACAGGCTCTGGTATTGCTGCGGGAGATAGGTTCTACCCTTGAGGGAACCGATGGTAATCCTGAAGCAGGGCTGACAGCGGTAAGCGGAAGCACCTGTCAGATTACCTTTATCTTTTACCTTGCCAAAGACGCGGATTATATAGCGACCCTTAATGCGGTTAATCTTGCAGTGCTCCGGCGTTTTGAAGACGCGGGGATTTTGTTGGGTTAAGCCCTTCCTAAGCCTAGTATGAACAAACCAGTACCGCTCTCAGCAAAACCCGAAGCCAAGGTCCCCATGGGCTTCCTCGCCAAAATGGGGAAGAGCCTCTACCGGATACTTTGGGTGCTGGTTTTGCTGTTAATCCTGGTGCTTGCCGGGGTAACGGTCTATGCCTTTTTTTTACGAACCCCAGGGTCCCGTCCCTTGTATACCCTCCCTACCCGGCTGATTCCGGCTTTTTCCTCAAAGGCTCCCCAGGGACAAAGCCCAGGAGACGGTATATTCACCGGTATTGGCCGGTTTCGGGTGGTTACCGCAGATGCCCCGCCTATGACCATTGTCATTTCCATTGCCTTTCCCTACAACTCAGCGGATCGGGCTTTTACCGAAGAATTAGACGCTAAGATCCGGGATTTCAGGAACATCGCCTCCGCGTATTTTAGTGCCCATACTGCAGCAGAATTGCGTCAAGCAAACGAAAGCCTGATAAAGGCGGAACTGGTGCGCCGGTACAACAGCATACTCCATCTGGGACAAATAGAAGTATTATATTTCAATGATTTTATGATAATCGAATAGACACCTCAGAGGATACGTCCTTAGGTATCTCAAGCCCGGCGTTTTCGGTGAGCTTGACGAACGGGCTTCCTGGGTTCGTCGTAAACCTTGATCTTTTTGAGGCATGGGTCATTTTCGGTAACATTTTTCGTGAGGCAACGCGCTGCCTTGATCGGACACGCCCTTCTGGGGTACTATAGGGGACCATAAAGGTATTATTAATGAAGATTCTACAAAAATGTACGTTACAAGAAAAACAAGGAAAAAAAGGAAAAATTATGAAACGACTCATCTCATCGGTTATTATTCTTGGCTTGCTGGCCGTTGCACCAGGTTGTAATTCCAAAACCACAGGAATACCTGCTCTTGGCGCCGCAGAATCGGATAACCCTACGGCGATCACCATGAACCACTACGCAGCACGAAACTTTACCAACGGCATGGTAACGCAAACTGAACTCGATCAGATCCTCGCAGCCGGCGCACGGGCGCCCAGCGCCAGTAACCGGCAGCCCTGGCATTTTACCGTAGTACAAAGCCAGAACCTGACCAATCAGATTATCCCCAATATAACCGACGGTAATATTCTGATTATTATTTCCGCCTTTGACGGACAAACCAGCGACCAGGTAATTTTGGACTGCGCCCTAGCAACCCAGAGCATATACCTGACTGCCCAAGCACTGGGTCTTGGTTCCCGGATCTATACCGGCCCCATAAATACCATTAATCAGCGTTTCAAGACTGATTTGGGACTCCCCAGCGGGTACAGCGCGGTTACGCTGGTACGGGTAGGCCGGATTCCGCCTGGGGTTGATGCGGTCAGCGCGGCATCTTCCAGAAAACCCTTAGACTCACTAGTAACGTATAAATAGCCCGCCAGCGGGTTTGATGAGACCTTACCCCATCTGGTGACCGATCTTATAGTTTCTTGATGAAAAGGCTAAAGGCCTGCAAGCCCAGGACAAGTATGGTGGTAACTAGAGCCCCCGCGATGCCGACCCCCAAAAGTACGGCGATCATAGTTTTACCCTTGCTGATACCCAAGACCCATCCCCCCAGGGTTCCGGTCCATGCGCCGGTAAGTGGGAGGGGTATGGCTACAAACACGGTTATCCCAAGCCAGCCCCATTTTTGTATCCCCTTATGGAGTTTCGCCCGAGCCCGTTCCACAAACCGGTCAAAAAAGTTCCGGTACCAGGTCAGGGCGAGCAAGTATTTATGCAAGGTTGCAAGGAAAAGCCAGCATACAGGAGCTACTAAAGCATTCAGTACCACGGCAAAAGGGTATGCCCAGTACCAGGGTAAGCCAGAGGCTATGGCAAAGGGAATGCCTCCCCGAAGTTCGGAAATCGGCAGGAATGAGAGCAGGCCAGTCCACAGCAGGATTGAAGCAGTATTCATAGTATGAGATTACCGGAAAACCCTGGATCGAATCTACTCCGGCCATGCCGCATGTATGATACTATAAGTATATGAAAGATGAATTTGAACGGTTGCATTCGCACAAGGGAATAGTGCTATTCCTTATATTTATTACCTGTATCATTGCGGGAATGGTTCTTAAGCTTACTGCGCCGGTAATACTTCCTTTTACCATAGCGCTGTTTCTGGCAATGGTACTGAATCCCCTGGTTGGCTTGCTTGAGCGGTGGCGCCTTCCCCGGATTGTTTCGATCATCCTCGCCATAGGCCTCATCATGGCGGCTCTATACCTCATCGGGGTGGTACTGTTCTCTTCGGTTCGAACCATCCTTACCCTGTATCCCCGGTATGAACGGCGTTTAACCGAGATTTATGTTGCTTTGGCAGGTTTCTTTGAATTTTCCTATGATGAGCATCTGAGTTTCTTTGATAATCTCTGGGGCCAGTTGGGGGTTCGAAGCCGGATCCTCGGTATGACCCTGGCGCTGTCCAATGGGTTTATTGGGTTCCTGCAGGAAGCCTTGATGGTGGTTTTGTTTATGACCTTTTTACTCCTAGAAACAACTTTTTTTAAAGAGAAAATCGAACTGGCCTTTGAGCATAAACTATCGGGACAGATAAAAAAGATCGGCGCAGATGTGGTGCGCCAGATAAGCCGGTATCTTTCTGCAAAGTTTTTCATTTCTTTAGCCACCGGTATCGTGGTTGCCATTGGTTTAAGCCTTACCGGGCTTGAGTTTGCGGTACTCTGGGGGTTTATTCAGTTCATTCTGAATTTTATACCCAATATCGGCAGCATTGCCACAGGGGTCGGGGTGGTGCTTTTTGCCCTGCTCCAGTTTTGGCCTGAACCAGGGCCGGTGATCGTTACCGCGCTTATCATGCTGGGGGCCAATATGATCATCGGCAATATCGTTGAGCCTAAAATCATGGGGGACAATTTGGGGATCGCCCCTATTGCGGTACTCATGTCCTTGATGCTTTGGGGTTGGCTCTGGGGTTTTGTGGGGATGATCCTGGCGGTACCCATGACGGTGATTTGCAAAATCCTCTGCGAAAATATCCCCATGCTGGAACCGGTAGCTATTTTCTTGGGATCCCGTAAGGCGGTGCTGGCCAAGAAAGCAGAAGCCCAAGCTAGAGCGCACCCCGCAGCAGGATCAGAGCCTACTGCCCTTTAGAGCACTCGATCTGAAGGGCTGTTGCCCTGCTCCTTGTGGTTTTCCTGGTAGACATGTTAGAATATAAGGGCTTAGCATAAAAAATCATTCCAGGAGGCATGAAGAACAATGGCTTTTGCGTTGAATAGTTATCCCGTGGTGTATCGGGGAAAATTTGGAGCCCAGGGCTGGACGGGTACTTACCTTGAAAAACCCCATAAAACCCCTGAAGAAGAAGCGGCCCTGCCCAAGGCTGAACAGGAGGCATTGGCAAATACCCGTAACCAGTATGATGATATGCCCTTGGTAAATTATACCACTCAATACGGGGTTTCCTGTTTTGAAGGGCTTAAGGCGCTGCCTCAGAAAGACGGGGGACTGGCGCTTTTTAGGCCGGACCAGAATGCAGCCCGGTTTTACCGGTCTATGAAAGGGCTTTATATGCCCCCGTTCCCTGAGGCAGATTTCGTGGAAGCCTGTGTGGAGACGGTAAAGCGGAATGTGGAACTGGGGTTCCGGCCTTGGTATGACCCAGAGTGGGAACACAATGCCTTTGCCGACGCGGATTCGGTCTATATCAGACCTTTCAGTTATGCTGAAGGGGGAATTGGGGTTTCCGTATCCCAGGAACCCTGGGTAATGGTGGTTACCAGCCCGGTAAGCAGTTATTTTTCCCCGGGCAATGCTGACGCAATCGTTACCGAGCGGATCCGGGCTACCCCCAACGGCACCGGTTGGATCAAGGCTGCTTCTAATTATCTGATTTCCGCGCTGGCTAAACATGAAGCCAAGGAAGCAGGCTATATAGAATGTTTCTACTTGGATGCCACCTACCGGAAATACCTTGAGGAAGGTTCCTCCTGTAATGTCTTTTTTTATTTACACGCTGGGGAATTGGTTACTCCTGAACTGGGGGATACCATTCTTCCGGGGATCACCCGGGCCAGTATCATTGAACTTGCCCAAGATCAGGGGGTGCAGGTATCTGAACGGAAAATTGCCCTTGATGAAGTATTTGCCCAGGCAAAGGAGTGCTTTGTTACCGGTACCGCTGCCGGGGCAACCCCTATTGAGTCCCTTACCTATCAAGGGAAGAAAGTACTGTTCAACCACGGAAAAACCGGAGAACTCACCGCAACCCTGCGAGACACCATCAAAGGGATACAATACGGAACCCTTCCTGATACCAAAGGCTGGATGGTGAAGGTCTGTTGAAGCGTGGGGGAATCGTGTAAAAGGTGCTATACTATATAGTTAAGGATATAAAATAGGGGAGGCGCTTATGAAGCGGTATAGTATAGGGATATTGATGAGTATCTTGGTAATCAGTGGCGGCACCGCCCAAACCCTACAAGGCAGCACCATGTACGTGGCGGTAAAAAACGTGGTAGTAAAAGCATCGACCGAGTTTTTCGCGGTTGAACAGGGAACTTTGGTGTATGGGAATCAGGTTACGGTACTCCAAGAAAAGGGGAAATGGCTTGAAGTTCAAGCGGTTCAGTCTTCCTTGCAGGGTTGGGTAGTGGGGTCTAGTTTGACTTCCAAGCGCATCATTTCATCGGGAACCAGGACATCCGCTTCGGTTCAAGAGCTTGCCTTGGCTGGGAAAGGGTTCTCCCAAGAACTTGAAATCTTGTATCGTCAAGATCACGGGTTTGATTATGATCGTATTGATGCTATGGAAACCCTCCAGGTTTCAAAAACAAGCTTGTATACGTTTTTAACTGATGGTCATTTGGGACTGGGGGATTAAATGCGGGTCGTTCCGCTCTTTATTACCCTCTGTTGTATTGGTCTGCTATTCCCGGCCTATAGTGCGGCTCAAGGGGAAAAGGAGCCTGTTCAACCGGCTCTGGATATGGGCCTCCTTCAGCAGGATCTGGACAGCGGCTTTGCCCAGTTAGACCAGGCCTTCAACCAAGACCCGGAACTAAGCCCTGAAGAAGTGTATTACCTTGGCCGGGCAGTGGCCGCGAATATCCTGGAACAGTATACCCTCTATATGCGCAACCCGGCATTGATCGAGTATCTGAATCTGATTTGCAGCGCCTTGGTGCTCAATTCCGCTGAACCGGCTATCTTTAATGGGTATCATGTACTGCTATTGGATACTCAAGAGATCAATGCGTTTGCCACTTCAGGAGGTCATATCTTCATAAGCTTAGGGCTCGTGGAGGCAGCCGATTCCGAGGATACCCTGGCAGCGGTTATTGCCCATGAAATCGCCCATATACAGCTGCGGCATGGGCTTGCCCTGATGCAAAACATGCGCCTTACCCAGGACCTTTCAGCAGCCGGGGCACGGGCCGGGGATATCGCTGCCAGGGGAACTCCACAGCAAGCCCAAAGCAACCTCTTTGCCGGGCAGGTGCGAGAAATGGTGAATGTCATGGTGGTACAGGGGTATTCCCAAGCCCAAGAATTTGAGGCAGATTCGTTGGCCATGGACCTTTTGGTGCTCACCGGCTATGAACCGGCCAGCCTTATCGAGATTTTGCAGACCCTGGAAACTGTACAAGAGGGCCATCCAGGGGGCTTCGCCAAAACCCATCCTGCACCTGCGCTGCGTATAGCCAAGGCGAAACAGACCCTGCACCAGTACGTCCCCGATACTCGTTCATTCCGGATACCCCGGTATTACAGGATGCGTGGCCAGTATTAAAGAACCTATGCCGCAAAAGAAACCGAAAAAAATGCGGGCTGCCCTGAGTATCACGGTTTCGGTGTTTTTGGGGGTGAGTGTAGCCACGGTTTGCGGGCTGTTTGAGTATCTGGAATACAAAACTTATGATCTCCGGGTTGTTCTGTTTGCGGAATCCACCCGGCCTTCGGATGATCTCGTAGTAGTGTTGCTGGATCAGGCCAGTATTGATTGGGCCAAGGAAGCGCGGGGCTGGTCTTGGCCCTGGCCCAGGCGGGCTTATGGGGACGTGCTTGAGTACATGCATATTGGCAAGGCAGCCTCTGTGGCCTTTGATGTGATTTTTTCAGAAGCTTCGGTATACGGCCCGGAAGATGACGCGGCTTTCACCCAGGCTGCAGCGAAGTTCGGCAGGACCGTGCAGGCGGTATTTTTCAGCACCCAGACCGGGGAAGCCCTTTCTTGGCCGGATGATACCCATACCCCTCTGTTCAGGATCGAAGGGCCTGGAGCAGAAACCTTTACCACCCTATTGCCGGGCTTTGATCTGGTCCAAGGGGCATCAGGAACGCTCCGTGCTCAATTCCCTATTGACGGCATTCGGAATACCGCAGGCTGTATCGGTAATGTAACCGCACAAGCAGATACCGACGGAATATTCCGGCGGGCCACGCTCTTTACTTTTTTTGATACTAAGGCCGTGCCTGGTCTCTCCGCCGCATCCTTACTTGCTGCCGGAACCTCGGAAGAGATTCGCTATAACACAAAAAAACACCGTATTACCTGGGATGCTTATACGATTCCGGTGGATAAAAACGGCAGAACCTTGCTCCATTTCCGGGGAAATCCGGATCGGTACATTCCGTATAGCGCTGCGGAAGTGCTCCAAAGCGCTGAGGCCTACTATAACGGAATAGAACCCCTCTTAGGTCCTGAAAATTTTACCGGAAAGTATGTGCTCTTTGGGTATTATGCGCCGGGACTTTTTGATATTTGCAGTACCCCTATTTCTTCGGTGTATCCTGGAGTGGGTATACACATCACCATGTTGGATAACCTCTTGCAAGAGGATTTTATTCGCGAAAGCCCTGCCTGGGTGGGCTTCCTCATTAGCCTTACCGTGATCCTGTTGATGAGTTTCCTGGTCTTATATTCCGGCCGTATTTCCCTAGCAGTAAGCGGTTGTCTGGGGATCCTTGTGGTGATTTCCGGCTTAGCAGGACTGGCCTATTATGCCTTAGATCTCTGGATCCCGGTGGTGGCTCCGGTAACCGGAATGTTTCTCGCGTTTCTCACCGCAACCCTGTATAATTATGCCACTGAAGGCAGCCAGAAACGGTTTATCAAATCCGCCTTTAGCCAGTACCTAAGTCCGGTGGTGATTGAACAACTGTTGGCCAATCCTGAACTGCTCAGTCTGGGGGGTGAACGCCGGGAAATCAGCATCTTTTTTTCTGATGTTCAAGGGTTTACCACTATTTCGGAAAACCTGGAACCAACGCAGCTCACCGAGCTTTTAAACGAGTACCTTTCCTTTATGACCGATACCATTCTGGATTCTGGGGGAACCATTGATAAATACGAGGGAGATGCGATCATCGCCTTCTGGAACGCGCCGGTGAAGTACCAGGATCACGCTGCCCGGGCACTGGAGGCTTCTCTGGTATGCCAACAGCTTCTGGCAGAACGGCAGCAGTTCTTTTATAAGAAATACGGCTGCCGTTTACTGACCCGGATAGGACTCAATACCGGATATGCCGTGGTGGGGAACATGGGTTCAAGCAAGCGTTTTGATTATACCATGCTGGGGGATGCGGTGAATCTTGCTGCCCGGCTTGAGGGCTTAAATAAACAATTCGGCACTTATCTGATGTGTACCGAGACGACCTTTACCCAAGCCGGGAAGATTGGTTCGTTTTGGGGACGTAAACTTGCCCAGGTTGCGGTGGTGGGGAAAAAAGAGGCGGTTACGGTTTATGAGCCTATGCCGGAAAGGGTATTTGTTGAAAAACAAGGGCTGCTCCTGCGTTTTGATGCTGCCCGGGATCTTTTTTACCAAGGCCGCTTTGCCGAAGCCCTTCCGCTGTTTCACGCGTTGGTTGAGGAGGATAAACCTTCCTTTTATTACTGGGAACAATGTGTGTATTACCAGGATAATCCGGCTGCTTGGAAAGGGTTTTGGCAGGCCAGCACCAAGTAAACAGGGCGTTATGTGCCATTTGTGATGAAATTGTTGGAAAAATACTTGATAGTATTAAAAAGGTATTATATACTTAAAAAATTCATCATTTGGAGGGAAAATATGAAAATCAATCATATTCAAATAGCCTGTTTTTTTCTCGTAATGCTTGTTTGTTTTATTGGATGTTCATCAATAAGACCAATCACACAAAATATTATACAAGATATTGGAGGTAATGCTGAAATAGAAAAATTTCAATATTATGTTTCTTCACGATTGGTTTTAAATGATGCTAAAAAAATAAGAGATCAACAAAATATCACCAAAGATGGGACGGCCGCAATAACTGATATACTTTATAGAAATAGAGTTATAATTAGTAAAAACACCATGGGCATAGTGTTGAATACTTTCCGAGATGAAAAAGATAACTTAACATTGGAAATATGTTTTGAAGAAGATGACAATAGACGAATTGTGTTTAAACAGGACGGACCAGGATCGGATAAAAAATTCTATATTGTTTATGAAGATGTATTTAGTAGAATAATAAATTACGGTGGAGCATTATATACCGTTGACTATTCTGGTGATAGACCGTATCTAAAAGTAAAAATTTATAAACAATTAAAACAAAAAACAAAGACACAATGGGCAAGTGGACGACGGGTACAAAATTAATAAAAATATATACGCATAAAGCATCCCACGTATGGCTCTATGCGTATCACCGGGAAAGCGGGATTATCCCTACTAAACAGGAGTGGGACTCCACTCTAAGCAGGAATCGAGGTTCTGATCAGACTTGGATCACGGTCTCCGGTATTCCATCGAACTCATGTTATATAAATGCAATAATCTTATTACATGGAATAAAACGGCCACTGCAACAGGAGTGTTTACGCTTCGCTGCCAGTAGGTTGCTCGGCATCCACAACGACTAGGTCATTGCGCTACGCTCCATTCCCACGCTAAAACGTCGTAAACAGCAAGAACGGTATGCGTTATTGTGGCAAAAAATTTCTCCAAAATATTGACAAAATAATAAATTATAGTATGATAAAAGTATGAATTTGGATAAAATTCCTGAAAAGTACCAGGATGACATAAAAAAAGCTTCAAATCTACTCAAAAATGAGGGGTGTAAATCTGTTTTTCTATTTGGTTCAATGCTTACTGGCAAAATTCATCAGAATTCAGATATAGATATTGGCATAATGGGCTTACCTCCAAAGAAATTTTTTAGAGTATATGCCTATTTGGATAAAGAAATATCAAATAAAATCGATCTTGTGGATTTTGATTTGCATAAAGATTTTTATGTTCTTCTTAATTCATTAGGGGAGGTAATTGAACTTGGATAATGGATTAAAGACAAAACTAATATTTGAAATTTCTCAAATAGATAAATTACTCAATGATAGTGAACCATTATTGGATTTATGCAAATTAAAAACACCTGATTTTATCGAAATATCCGCCGCTGCCTTGGTATTACATTCATTTTATAATGGGATTGAAAATATGTTGGTATTAATATTTAAATATTATGATGAACAATTACCAAAGAGTAACAAATGGCATATAGAATTATTGGATAAGGCATTTATATCTGAAGAAAACAGGAAACAAATTTTTAACAATGAAATACAAAAAACATTAGAAGAATATTTAAAATTCAGACATTTCATCAGGTATGCTTATGGATTCAAACTTGAATGGGAAAGGATGGAAGAATTGATAAAAGGAATGGAAAATTTCTGGATAGTTATTAAAAAAAATATAAATAATTTTATAGAAAAAAATTGAAATACCACAACATCGCCTAACAGGTTTTGTATACGTTCCGGCGCTAAAGCGCCTCCGGGGTTCAGTTCGCCTAGGTAGACTGCGCCTCCCACGGCTCACTCCACCCATATTTTTGCAGCCTTGGTCTTTAACTGCGCAAAGCCTTTATTCGGGCCGCTAAAACGTCGTAAACAGCCGGAACGTTAGGCGAAATTTTTTGCTCAAAATTTTCCGTATATGTTGACAATAAAAAAGAAGTAATATAATATAACATTATGTTAGGAAACGAACTAAAATTATTTCAAAGAAGTGAAAACAACATTTGGACGGATGAATATATTGGTAAAAAACTTTTAAATTCTCATTTGGATGAAAATAATAATGCAGCTTCCCGAAAATACGATTCAAGAATTAATACCATTAACTGGATAAATAATATAATAAAGCCAAATTCAAAAATTATTGATTTAGGTTGCGGACCCGGTCTGTATACTTATGAATTAGGTAAATTAGGACACACTGTTTTCGGTATAGATATTAATAAAGAATCAATAAAATACGCAAATAAACATTCGAAAATTCCTGGAAAAATAAAATATAAATGGGGCAATTATTTAAAAGACGCTATTGAAGGAAAATATATACTAAAGAGCGAATACATTTACCAAATATTTAGGTAGCTTCCTGATTGCGCATGAAGGAATTTTCATTGACAGCAATAAGATCATCGAATAACTGAACCTTTTCCCCGATGAGTCGGTCTGTAATCTCTTTGTTGAGATTATCCGAACGGTTGATTATCGAATCAATCTGTTCCCGAAATAACTCAGACTGGTTATAGTACCTTGGACGCAGTCTGTCTTTTACAAATTTCCAGAAACGTTCTATGAGATTAAGATTGGGAGAATAGGGGGGAATAAATACCAGATTGATGCCCAGTTGTTCCGCCAATTCTCCGGTGACGGTACACTTTTGATACTTCGCATTGTCAAGTACGACAAATACGGTTCTGCCGGCATATGCTTTGGCTATTTTTTTGAAAAGTTCACAAACTTCGCAAGCGGTTATGTAGGAATCGTTGGTGATTGTGGTCACCTTTTTTGAGATGAAGTCTAATGCGCCAAGAACATTATAACGCCTTCGACCGGAAAAAGTTTTTACGAATCGCCTGACTCTTCCATATAGGTAGCCTAGAAAGTCACATCCCATGACAAAATGCGACGCGTCTAAATACAGAAGGGAAATTTCCCCTTTCTTTGCCCTGTCCATGAGAGGCTTTAAAATCGTATGGTAAAACCAGCGCTGTTTTTGGCCGTCCGCTTTAGCCGGTAAAGAACCGCTCTTTAACCGTTTGATTTCGTTTTTTTTAACAGCTTCCCAACCACGGTTCGATGTACCCTAATCCCGTATTCGTCATATACCATGTCGGCGATTTCCTGCTGTGTATGATAGTTGTTCGTTTCAATTTTCTCTATAATGAGATTTTCAATATCCTTCAATTTCCCCTTGCACCCGCCTCCGCCAACATGAAACAAACCGTCATCCGCGTTACCGTCTCTTATTCTTTTCCGCAATTCCCGGACGCTTCGGTCGCACAGGCCTGCCAGTTCAGTAACCCGATCATTAGAGACGCCAGCCGCTATAAGAACAATGCTGACGATTCTTTTCGCCAGGGTTTCCGTCATCAGGTTCCGCAAAAAACTTATAATTTTCCCGGTCATTCGGACCGCCATATCGTAATCAAGTTGTCCGCTTTTATCAGCGGGCATGCTATTCCCGTTTTGTATCATTGCGTTATCAGCCCCTCCTCATATGATTCACATCACATAATACCCTAATGCTCCCCTTAGAGTCTAGTGCTTTTGGCAAATGTTATAATTCGTTGGTATAGGTGTATTATGAAACACTTACGCAAAAACGACATAATGACCCGGGTTTAGTAAGTTCATGTTTTCTTATTGGGCAAACAACGTTACCATGCTTATACAATGCCTTTCCATCAAGG
>JAISGE010000063.1 GCA_031263265.1 Treponema sp.
AGTGCGAATGCGGTGAGTGGGGCAAGGGAGGCATTTCTTGAGGCAGGGATGAATGATTTCATTTCGAAACCGATAGATGCGGGGCAGTTGAATCTGATGTTGCTCAAGTGGCTGCCCCCGGATAAGTTAAGCAGTACGCTTGGTAATAAGCAGGATCCGGGTGAGGGTATTTCAGCACAGACTGATGAGTTTTGGGGGCTGCTCCAGGAGCTTGGGCAGGTTGAGGGCTTGGATATACAGGCAGGGCTTTCCCATGTGGGGCACGATAAGGCCACGTATATCATGATACTGCGGCAATTCTGCAAGGAATTTGACGGGTATCTTGAGGAGATCCAGGGCTTTACGGCAAAGGAAAACTGGAAAGAGTATTCCATCAGGCTTCATGCGATGAAGGGAGTATTTGCCAATATAGGCATGGATAGCCTGTCCAAATGGGCGTACAAGCTGGAACAGGCCTCAAAAAACAACGAGTATTCTCTGTGTATAGAGGAGACCGAACCTATTTGCCAGCAGATGTATTGGTTCAGGGAAACGCTTATAAAAACCGGGCTTATGGAATTAGGGGAGGCAGCGAAGAAGACGTTGGTAACCCAGGGGGTATTAGAGGAGAAGTTGAAGGCTCTGGTTCAAGCCTGCAAGATAGGGGCAGGTGACGCGGCAGATACGTTGGCTGCGGAACTTGATAAGATGACTTATAATGAGGCTGCTGATGAAATGCTTAGAGAGATAAGCAACCTCGCGGCTTCCTTAGATTATGATATAATACCTGAGAAAGTTGTCCAGTTGCGAAGGCTCTTAGCATGATGAGCATGCTGAATGATGCTCTGATTGTTTGTATTTTATAAGGAGTATCTCATTATATAATAGGATATCGAGACAGAATTGATGGTATATTTAGTACAGGAAGTAGTGAAATATATCATAAGAGCGGTCTCTTAAGATCATCTCATAGTACAGGGAGAAGTAACCGTGGAATATGAAGCTCCCATAGCGCAGGAAGTATCTGTTTATGCAGATACCCCTGGTGTTATAGAAGAACAGCATGAACAGTTAAAAAAAGAAAACCTGGCTTTGCAGGAAGAGGTCAAACAATTGAACAGCCAGCTTGCGGCCATGCAACAGGTTATCATCCAGGCGAAAAAAACTACCATGGCGCGTGCCAAGTTCAGCGCTACCGTGATAGCAGCAAAATCACGGCAGGAAAAATATTTGCACATGCTCCTTGAAAACAGTCCAGATATTATCATATTTCTTGATAAAAATCTCTGTTTTGCTTATTGTACCCATGTTTTTCTTACCCGCACCCGGATCCCGCATTTTGGGCTTATCAATGGCCGAAGTTTTGAAGAAGTCATGGAACGTTCCGGCAATAAAGCCTTTGCCCTCAGGATAAGCCAGGTATTTCAACAGGCCCTTACGGAAAAGAAAACCATCGAAATCCAAGAATTCCTGGATATCGGCAGTGATGAGGATTTCCGAAACTATACCATTCTCATCACCCCTATGATCGAGGCCGAAGGGGTAGCGAAGGGGCTTATGATTTCCTTCCATGACATTACCGAACTGCTCAAAGCCAAGCAGCAAGCAGAGGATGCATCCAAGGCCAAAAGCCAATTTCTTGCTTCTATGAGCCATGAAATCCGCACGCCGATGAATGCCATTATCGGCATGAGCGATCTCATGCGTACCGATAACCTGGATGTGGTTCAACAGGGCTACTTTATGGATATCAAGAAAATGTCCAAGGCCCTGCTACAGATCATCAACGATATTTTGGACTTTTCCAAGATCGAAGCAGGGAACTTAGAACTCGTTCCCGTGCATTTTAACCTGCTGGGCCTCTATGACAACATCTGTTCCATGAGCAAATTTACCGCCATGTCCAAAGAATTGGAGTTTAGAAGTGAATTTGATGATTCTATCCCTGAGGTGGTTTACGGAGATGAGGTACGGATCCGGCAGGTGATTACCAATCTGGTCAACAACGCCATTAAATACACCCAGGAAGGATACGTGCATTTTAAGGTTCAGCGGGTAACCCGGAATGGGGCTGAATGGATCGCTTTTATGGTAAAAGATACCGGTATTGGGATTAAGCAGGAAAATTTTTCTAAACTTTTCAGTACCTTCCAACAGTTTGACAGTAGCAAGAACCGGGGTGTTGTAGGTACTGGCTTGGGGCTTTCCATTACCAAGAACTTGGTTACCATGATGGGAGGTATCGTAGAATTTGAAAGTGAATACGGTATCGGTTCGGTATTTACCGTGTATCTACCCCTTGTCAAAGGGGATCCCAGCAAAACCGAAAAGACCAAGGTCCTTGAGCGGGTGATTGCCTTGGATACGGTACAAGTGCTGGTGGTGGACGACAATTCCATTAATCTCACCGTTGCCCTTGGTTTCCTGGCCACCCACCATATTTATCCTGATACCGCACAAAGTGGATTTGAAGCCATTGAACGGGTAAAGACAAAACACTACGATCTCGTGTTCATGGATCACATGATGCCAGGCATGGATGGTACTGAAGCAACTCAGTGCATCAGAAATTCCGAGAATGAGTGGCTCAAAAAGATGCCCATTGTAGCCCTGAGTGCTAACGCGGTAAGTGGTGCCCGAGAGGCTTTTTTTGAAGCAGGAATGGACGACTTTATCTCTAAACCTATTGATGCTACCCAGTTAAACCTCGTACTGGCCAAGTGGCTGCCCCAGGATAAGATAAATATGGAGGCCCACAGCTCCTCAGATCCTCAAGCACCGATAGATGAGCAGTTTGCAGCTCTCGTGAATGAGCTGAATCAGTTAGGCATTATGGATAGTACCGTGGGCCTATCCCATGTGGGAAACGATTATACCACTTATATCCAGATCCTCCGGCAATTCTGTATAGAGCTGGATACCTACATCAAAGAAATCCGTTTGTTTAGTGCCGATAAGAATTGGAAAGAGTATACCATCAGGCTTCATGCGATGAAAGGGGTATTTGCCAACATGGGGGTAGATGGCCTGTCAAAATGGGCATACAGTCTTGAATACGCTTCAAGGAACGGTAATCATGTCAAATGTATTGAGGAAACTGAAGCCTTTTGTGAAGATATGCTGCGGTTTAGAGAAAAACTGTGCACTACTTCCCTTATGGATAAAGGGGCAACAAAAGAAAAACAGCAGGTAGACGAAAAGGTTTTGCGGGAAAAACTGGATGCCTTAGCCAAGGCCTGTACGTACGGGGAAAGCAATAGTGCCGATGCATTGGCTACAGAGCTTGAAGGGTTTAGTTTTAATGCGGAAGTGGACGAGCGTTTGGCTGGGATCTGCGGACTGGTTGTCTCTCTTGATTATGATGTGGTGATTGAGCAGATTGAGTCTCTGGTACATGTCTTATCTTAAAGGAGGCATAAGTACCCTAAGCACTAGTTCAGGTGGCATGTACTAGAAAATACTCCATAAATGGAGTAGTATTCCTCCATGATTACTACTCTGACTGTTGAGGTATCCAATAGTTCGGATTGGGAACGGGCGGAATTGGAATTACTCTTTGATATAGCCCGAACTTTTGATAAGTATGTGGAACTGCGGGCCGCCTTAGGCCCGCTCTTGAGTTTCCTTGAAATACGGGCAGGACTTACCTGGGGTATGGTAACTCTTTTAGATCGAGCTTCAGGACTGTTGAAAATAGAAGAAGCCTATGGACTTTCCTCAGAAGAGAAGAAACGGGGGCTTTACCGGCTTGGGGAAGGTTTAGTGGGCCGGGTATTTGAATCAGGCCAGGCGATTATAATACCAGATCTTTCTAAGGAGACCCGTTTTCTCAACCGGGCAAAGAACCGAACCAGGGCGGATATGGTGGGGCTCACGTATTACTGTGTTCCCATCATATCAGGCAGTGGGATTATCGGTACGCTCAGTGCAGAACGCCGAATTCAGCATGATCCCTATCATGCGTGTTTAGCTGTTCAGATGCTTCGAGATCGGGTTTTACTTGAAAAAGTTTCGACGATTATAGCTGATTCAGCGAAGCTCCGGGAACGGATCCTGGAAGAGCAATTTCGGTTTCAGCAAGAAGGAACAACTCAAAAGGAGCGTTTTCAAAACAGGAATCTTTCACAAGATGGACGAGGCACACAAGTCCACGGAGGAAGGATCGCCGAAGGGAGCGCCATCATAGGAACCGCTCAGGCCATGCGAGGATTTTACCAGATGCTTACCCAGGTGGCTCCTAGTGATGCCACGGTTCTCATTACAGGAGAAAGCGGTACCGGTAAGGAACTTGTGGCAGTTGAGCTGCACCGGCTTTCAAAACGGGCAGCTGCTGCATTGATCAAGATAAACTGTGCAGCACTGCCTGAATCGATCATTGAAAGTGAACTGTTTGGTCATGAAAAAGGGGCGTTTACCGGAGCCACAAGTCAACGTAAAGGCAGGTTTGAGCTCGCCCACCAGGGGACGATTTTTATGGATGAAATCGGGGAACTGTCTCCCCAGATCCAGGTAAAACTCCTTAGGGTACTCCAAGAGCGGGAACTAGAACGAGTAGGAGCTGCGGCTCCTATTAAGGTCAATGTAAGACTCATTGCCGCGACCAACCGGAATGTAGAGCAAGCGGTTAAGGAAGGCCGGTTTCGGGAGGATCTGTACTATCGGCTCAACGTATTTCCCTTGCATATTCCCCCCTTGCGGGAACGGAAGAGTGATATTGTTCTTTTAGCGGATCATTTTACAGAAAAATACGCGGAAAAGAACGGGAAGCTCATCAAGCGAATATCCACACCCGCGATTGATCTTCTCACCAGTTATTCCTGGCCGGGGAATGTCCGGGAATTGGAGAACTGCATTGAACGGGCAGTGATACTTTCTAATGATCAGGTGATCCATTCCTATAACCTGCCAGCGAGTCTGCAATCTGCGGCATCTACCAAAACCGAACCTACCACAACCTTGGAAGCGGCTCTTTCCCGGCTGGAAAAAGAACTTATCGTTGAAGCCCTCAAGATCAGTAAAGGTAATATGGCTTGTGCAGCCCGCCGCTTAGGTATCACAGAACGACAGATGGGACTGCGGGTTCGTCATTACGGTATTAACTGGCGGCTCTACCGAGTCCCCAAGTTGTAAGTTTTTTCCTAAAGCCGCAGAGCTTATACCCTCAGGCGTTCCGCGACAATCCTTTCTATCCGGTTGATAAAAGCGGTTTTTGAAAACTGCTGTACCTGCCGGGTAAAAAGGGTTCTGTTTTGAAAATGCGCTTCCATTGCCTCAAACCGGTCCATGGCTTTCATGAGAGCAGCAGGACTTTGTTCATCGAAAAAAATACCGGTTTCGTTTTCCTTTACCGTATCCAAAACGCCCCCCTTACGGTAGGCAATAACCGGACACCCTGCCGCGTTTGCCTCAATAGGAACCAGTCCTAGGTCTTCTATGCCAGGGAAGAGCAGGGCCTTTGCGCGGGCGTAAAGGTTTTTTAGCTCGTCATCGGAAACCCGGCCCATAAACTGAATCAGCTCAGAAGCGCCGTACTTTTTCTTGTCCTTTTCTTTGAGACCGGCTCCTGCAACAACGAGTTTTCTGCCGGATGTAACGCAGGCTTCCACGGCAATGTCAAGACGTTTATAGACTACCGCCTGCCCAAAGAAGAGATAAAAATCTTCAGGCTGCCGTTCAACTGTAAGGTATTGTTCTACCTGAGCAGGTCCAAATACCACTTCCGCCTCGCGGTTATAGTACCGTTTAATCCGTTTTGCCGAATACCGTGAATTGGTAATAAAACGGTCCACTAGGTTAGCCGAACTAATATCCCAAAGCCGCAAAGAGGGGACAAGACGTTTCATAAAAAATCGTACCGGCAGGCTTGCTCCCGCGTAGTACTCGTGATACATATCCCAGAGATAGCGCATAGGACTGTGGCAATAACAGATATGATAGGCATCAGGATTCGGCACCACGCCTTTTACTGGTCCTGCCTCGCTTGAAATAATCAAATCGTATTTTTGCAGATTAAACCCGTTTAAGGCATGGGGCATAAGGGGCATATATTTCTGATAGAGTCTCTTTGCAAAGGGTAGGTTATTGATATACGACGTGTATATACGGTGTGCATTTATTTTGTCTGAAACGGCACAAGGATTATAAACATGGGTGTATATATCCGCATCGGGAAAAATGTCAAGCAACGCTTCGAGCATCTTTTCCCCACCGCGCATAGTTACAAGCCAATAGTGGATAATCGCGGTTTTCATGGTTATCGTAATGCTCCCATGATAATCCCTGCGGTCTTTTCAAAGGTATATTTTGACGCCAAAGATTCCGGTAGCATCAGGGTCTCAGCTTTTTTATCATACAATAAAGCCATCAGTTTTTCTTTTAGATCGTTGCTGTCCCCTGCATGAAAAAAAGTTACCGGGAACTCAGCATAGATTTCTTTAAAAACAGGAATATCCGAAATAAGCGCCTGGGTTCCACAGATCATCGCCTCAAGGGGGGGAAGCCCAAAACCTTCATAAAGAGAAGGCTGCACTAAGAGCGCGGCTTGGGCGAGCAAAACCTTGAGCTTTTCATCGGATATAAACCCGGTAAACTCCACAAAAGAAGGATCCGCCGACTTGAGCTTTTCAAGTGCTTCATTATCTTTCGATCTGAAGTTGTTTTTCTCCCCAACAATAACAAGTTTGTGGGGCAAGCCTTCCCTGCGGGCCTTGAAAAACGCATCAAGCAAAATCGAAAGTCCCTTGTGTTTTTTTATATTGCCGATAAAGACTATACCCTGTTTTTTTTCTACCGGTATCATAAAATCATTCCGTAGGAAATGCGGCTGTATCGCGCTGTGGGTAACAATAATCGGGATTTTTTTCCCCAAATGGATTTCCAGTCTTGATCGGGAAAATTGCGATACGGTGAAAATCTTTTTTGAACGCCTGAAAGCGCGGCGGTAAAACCACATTCGTGCAGCATGGCCAGTTTTTGAGGTAAGTTCCGGCATATCAGGAAAAATGATGTCGTGGATAGTGGTATAGATAGGCACCGTAATACCACCGGGGATGTTAAAATAAGGAGAATAAAACAGATCGGTTTGGTTGATGATCTTTTTGAGAGGAAAGGCAAGCAATTCACGAAACGAAAAAGGTTTTATGGTACAATGGATAACTTGAGTGTTTTGATAATTATTACTAAAAGAAACCAGTTTTTTTTTATCCCCCAAGAGCATAAAGCTATGAGGGGAATCAAGTAGGTAGGGGAGACATTCCCGAAGATATACGCCAACCCCACTTGCGTCGATCATCCGGCAGTCAATGCTTATGTTCATTGTTCGGCTTTAATCCAATTATTAAAATCGAAAATATTGTCATGAACATAAAAATCCTTTTCAGGATCCAGGATAATCTGTGTTGCCTCTGGATCTTCCAAATGTATTCCCCCTGAACAAGCAACATAAAGCGGATTATTTTTAAGTTCAGTTGAAATTTTTCTGCCCGTAAAAGGATTTACCGGATTTTCAATCTGTCCCTGAAACGCAAGAAAAGGAACATCAGCGTTTGTCATAAAAGTATGATTAGTTTCTATGCTGCTAGAAGCATAGAAATCTTTCACCAGTAAAAGCGGATTAAAATTGTCTATATTGACGGAAAGTTCCTGATTCTTCGGTGAAACATAATTTTTTTGAGCCCCATGATCGGCAACAATAATTATTCGTGTATTATCATAAGCATCTTCCTGTTTTAGAAAATCAAACCAATCAGCCAGACGCAAAAGCGCAGAAACGTTTCCATGATACTCGGATTCTTTGGCGTATGGACTTGTTCCATAATTGCTTACCTGTAATACAGGCCGATAATCAGGGGCTTGCATTAACGAAGGGTTATGGGTGGTATTATTTACCATAATAAGCGCCGTGTTTTCTTTTTCAGCTTTAAAATCCGTAAGCCTGGGCAAAAAATCAAGTACTGCATAACCGTTAAGCGTATTGGTTAATTTATATCCCGAAAACGAAGCAAACCACCCCCCCTGTTGATAAATCCCTTCCCGTGAGAAAAGGGGTGCTATCTTTAATATACTGTACCACAATATATTACGCTTGAGTACATCGCTCTGGGACGGCAAAACCATATTGTTTTCTTTAAGCCATGTACCGGTATATTCTGAATCGGTAATATAAGCCTTTATTTCAGGATAGGGATCATATAACCGCAAATCTTCTTTAAAACTATAATTCGGGTATGGAGGATCGGTTACCGTAACCTCATACCCTGCTTGAGAAAAAATAACGGGCATAAGCAAGAGTGCTTCGTTATGCTTTTTAACCACAGGAACCGTATCACGCTTGTTTAATTCAGTTGGAATATATTCATATCCGCCAAAGATAGGTGGCGCGCCGAGGCGCGTATAACCGTTAAAGGAAAGGGTATTCGGATAATAAACAAAACCAGAATAACGCTCCTTTAACTCAGGTAGTTCTTCAAAAATAAACGGAACAAAGGAATTCATTGCCCGGTCAAGCATTAAGACGATGGTATTTTTTCCTGTTTTGGAAAGATGAAAAAGAGGTTCAACTGATAGTTCGCTTTGTTTACCAATATGAAATTCAGTTGTTTTCCGATATTCGGTCTGTATGAATAACATATTTTTAATCGACAGGATTAGGATCACTATGCTGGAGATGGCAGTAAGCGGAGTAATGATTTTATAAAACCCTTTTAGAAAAAGAAAAACTATAAACCCTATTGGAATACAGAGGACAGCAATATTAATGAGCATTTCGTAAAATGAATGACCAACCCCATCCGCAAAAACCATGTCTAGAGTTAAAATTCCATAGTTTCCCGGAAAAAGAAACGCATTGCATAATGCACTAAAACAAAGAATTAACCCTGTTATGGCAAAAGTTCTTTTGTTTGAAAACAAGAAAAAGAGGCATAAGGGCCAAAATATAAAGAAACCTAAAGCCTTGGTGAGTGTATGAACGATAAAAAATAACGGGGTGTTATTATCAATATATGAAAATTCCTGCGGAGAGGATGCTATAAGCATCGACGGAAGAAACAAGCCGCTTATA
>JAISGE010000126.1 GCA_031263265.1 Treponema sp.
GAGATCATGTGCATCTTCTGGTGCAATCGGTGCCGACATACAGTCCAACAAAAATAGTGAGGACGATAAAAAGCATAACAGCGAAAGAAATATTCAAAAAACACCCAGAAGTGAAGGAAAAGTTATGGGGAGGGGAATTCTGGAGTGATGGGCATTATGTGAGCACGGTAGGGAAATATGGGGAAGAAGAAACGATAACGAACTATGTGAAAGCTCATGGGAAGGGAAAAGATTACAAACAACTATACAAGATAAGGGATGATGAAGAACAACCAGGTTTATTCGACTGATTTTCAAACAACAATCTTAAAATACCCCGCTGCTCTGCAGCGGGGATTTTTTATTTCTTTTATAACGGTATCGGTGCTTACCCCTAATTCTCGTGCGGTTGCCCGTATTCCTGCCCCGTCAGCAGCCCATTTGATTATGGCCTTCTTTACGTCGGGTTTACAACCGTTATAACGGTATTCCGCGTAACATGTTTTATGGGAACAGGATGGATTATTACACGCATACCGCTTTTTCCCGTTTGAAGTGCCGTACGGGCGGACATCTTCACTTCCGCAAAATGGACATTTTAATGCTATTGTTACCATAACTTCCCCCTCGTTAAGTTTTCGGTATAGTATATCTGCATTTATAATAATAAGTCTAGCACATTACCAAAACGGGACAGAGAGATGGCGGAAAAGCTGAGGAAGAGGCTAAAATGGCTGGGGATAAGCTATGACTGGATAGCGACGGATCATTGGGAGAGTTTTCTGTCGGTGTTTGGGGAGGACAGACACGAAGGAGGGAAGGAGCACACGGTGGGGATAGTAGGGAAATAACTGCCGGATGAGGCACCGGATACGGCGTGCCTTTCGCAGGACCTGTTGTTTTTCAAAGAAGGTATTGAATCACTTGAAAGCATTTGAAATGGCGTTTTTTTACATCAATTACGGTTTCGTTTAATGCCTATCATACTTTGTGGATCACCTCCGGAAAATGATGTAAAGAATCAAGAAAGTTGGAAAAAAATATGCAACTACAAAATAAAAAAGATATATCCAAGTCATGCCGGAATAATTAATTGTTAGGAAGAGAAATAATGTGAAAAGCGGCAACGTCGTATAACAATGCGTTCCGTGCCCGTTCGGGCGCTCCAGGGGGTTCCAGTCGCCTAGGTTGGCTACGCTCCCACGCCTCCCTCCACCCACATTTTGCCAGCCCTGGCCTTGCTACGCAAGCCCTTATTCGGGCTGGCAAAACGTCGCATATAGCCGGAACATTATGTGCCATTTTTTCTAATTTTTTGCTAAAATTGTTGACAAAAAAATATAATATAGGTTAAATTGAATACATGGAACTTTCCCAAATGAGAAAAAATATTATTAGTATAATAGTTATATTGTTAAATTTCATTGGAACAATGAACGCGGAAGAAAATGTTGCTTTTTCATGGGGGCTTGCAAATTATGGATTTGGTTTAAATTTTTCTCCGGATCGGAATAATATAGAATTATCGGTAGGACTTTTCAATTTCTTTTTTGATGATTATAAAACAAATATGGGGGTTAAATTATCTCCATTACATATTAGAACAAATATTGAAGCAAAAGAATCAGAAGAAATAAATTCAATTACGGAAGTAAATTTTATAGATTTGTGTATATACTGGAATTGGTTAGATGAGACGGATATGATATTAGGCCCTTTTTCATCAATACAGTATATAAATATAAGGAATTGGAAAATATTTGATTATAGGGATATAACAATTAATGCAGGAATAAAATACATATATAAAATCAAATACGTAGAAAAAATTGATGGAAATTTTTTTTTAATGGAATATGAACTTGGATATAGATATAATTATTATGATGGACATAAAATTTATATTAATATAAGCGTTGATTTAATTTCAACATTTGTGATGATAGGTAATATAGGTAGATGGTTTAATAACTAATAAAAAGAAAAAACTGCACATAACGAGGTTGTCGAAAAAGTCTATTTTAAATAGCGTGGTTGTTCGGCTGCTTGGGGATCAATGCGACAGGCTCAAGGAGATAACATTAAAACAGTTCCATCTGCCGGTCCTTCTGGAGCAAAAGGTCCCTATTCCAAAGGGCCGCAGCAGCAATGGAGCGGGCGACCGGAAGTACCTGGGACTCGGTGTAATGATCATAGTCAAAGGGAGCGTGGGGGAGCAATGCTGGTTCAGGGCCGTTCAGCGTCCAGACAAAATCAATTGTTCCCCTGCGGCCCTTCCAGCCCAGCAATCGGGCGGCCTTTACTTGGGGTGGTGTAGAGGAGGTATACGTTTCAGGAGGCCGGGAAAGCCGCTTTCGATAGATCAATGCGGCGTCCAATTCCCCAGCGTGAAGCTGCCTTATGGTCTCCCGGACCTTCCTGGCTAGTTCCGCTTCATCACCTCCTGAAAAGACCAATTCCAAGAGTTCAACCTGAAGTTTCCGCGCCAAGGGTGTGGCATCGCTCCTCACCGCTTCAAGGCCTTTTACCTCCACTGAGAGGGTTTCCGAGGCATCCAGAAGATACCCCCCATAGCCTTTGGCTCTGCCCCGGCCTTCGGATTCGGAAAAGGCCCTAAGAGGAGGTATCATAAACCGCCGGTAGGCTTTTTCAAACCGGAGTTCCATGCAAGATGTCTGATGGTACTCCTGGTGTATCTCGTGAGCAAGGCACGCGTTCAGTTCCGCAGTAAGCCCTTGGCTTAGGACGAAAAAATCCCTATATGCAGCCCCATCCCCCAGGCCGGTCTCTACAAAAAGAGAATCCGTATCCCCGTACAGTACCCTGAAACCTTTACCCATAAACCAGTCTCGGGAAAACAGGAGCCATTTTCGGGCAAAAGAGGTGATCGCCCCAGCCAATTCAGTACGACCGTACCGACAGGCCTTGGTACCCAGCACTCCGTAAAAACTGTTCATCAGGATTTTATACACATAGGCAGCGTTTTCATCCCCCTGGTCGAGGGCCTCTTGCCGGGCAGCGAAGTAGTCTCCGATGAGGCTGGGGAGCAGCCCGGGAACTGCAGAGAACACCGCGCCGTTGGGAGCCTTGATTAATCCTGCAGAGTGAGGGGTAATTTCGGCCCGGGCATAAGAGAGCGGGTCGATATTAAACGTCCGCATAATAGAAGGGTAGAGGCTGCGGAAATCAAAAACCGCCACGTTGCTGAAAAGACCGGGCAAGGGATCCAGCAAGGTTCCCCCCGCGGCACCGCTTACGGTGATTTCTGGAGAGGGGGGCGGCGGGGCAATACCCCGCTTGCGGAGTTCCAGCCCGTAGATCCGCTCAAAACTGACCACACTAGTCCACGCCTTATCCAAAGAAACCCCGGTAAGACAGGCTCGCTCCATAGTTAAGCGGAATAGACCGGTCTGGGCCAGGATACGCAATACCAGGGCTGCATCTTGATAACAATACTCCCCAAAACCTACGGGGTCCTGGGTATACAGTTGCGCCAGAGCCGCAATCTTGTCGGGTCCCCCGGTACTGACCAGCTTCCCCTCACCCAACACCACCTGGGATACGGTTTCCAAGGTATAATCAGCGAAGTGCCCGGTTGAAACCTTAGGGCCGGAACGGACAATCCGCAGGGCATCGATTACCTGACGTCCGGGTACCAAGGCGGTAGCGGAACGACGGCCCTCCCCGCTAAAATACACCGCTTCCAACTCGGTTGATCGGCCTAAGGTAAAGGGTATGCTATGCCGTGCACAACGCTCCCAGATGCACTTGAAATCAAAATCCAGAAAATTCCATCCGGTGAGTACATCTGGATCTGCACGGCGGATGTCTTCCATGAAGGCTCTGAGCAAAGATCCCTCATCAGGGTGAAACAAGACCCTTCCCTTTGAACTGGTCATCCTGGGTTGCCCAGGGGAACGGACGCGAACCACGCCTTGCGGTTCCTTGAAATGGGAATCGGTAAGGGCCAGGCCGATAGCGAGGATAGACCCATCGGTGGTGTCGGTCTCAATGTCCACTGAAGCGATGGAGAGCCGTACCTGCAAAGGGGTATCTGAGGGAGCAAGGAACGGATCAGGAAACACCACATCCACCAGCCGTCCAGACCGGGAAGCCCCGCGGATTTCCACCGGCCCTTTGATATACTTTTCAGTAAGAAACGCATCGGGGATCTTCATATCTGCATCAGGGCTGGGTATAGCCGCCTGTTCAAGAATCCGTACGGCAACAGCCCGGTCCCGGTATCGGGGAAACTGCACCCGGGAATAGGTTCCCGAAGCTGGTCCATTGAAGGCTTCCAGTTGCGGGGGAAGGCTTTCGTACGCTATGGCGGCAAACAGGTTTGGGCTTAGGGCCTCTTGGGGAAGGTGTACTGAAGGCCGCCACCGGGATTCCATCACCACAAAAGACCTGCCGTCTTCCAAACGCCCGATGAAGTACAGCCGGTTCCGCCGTAGATCTCCATAGCCCTGGACAATGAAACCTCGAAACACCCCTGGTTCTCCTACCTGCGTTTCTGAGGAGGGTTTGTGCTCCGGCCTAAGATCCGTTCCAAGAGCACGGTATTCACAGGCCGGGAAGCAATCAACTCAGCGGTAATGAGGGCGCAAAGGCAAACCAAGACCAGGTTTCCCAGGTGATTAACGTTGGCGCTTATCTCCAGGATCAGGACAATACCGGTAATCGGGGCTTTGATCACCCCGGTAAAAAACGCGGCCATCCCCAAAATGATGAAGTTGAGGTTCTGCCCTTCTGCGATGCACCCGTGCTGCACTAAATATACCCCCAAGAGGTCTCCGGTTAAGGCGCCACAGGCCAGGAGGGGCAGGAATATCCCCCCTGCGGTTCCGGATCCATAGGAAAGCACGGTGAAAAGGATTTTACCCCCCAATAACAGGACAAGAACTCCCAGGGTTCGCTCCTCATGGGCAAGGGATTCTATCAGATTATGGCCGCCCCCCAAGACATCAAAACAAAACAAGCCCAGGGGAATAGAGACCAAGAGCGGGATAACCGGACGTATAATCGGAGGGATTTTGCATCTATCATATCCATTAAGGGCACCGTACAGCAGCCGTTTAAAAAGATCGCTCACCAGTCCACAGATCACCCCCAGCATAATAAGCCAAGGTATATGCTTCAAGGACAGGGCCGGCAGGTATCTGAAATCAAAGAGCGGTCCCAATCCAAAGAAAAAACCTGCCACTGCGTCCGCGGTCATGGAAGCGCCCAGAGCGCAGGCTAAAAACAGGGGTGAAAAAGGAACCTGGAACTCTTCCAGTACAAAGAGAACCCCTGCTAAAGGCGCATTAAAGGTCGCGGCTACCCCTGCGGCGGCTCCGCTTGAGATGAGCCAATGCTGTTCCTGATCCGGCCTGGGGAATAGGGAGAGAACACCCTTCCCCACATAAGCGCCCATCTGTACCGAAGGCCCTGCCCGTCCCAAAGAAAGACCTGCTCCCAATCCGAGTAAACCGGTAAGTACCTTGAGGGGCAGTTCCTGGGGCTTCACGGGCAAGGCACCGGCTAAGGCTCCTTTTATCTGGGGTATACCGCTCCCCTTGATAAGCGGCCACACTGACGCAGCCCATCCCAAAAAAAGGCCGATAAGCGCGAGGAGCCCGCTCCAACCCAGCCAATAAACCCTGGTATGGGGTACTTGGTAAATCCCTTGCCGTAAGCTATCTGCGTGGATCAAGAGGTATCTAAAAAGAGCAATGACAAGCCCTACCATAAAGCCTATGAGTATACTTTCCACAATGAGCGCTAGGCGGGAACCATAGCCTCGATGAACCAGTGCAGGTATGGTGTACCGAGGTTTATACATGGTTTTATCTTACTGCACCCGGAATTTCACCGCAAGTAAAGTACCGCAAGCAAGCCCAGGGTTTTTCCCTCGTCCGCGCTTAACAGGGACCTCCATTTCTTGTATACTCTTGTACCTAGTACCAGTATCTTTGATCAAGGAGGGTTTATGGCTAGAAAAGGAACGATTGTCATTGACCGGGAATTATGCAAGGGCTGTTTGCTTTGTGTCCACTTTTGTCCCCTGCACGTATTGGAAGCAGACACCCAGCCGAACACAACGGGAAGCTATCCTTCAAAAGTGGTGCATAGAGAAGCCTGTACTGGGTGCGGAAATTGTTTTGAGGTATGCCCGGATATATGTATTACGGTATATGCCCGAGAAGAAACCGAGAAGGAGCCGGCACATGTGCGAGAATAATCAGGAAAAACAGTTGATGAAGGGAAATGAGGCCATTGCAGAAGCGGCTATCCGGGCAGGTTGCGGCGCCTATTTCGGATACCCCATCACCCCCCAAAATGAGATCATCGCCTATATGGCTACCCACATGCTGGAGCGGGGCAGGATTTTTATTCAAGCTGAAAGTGAAATCGCCGCGATTAACATGGTCTACGGTGCTTCTGCAGCAGGGACGCGGGCCATGACCAGTTCTTCCAGTCCAGGGATCAGCCTCAAACAGGAAGGTATATCCTATGCTGCGGGTGCGGATATCCCCTTGGTGGTGGTCAACGTGGTTCGGGGTGGACCAGGACTCGGCTCCATTGCACCCAGTCAAAGCGATTATTTCCAAGCCACCCGTGGAGGCGGTCATGGGGATTATCATTCCCTGGTCCTTGCCCCCAAAAGTGTGCAGGAATGTGCGGATCTAACCTACGCAGCCTTTGACTTGGCGGATCAGTACCGTATGCCGGTCATGGTGCTCCTTGACGGGGTGCTTGGCCAATTGATGGAAGGGGTGGTGCTGCCCCGGGAACGAAGGCTCTCAGAACTTCCCCCCCGAGATTGGACGGTAGGCGCTATGGCGCGCCGGGAAAGCCGGCATATCAGCTCCCTTGAGTTGGTTCCTGAGCAGTTGGAAGCCAAAACCAAGGCGCGCTTTCTTAGGTATGAAACGGTAAAGACCGCGGAAACTCGGTTTGAAGCCCTGGGTTTTGACCAAGGCCCTGTGGACCTCATGCTGGTGGCGTATGGTACCGCTGCACGGGTGTGTATGGGGGCCAAGCAGCTTGCGGCACAAGCAGGGCTTAAGATCGGGCTTTTCAGACCCATCACCCTCTGGCCCTTCCCTGCTGAGCCGCTCAAGCAGCATGTCCCCCAAGGAATCCCGGTACTTACGGTGGAGATGAGCCTGGGTCAACTGGTGGAAGACGTGCAGTTGGCGATTTTGGGTAAGGCCCCGGTGCACCTGCTGGGACACTGCGGTGGGCTTATTCCTACAGAAGCAGAAGTCTTTACCGAGGCTAAGCGCCTAGTTATGGAATACAGGAGGAACCTATGAAACAGCTTCGGGGATACCCTAAAAGCCTGTACCCCATTCCTACCAAATACTGCGGTGGTTGTGGTCATGGGGTGATACACCGGATCATCGCCGAATTAGTTGATGAAATGGGAATTCGGGAAAAGACGATCATCACTAACCCGGTAGGTTGCGCTATTTGGGCGGATCTCTATTTTAATTTTGATTCAGTGCAGCCTGCTCATGGACGCACCCCGGCAGCATCAACCGGGATAAAGCGGGTACTCCCGGATCATCTGGTCATCTGTTACCAGGGAGATGGGGACATGGCGGCTATCGGTACCGGGGAAATGATCCACGCGGCCAATCGGGGTGAAGCATTTACCACGATTTTTGTGAATAACGCCATTTACGGAATGACCGGCGGGCAAATGGCCCCCACTACCTTGGTAGGCCAGAAAGCAAGCACTGCTCCACAAGGCCGGGATCCTGGGGCTGCGGGTATGGGTTACCCCATCCGGGTTTCGGAGCTGCTGGCCGAGCTTGAAGGTTCCCGGTACATTGCCCGGGGAGCGGTGAACAGTCCTGCTCATGCCCGGAAAACCAAACAGTACATCCGCAAGGCTTTTGAAGCCCAGATCCAGGGTGTGGGCTTTACCATGGTGGAGATCCTCTCCCCCTGTCCTACCAACTGGGGTATGGATCCGGTCCAAGCAGTAAGCTGGCTGGAATCGTATATGATTCCGGTATTCCCCCTGGGGGAAATCAAAAACACCCTCAATGAGTCATCCTCAATGAGCCATAAGGAGGGCATAAATGACTGAAAAATCGTTCTTTGCCGGTTTTGGCGGCCAGGGTATCATTTCCTTGAGCCAAATCTGGGTCTATTGTGCCATGCAGGAAGGGAAAAACGTTACCTGTTTTCCATTTTATGGGGCTGAAAAACGAGGGGGTATTGCCCAGGCTTCGGTGATTGTATCGGATGAGGAAATCGCCAGCCCCCTGGTAACGGTTCCTGATTCGGTTTTGGTGATGAATCCCAGCTCCCTTCCCCTGGGCGAACGTATGCTCAAACCAGGAGGACTTATGCTTATCAATGCCTCATTGGTAAAGGAAGCGCCTCAACGGGGAGACATCCGGGTGATCAGGATTGAGGCTCAGCATCAAGCGGAGCAGTTGGGGAATTCCCGGGTTGCTAACATGGTTGCCTTGGGAGCCTTGGCAAAGCTCACCGGCGCTTTAGGCTTGACGAACCTTGAATCCATTTTGCAAACCTTTTTCCCCATAGATAAGCATCGGTTTATTCCCCTAAATGTGGATGCCATTAGGATGGGTTATGCCGCGGTTTAGTCTTGGTAAAAAAACCATACTTATTCATATCAACGGTTCCCTGATCCGTCACCACCACTCCTTCTGAACGCAGAATTTGGATTTGGAGTTCCCGCCCCTGCCCAGGACCAAGGGCAATACGGCCATCAGCCTTGATGATCCTATGCCAGGGTAGATTCTGGGATTCAGAGAGGGTATGCAGGATCCGCGCAACCTGCCGGGCGCCCTGGGGCAGTCCTGCAGCAGCGGCAATATCCCGGTAACTTGAAACCATACCAGCAGGTACTGCTTGTATGGTTGCTATGATTCTGAGGGTCTCAGGGGTATAGGTTTTAGTTGTATTAGGTTTGGACATTGTTTTTCTCGTAGTATACTGATTTTAGTATAGATTAAGGGATTTGACAGGATAAATTTTTATTGCTATAGTATGAGAACCGTCTGCATCAGACTCTAATTTGTTGTAGGCAGTACAGTTTTTTTGATTGCAAGGGGTCTAGGATGGCTTCGATCCATGAATATAAACGGTTTGAAAATAGTATAGTCCAAAAAGTTAAGAACCTAATACTGTTTATAGCCAAGGGGATACTAAGATGCATTACGGTATTATTTCAAGTTTTCACACGGCGTTATACGATTGTCTTGGTACCACATTCTGCGCAGAAGGTTTACAACCTCCATTTCACGTTCGCTTCCTTTTTTTGTAGTATTCTGGTGCTGGCAGGTGGTGTAGCAGGGGTATTTTTCTGGTATGGCACCTCCTATAACACTACCAAAGGGAGCTTTACGAGCAAAGACAATCGCTTACAGGATACCCAGGCAAGCCTGGATCAGCTCCGGGATGAAACGGCCCTCTTACTACGGGAGGCCAAGGGATTTGAAACCGCTCTTTCCGGTACCTTATCTTCGTTAGGTTCGGATATCGCGGGGAGAAACAACCCTACTCCTGGAGGCGGAGACTTATCTTCATTTTTTGATATAACCGAAACCCCTGATGGCATTCTCCATGAAGTGTATGATGTCAGACAGCTTACCGGATACCTTTCTTCTGCAGTAGAACCGGTTAAGGAGATCGGTACCCTCTTGAATTCCCAGAGCGCTCTGTTCACGGAAATTCCCAGTATTTGGCCCATCAAGGGAGGGCTAGGTCACATTTCCATGTTTTTCGGCCAGAATGAAAACCCCTTTACCGGCCAGTATTACATCCATAAGGGCATCGATCTTTCCACTTACCGTCAGGGAGACCCCATCGTAGCTACTGCTGACGGACAGGTGGTTACCGTAGACTATGAACACAGCGGTTTTGGAAACAACGTGATTATCAAACATAAACATGGTTTTTATACTCGGTATGCCCATTTGCTTACGATTCGGGTCAAAACAGGTCAGCGGGTTCAGCAAGGCGAAGTAATCGGGTATATCGGCAATACCGGTCTTTCCACAGGGCCGCATCTGCATTATGAAGTACATATTGGCTCTGATGTAGTAGATCCGTATAAATACATCAATATTCGTTCTAATCTCTCCCGCTCCCATTAGGCGGAGGTACTATGGCCGCTCATAAACGGGCAGATCTTTTACTCAATACCATTATTGGGCCTGGTACCAAGGTCAATGGTTCCATTGAATCTGCAGGATTTACCCGTATAGACGGCAGTGTTCAGGGGGATGTCCACGCCCAAGGCCGTGTGGTAATCGGTGAAAAGGCCCGGTTAAAGAGTAATATCAGCGGCACTTCCATAACGGTTGGCGGGGTAATATACGGAAACGTTACCGCGAGCGAACGCTTAGTGATCCTGGCCACAGGGCTTATCTTGGGAGATATTATCACCCGCCGGATCCAGGCGGATGAAGGCTGCCTTATCCACGGGAAGGTGCTGGTGTGTCATGATGACGAACAATGGGAGCAAGCTCTGTCAAAACAGCAGGACGGTCAAAGGCTCGTGTATTCAGGAGGAGTCGTAGAGCCTCTAAGCAGTCATGGCTAAAATAGAATTCCCGGAATCTACGTTCTTTAACCCTTCGGTATATACCGGTATCAAAGCTGAAACCAAAAAAAAGCAGGACATCCGTAAAGGGCAAAAGACCCTCTTTTCCGGTATTTTGGAACATATAAACCGGAATGGTGAAACAGAGGCCGTGGAGGAGGACGTACCCTTTTCCGAAGAAATGGTAAGCACCTTGCTGGATACGGTCCATAGTGCAGGGGATGACTTAAAAAACCGGCCTTTACCTGAAGAAATTATCCGGTATAAAACAGCGGTGCGGAATTTTCTGCATTATGTGGTGAAATATGGGTACACTGCTGAAAAACAGGTGAGCGGCACGAATCTCTTGAAACGTAAAAACTTCACTATTGTTCAGGTGGTGGATCGCAAGCTGGAACAACTGGCCGCAGGCATATTGGCGGGTCAAACCGTGCAACTGGAAATCCTCGCCCGCCTTGAAGAGATTACCGGCTTGCTGGTAGATTTAATGCAGTAAATCCAAAAGGTAACGCATAAGGAAGGGTGTATGAGAGAGTTAGATGGCTACGGCAATGAGGACTTGGAAGAAGATATTGCTGCCCTGGAAGATAAGCCTGCGGAAAAGGGGCTGGACAGTACCGTAGTAATCGTTGAATCCGGGGATCAGGTGCTTAGCCCAGACACTCCCGTGTATCGGCTCAGGCTCTTGTATTCCCACGAAACCTTTTTGGCTGCTTATTCCGGGGAACCTCTCAGTCCTCAATGTATGGTCCTGGTTCCTACCCGGTATGGCCGGGATTTGGCCCAGATCATCGGTCCTGTACCGCGGAAAGACGGAGACCGCTTGTTTTCAGAAATCGCCCGAATAGAACGGCCTGCCCTCCCCGAAGAAGTGGAAAAGTACGACGCCAATAAAATCCGGGAGCAAGAAGCCTTCACCATCTGTAAACAGAAGATCGAAGTTCATCAGTTGGAAATGAAGCTTGTCTCGGTACATTACCTCTTGGAAGAGCCTAAAATCTTGTTTTTCTTTACCTCTGAAAACCGGGTGGATTTCCGGGAACTGGTCAAGGATCTGGTGAGTATCTTCAAAACCCGCATAGAATTACGGCAGATTGGGGTCCGGGACGAATCCCGGGAAATAGGGGGTTTGGGGGTTTGTGGCCGGGGCTTTTGTTGCCACATGGTTTCGGATAAGTTAAAACCGGTATCCATAAAAATGGCCAAAGATCAAAGTCTATCCCTCAATTCTATGAAGATCTCTGGCCCCTGTGGGCGGCTTCTCTGTTGTCTGGCGTACGAGCACTGTTTCTACAGTGAACAGCGCCGGCTCCTTCCCCTGGAAGGCAGTAAGGTGTATCATGATGGAACCCTGTGGAAGGTACTTGAGGTCAATATGATCTTGGGCAAGGTAAAACTCACTGTAGAAGACGGCAGACAGATTCAAGCCCTTGCCTCCTCTTTTGAAAAAACAGACAACCGCTGGATCATCAAAACAAAGTCCAAATGATTTTTCTTGTCCATTCTTAGTCGTTTGTATCAGG
>JAISGE010000154.1 GCA_031263265.1 Treponema sp.
GTCCGCCCATACGGCACTTCAAACGGGAAAAAGCGGTATGCCTGTAATAATCCATCCTGTTCCCATAAAACATTTTACGCGGAATACCGTTATAACGGTTGTAAACCCGACGTAAAGAAAGCCATAATCAAATGGGCGGCTGACGGGGCCGGAATACGGGCAACTGCACGAGAATTAGGGGTAAGCACCGATACCGTTATAAAAGAATTAAAAAAAAAGAAGAGCAGCTAGAGTAGGTGAACAAAGAGTATCTCGAATCCCATAAAAACATCACGATTCGCCTAGAAACGGACGAAATGTGGAGCTTTATCAGGATAAGAAGCATCAAATCTGGCTGTGGTGGGCTATTGACCATGAAACCGGTGAAGCCATTGCTTTTTGGTTTGGGACAAGGGAACATGAAAATATTGACCGGCTGCTGGAACTGCTTGAACCGCTTAACCTGTGGAAGGTCTATACCGTACGTTTTTCAAAGACAGAACAGATGCACAAGATAGTTGTTGCCCTTGCAATAAACGTCTGGTTTTTCGGGAGAGTATGTTTGCTTCAATAATTCTAGAGCATTACCGTTTTATCTAGCGATTTCTTTCATATTTGCCGGTACCTTATGAACCTGAACCTTATTTTCCAATAAAATGACTTCTTTTTCAAAGGGAATATTATCATCGGTAAACAAGATGGAAACATCTTCGGTTCTTACCAGTTCAACAACTCCGTGCTGCAAAAATTTATCCGATTCCGTTAAGACGATAAGCTGCCGTACTTGTTTTGCCATAGCCTGTATGGTTTCTGCCCTAAGATGATCTTTACTGGTAAAACCGAATTGTTCTGTAAACCCGTCGGTACCAATAAAGAGTTTGTCCGTAAAAAACCATTCCGCACATTTGCGGGTAACCGGGCCTACCACTACTTGGGATTCGGGTTGATAGTTCCCCCCTAAAATAATGATCTTCAGATGTGCTGCATGGCGGATATGATTGGCAATAAAGGTCGAATTGGTGATTACCGTAATATCCCGTTTCTGTTTAGCTACCGCTTCAGCCAAAAATGCACAACAGGAACCAGACTCGAGCATCACGACTTCTCCATCCTGTATTATCTCTACCGCGGCCTGGGCTATCCGCCGCTTTACTTCATAATGATAGGCCATACGCCTACCCACATCATCCACCGACCCAATTACTGCATAACCATGTTCCCGGCGAATAATACCCTGTTCTTCAAGTACCGCTAATTCCTTGCGTATGGTTACGGTGGAAACCCCCAGATTGGATGCCAAGACAGATACTTCAATACGCTGGTTTTTTGTAAGAATCTCGAGTATTTTTGCATGCCGGTTTATCATCCTCCCCTCCTGACTTTAAAGTTACCGAATAGAGAGCCAATCCCAAAACCAGCCGAGCTTTGAAATAACCTCAACGTATTCTTTATTATAAAGAAGTTTCTTCTAAAACATACTCAAATTTTTTTTCTAAATCAATATTTCTATTTCATTCATAATGAAACCACTTTCATAACAAATATATTTACTTACAAATATGATATTTTGGAGCATATTTAAAATAATGGAATGAGTAGGACGTTCTTCCGGGAAGACTACCGCAGGCATAGCAAAAACAAGCGGAAAGCCGCGTCCTTCGCGGATTGCGTAATCCTTTGCATAACAAAGGTTGACGCAATGACAGGGCAGATCCGCGGTGAAGCCGGAAACGTAAGGCCATTTCACCATTTGTAATTTCTAGGCGGCTTGTATTCGCGTTAGATATGCCCCTTCCGCACCCGGCTTACCCCCAGCTTCCACCTACCGGCGGTGCTTGTGTTACCCCCGGTAAAGGCTTATAGGCCTTGAAAGATAAGTACTTGAAAGGATGAATATCCAGAGCATTGGGAAACCACCCGTCTAGTTCATCGGTATCCACGATGTTTATAGCCGGACTATAGGAAATGGGAAGCACCGTACCTCGGTCAAGGAGTAGTTTTTCTGCCTCTGCCAGGGTTGCCCAACGTTTTTCCCCATCTTCGGTCATGGACTTGTCTATCAGGGTTTCATAATCCGTATCATTGTACTGAGCATCATTGAGATTAGAATCCCGGCGCCACATCTGAAGGAACGTATAGGGATCGGCAAAATCCCCGATCCAGGTGGAAAAGCCTACCTCATAGTCGTTTTGTTTCAGAGAGTGAAAGTATTGATTGTAAGGAACCACATTGATCCGCACCGGAACCCCTAACTTTCCCATCCACGCCTCGGCCATGAGGGCTCCGATACGGGAGGCCTCCGCAGAAGGGGTCAACTTGATCACCAGATCCGGAAGCCCCACCCCTTTGGGAAACCCTGCCTCCGCCAAAAGCCGTTGCGCTTCTTCTGTATCAGTATTATCCAGCCCTCTTACTTGGGGATATCCTGGAATAGGATAAATGAGGGTTTTTGCCGGAAGATAATGTCCTTCCCGGATTTCCTCCCAGGGCAGAGCTAGGGAAAGAGCCCGTCGGATCCGGTGATCAGTCCAGGGCTTTTCCGCGGATCGAATAAAATAATAGTGGGTGGCAAACATAGGGTTGACCATGATACCGCTTCGATCCGTGAGGCTTTCCAAGTTTACCTCCCCGGAAATCCACCGGGCCTCCCCAGAATTCCACAAGGCCGCGGCTTCATCCCCATCTTCGGTAAACTTCAAAATGATCTTATTCAAGGATACATTTCGAGCATCCCAATAGTGGTCATTTTTAACCAGCACCATACGATCCGGCTTGTATTCCTGCATATAAAAAGGCCCATTAGAAATCAGCGGGGAAAGAGACCAATCCATTTGGTTCAGCATAGAAGGATGAATTGGACTAAAGGAATGATGACAGAGCATACTGGGAAAGAAGGAAGCCGGGGTGTTAAGCCGGACCACCAAGGTTCGCGGATCATCGGCCCTAATGCCAATCCGCCTGGGATCTCGCAGCTGCCCTGTCCGGTATTCCCTGGCCCCATCAATAATATCAAACAGGGATGAATAGGGGGAATTCGCCGCAGGATCCAAAAGGGATATCCAGGCAGCCCGGAAATCTTCCGCACTCACCCTATCCCCGTTCCAGTATCTGGCGTTTTCCCGGATGGTAAAGGTCCACTGCTTTTTATCCTCCGAAACTTCCCAGTCTTCGGCAAGCCCAGGAACCGGTTCCATGGTAAAAGGATGATAGGAAAAAAGGCCCTCATACAGTCCGGTAAAAAGCTGGGCTTCATGGGCAAGATAGGACTTCCGGAAATCCAGTTCCACTTCCCCCTTGGAAAAGGTCAAGGTAAGCTGGTCTCGGATCAACGACCGGGGCCGGGTTTCCGCGAAATCCGACCTTTGCGAAAATTCCCCGGATTCCATAAAACGCTCGGTGGATTCTTCGGGTAGCGCGTGTTTTCGAGTAGAAGCACTTTTGCAAGAGCCAAAACTCAACATGATAAGCATATATCCGAACATGATCCTGACCCCGATATCTCTGACATTGGATTTTTTCATACATACACCTTGTATACTATAGATTCGACTTTAGCTTCGAGTTATCAGGTACTGGCCAGACTTACCATCATCCAGTAGGTGATAATTCCCCTGTTATTATCATCGGTACGTTCTAAACCTGATCTTTCTGGACAATACCTAACTTTTTAAGTTGTTCTGCTTCTTCTTTCTGGATGGTATAGTCAGAAAACCGCTGGTTTGCCTTGATATAGGCGTTCTTCAAGGTAGAAAGTTCCGGTTTTATGCCCTTTATCTGATCCCGCTCAGTCTGATCAACCACCTTCTTAAAATAATCATCCAGAGCGTTTAATGTTTTATAACAAGTCTGCATATCCCGGATACCCTGTTCCAAGAACTTGAGCAGCTGCTCATCCGGTAACGCATTCAACTTGAAAATGCTTGTATTGGCGGCCGCGTTAAATTGTTTTGCCTTTTTATCGATCCTGTTACGAAACTGGTTAAAGTCAACCAATACTTTGACCGAAGAATTCCCCGAATGCTGCAGTTCCACTTCATAGATGACCGGTTCAGGTTCCTTGTTTGTTATCTGTGCCCACAGCCGCTTAAATTTATCCCAAAAACTGAGCTTACGGTTTGCCAGAACCGTTTCATTAGCATCCAGTTTCACCCCTACTTCCAGAAGGAGCGGCGCAATCCCACCGAGGGTCTGAATGCCTTCAATGAGGAAATGCTTTAATGAAACCTCCTGCACCGAGGTACCTTTCTTATTCTTAACAATCTTTAGAGATTTGAGGATATTTTCCCGCAATTCAGTGCCCTGAGAGGAATAGTCTTCTTTTACGAGTTCCTCTATCAGTTTGGTATACACAGGCTTACCCGGCATAGCAGCGGCTATTTGTTTCTTGATGTCACCTACCGAGGGGGTTTTTCCCGCAGGTATACGCTTGCTTACGGCCTTGCGGACTTCAAGTTTATACATCTCCCGATTAAAATTAGACAGTTCCTCTAAATAACCCAGTATCGAACGGCTTAATTTGGATAAACGCTGGATAAGCCCTATGATACCCCCCACTCCCAAAGCATCAATTCCCTTCCGTAATTGATTGGTTAATTCTGCCACAGCCCGGGTAATAGGAGAGGAAGACTCCTCGGTAAGATTAAGCCAATCAATGTATTTTATGAGGCCAAGAACGCGCTTAATCCGGTCAAGGGTAAAATACGTAACATTAAACTGATAAAAATTCACCAACATATCAAGCTGGGTATCATAATGGGACAACCTGATGGTAAGCTGTTCGTTCTTTTCAGCGTCTGAGAATGCTTCAGTGGCAGGAACCTTAATTTCCCCGAGCTGGACATCCTGTTTATAAGGATCTTCCTTGACCATCCCTTTGGTGAGTAACATAGCATATAAAGATCCGTATGCAGTATAGAAAGCCCGGAGTTCTTCTTTTAAGGTAAGCATTACCGATTTTTCAATAACTTCCTGCCGAGCCTGTAACGCTTCAGAAAGAGCTTTTTGATAATCTTCTTCCATAAGTAATTTTACTATGCACTATTATACCAAATAGATCAATCAAGGGTGCATTATTAGGGCCAGGACCCCCTGCTTACCCGTGGTTTACGGCTTGTAATGACCGGTATATTTGCGTACAAACCCCCAAGGACGATAGGTCATTTTCGCCTGACGCAGCCCTTCATCCCCCAGATCCTGTTCCCGGTTAATATAGGTAAATCCTTCAGCCAGGGACGCCGCAAAGGTTTGGTTCATAAACTGATAAATCCCCTTGTATTCGTCAATGGCTTTCTCAAAATGAATGGCAAAGATGCTCCCCTGGGCCAGAGCTTCTCCTAAACACCAACCCGCGGGTTTGCCGTTTATGTAATACATGCTCCCCTGCATACCCAGTGCCGTAAACCGTTCCAGCGCTTCCTTGGCCGCAAGGTAATCCCCATCCTCCCCTTTGTCCTGCCGCCACCGTTCCAGCACCAGCATGGCTTGAGGAAGGAGGTCCGCGCGTAACGGCTGTTCTTCATGGGTATAGGTACTGAGAAAGGCGTTGACTAGGTTACGTTTCTTGTGAAACTTTTTCCCTGGTAACTGGGCAAGATCGGTTCTCAGGTATAGGTAATCAAAATTATCCCGATCCTCGGTGATTTCAATCCCCCACTGCACAAGCCGTTCCCGGTTCGGCGTCAATACCGAGTCTGATATGCCTTTCCAATAGTCATGGGTCTTGAAGAGATCCTGCACTACCTCCTGTTCAGGAACTTCGCAGGGACTCATAAAAAAGCGCGTACCCTCCCGCTCTCCAGAAATGATAAGGCTATTCTTATGTAACGAAACGTGATAATTATACCGTCTTCGAAACAAATACAGATTGGCAAAGGTGTATTCTGAAACTCCATCAGGAATCTGAAATAACCGGGCTTGTATCTCTGTTTGTAATGCAAAACTTATGGGTACCAATTCAGGGTAACAAGATATGGACATTATGATCCTAATATACTCTTTTTTATGTTAATTGCAGCTATAGCCCGGGCTTCCTCTCTCTAGTTTCTATATGCAAGAACATTAAATCACCAAACGAGTTGGAGAATCCGAGGCTGCGGCTCGCAGGGTTTTGACCGATGCATCTGCCAAGTAATCGTCAAAAGGCATCATACGGTCGATGGGGGCATGTCCTGCCGGGAGGATTTCCACGATACGGTTTGCCAGAGAATTGACGAATTCATGGTCATGGGAGTTAAACAACAAGACCCCGTTAAAAGCCTCAAGGCCCTCGTTCAGGGCGGTTATCGCTTCCAAATCCAAGTGGTTGGTAGGCTCGTCCAAGATGAGTACATTGGCCCCAGAAAGCATCATCCGGGCAAGCATACACCGGACTTTTTCTCCTCCTGAAAGCACATGCACCGGCTTGAGGGCCTCGTCCCCCGAAAAAAGCATCCGTCCCAGGAAGCTGCGCACGTACGTGTCATCCTGATCCGGAGAATACTGCTTGAGCCAATCGGTAATGGAACATTCCGCCGTAAACCAGGCATTGTTTTCCTTGGGGAAATAGGCAAAGCTCGTGGTCTGTCCCCAATAATAAGCGCCTCCCGTAGGCTTTTGCAGGCCCGCAATACAGTCAAACAGCGCGGTCTTGGCCTGATGTTCCACCCCTACAAAGGCAATCTTATCCCCTTTATTCACGGTGAGAGAAAAAGGGGTAAGCAATGCAGCCCCTTCACTCGTATAGCTTACATTCTCCACCCGCAGTACATTGTTCCCAATCTCCCGATCCGGTTTGAATCCCACGTAGGGGAATTTCCTGCTGGTTACGGTGATGTTTTCCAGATCCAACTTTTCTAAAACCTTCTTACGGCTCGTGGCCTGACGGCTTTTTGCCGCATTTGAGGCAAAACGCTGGATGAATTCCTTGAGTTCCCGGGCTTTTTCTTCCCGTTTCTTCAGCTGATCCCGGGCCTGCCGCTGGAGCATCTGGCTCATCTGGTACCAAAAATCGTAGTTTCCTGAATAGAGGGTGATTTTCCCAAAATCAATGTCGCATATATGGGTACAGACCGCATTGAGAAAATGCCGGTCATGGGAAACCACGATAACCGTGTTAGGAAATTCCATGAGGAAATCCTCAAGCCAGGTGATGGATTCAAGATCAAGGCCGTTGGTGGGTTCGTCCAAAAGGAGTATGTCTGGATTACCGAACAGGGCCTGGGCCAGCAATATCCGCACCTTTTTGGATTCGTCCACCTCTGCCATCATCTTACCTTGATCTGCTTCGTCAATACCCAGTCCAGAGAGGAGCTGCCCTGCCTGGGCCTCTGCCTCCCAGCCTCCCAGGTCGGCAAAATCCGCTTCCAGTTCGCTGGCCCGCATACCGTCGGCTTCGGAGAAATCTTCTTTAGCGTAGATTCCTTCCCGTTCTTTTTGGATAGCATAGAGCTTAGGATACCCCATGATCACCGTTTCAAGAACCGAAAACTCCTCAAACGCAAAGTGGTCCTGCTTCAAAACCGCGATACGCTCGCCGGAACTGACCCCAATAGTACCCTGGTCGTGTTCGATTTCTCCTGAGAGTATTTTTAAGAAGGTTGATTTTCCTGCCCCATTGGCTCCGATGATGCCATAACAGTTGCCCGGGGTGAATTTGAGATTGACGTCCTTAAAGAGGGTTCGCTCTCCATAGCTCAAGCTGACATCGGTAATCGTAATCACAGATCAGGACTCCTTTTGGAAACATTTGACTTTTTACTAAATAAGCTGCTGAACAGACGGGCAATGATGCCTTCTTTTCCTGCTTGTACCCCGTTTTCTACGTTTTCTCTCTTTTCTACAGCAGGCTCTGCTGTTTCATGCGGCTTTGATACCCCGGCCTGGGATAGAGCCTTGCCTGGGGTATGAGCCGGTTGATTAAGGGACGGGTCCTGCCTTGCCTGCCGGGGACCATCACCTCGTTTCCCCTGAGAAACCTTACCCTGCTCATCGGTCTTGAATCTGGAGCGCCTGCGCCTAGAACTATCCCCATGCTCCCGCGGCAGGGCTGCTTCCCGGGGTGGGGATTTAGTCTTTGCCGAAGGGGTTCGGGTTTCGTATTTTTGTTTGTAATAGCTCATCCGTTCTTCAAAGGAGAGATGGGACAGGTCTTGGTAGTCAGGGTCCTGGGGTTTCTTCAATATCGGTCCCGTGGGCTTATGGGCAGCTCCTTTTTTCCACGGTTTCCTATCCTGGCTGCCCTCCCTAAGCCGATGCGTACCCCGTTCTTCGCTCTGGCGTCCTGGTCCTTCCTGACGCCGCGGGCGTCTGCCTCCTCTGCGGTTTTCAGGTTCATATTTTTCCGTTCTTTCCATAAAATCAGTATAAATCCTCATGCCTTCACTGGCATCTTGGGCATAAAGCCCTTCCCCGGCTATTTCCGCGGGGATCTTCTTCCCGATGTATTTTTCGATATCCGCCAGTTCATACACGTCCTGTTCACTCACGAGCGCGATGGCTCTGCCGGTTTTTCCTGCCCGGGCGGTTCGTCCAATACGATGCACGTAGTTCTCCGCTTCTGCGGGCAGATCGTAGTTTACCACCAGGGAAAGGCTGTCAATATCAAGTCCCCGGGCAGCCACATCGGTAGCCACCAAATACTTAACCTGACCTGCCTTAATATCATCAATAATTTTGAAGCGCTTTGATTGGGGCAGGTCGCCAATGATAAATTCGCAGGTAAACCCGTTGACCTGCAGCCGCTTTGCCACGATTTCCGTCTGCCGTTTGGTATTACAAAAGATAATCGCACTTTCCGGCTGTTCCCGCTGGAAGATGCCCAGGAGGAGCTTCATCTTGTCCTTGGTAGATACATGGTAAAGGATCTGGTCAACTTCATCCAGGGTTACGATTTCCGGGGTAATCTCAATTTCATAGGGGGCTTTTGTATACTCCCATGCGAGATTTCTCACCCAGGCATTCAAGGTGGCGCTGAACAACATGGTTTGCCGGCGATCCGCAGGAGGAACCACCTTGATGAGCTTCCGTAAATTCGGGTAAAAGCCCATATCGAACATACGATCCGCTTCGTCTAAAACCAAGAAGGCAATGTCCATGAGATTCATCTGACCGGATTGATTGAGATCCAGCACCCGGCCCGGGGTTCCCACAAGGATCTGCACATTATCTTTGAGTAATTGCTGTTGGGTGGTGTATCCAACCCCTCCATAAAAACTGCCCACCTTAAAGGGCAGGTATTTTCCCAGTACCCGGGCCTCTTCCTCCACCTGAATCGCCAATTCCCTCGTGGGCACCATAATGATCGCTTTTTTTCCCTTTAAGAGAGGCTCGTTGAGGAGGCGCTGGAAGATAACTATTAAAAATGCGGCGGTTTTACCGGTGCCGGTCTGAGATTGGACGTAAAGATCTTGGCCTCCAAAGGCGTTGGCGAGTACCTGTTCCTGCACTGAAGTGCAGACGGTATATTCCGCATCGGTGATACCCCGTTGAAGGTCGGGATGTAGGTTTAATTCTTTAAATTCCATATTATATTAGTATTTATAAAATATTTTGCAAGAAATGAATAGACGGGAAAGCCCACTATTAGAAGGGTAAGGTAAGGATGTAGGTATGAACAGGAAACAGTATGATGAACCAGGCAGGCTTTTGCATCTTGAGGGAGTACATAATCTGCGGGACCTGGGAGGATATCCGGCCCAGGAGGGCAGGCAGCTTTGTTGGGGCAAGCTCTATCGGGCTGGGGATTTACATGGCCTCACCCAGCAGGACCAGGCTTTTCTGGAAAAACGGCATATCAAGACCTTCGTGGATTTTCGAGGAGCCAAGGAAAAAAAACAGGCCCCCAATTGCGGTTTAGCCACGCTGGTGCAGACCTTTGAGCTTCCGATTGAGGCAGGAAACATCCTGGACTTATGTACGGTTGAAACCGGAGTCTCTGGTGAGGCGCTGATGCAGGAACTCTATGGACGCATGGTCGAAACTGCCCGTCCCCAATACCGGGAATTTTTCAGGATTCTTGCTGACCCTGGGCATATACCCCTGCTCTTCCACTGTTCTGCAGGTAAAGATCGAACCGGTCTGGCTGCGGCCTTTATCCTTTCCGCGTTAGGGGTGGATCGGGAGTGGATCTATCGGGATTACCTCCTATCCGCAGCATATCTCAAGGACCTGATCCGCCAGTGGCTCACGGCAAATCCCCACCTGGAACCAGTTCTGTCGGTTCGGCGCGCATACTTGGAAGCGGCCTTTGTAAAGATAGACGCTGCTTTTGGAGGTATAAACCGGTATATACAGGAAGACTTGGCCGTGGATGTGACGGCATTCCAGGAACAGTATACCGAGCCATCACCCTTAGGGCCGATGCAAAAACATCTTGACTAAACAAGTATCAGGAGCTTATATTTTAATTTTGTAGAAGGAGTTGTTATGGAAAAGAAGGCTGCATTGTTGGTTTTCATTATAGCGATTGGTTTTACCGGTGTCGTTGGAGCGGACGGGTTAAAGAGGGGAGGTTATACTGGTCCTTCATCAGTCCAAATAAGTAAGGTTAGTGATGTAAAAACCATGCCGCATGATGCTGATGTAGTATTGGAAGGGAGAATCGAGAGCTATCTTGGAAACGAAAAATACCTGTTTAACGATGGATCAGGTACGGTAATCCTTGAAATTGATAATGACGAATGGAACGGATTGGAAGTAGGGGCCGATGACGTAGTTATACTATATGGGGAGGTAGATAAAAAATCTCAACGGATAGCAATAGAAGTTGAAAAGATAGAAAAGCAAAACCGTTAAAAGCCCAGACGGTGTTCCTCCATAAAATCGTTGTCCTATCTTGTATTTGCAGTCAAAATAGCATAAATAACTGGAATGTAATAGTAAAGGAGACAGTATGGCTTTTACCGATGCGCAACTGGAACGGTATTCCCGGCATATCATCCTAAAAGAGGTGGGGGTTAAGGGGCAGAAAAAACTCATGGAAGGCCGGGTGCTTATTATCGGCGCAGGAGGACTAGGGGCTCCGGCAGCGATGTACTTGGCTGCCGCAGGGGTCGGCACTATTGGGATTGCCGATGCAGATGTGGTTGATCTCTCTAACTTGCAACGGCAGATCATCCACGCTACTAGGGATATAGGAAAACCTAAGGTGCAATCCGCCAAAGAAACCATGGAAGCGTTGAACAGCGATGTGGAAGTCGTAAGCTACCACGAATGGATCAACTCCACCAATATCATGGATATCATCAAGGATAAGAACTACGATTTTATCATTGACGGAACTGATAACTTCCCCATCAAATTTCTCATCAACGATGCCTGTGTGATGCTGGGAAAACCCTTTGTCCATGCAGGGATCATCCGGTTCCGGGGGCAACTTTTGACCTATATCCCGGGGAAAGGTCCTTGTTACCGCTGTATATTTCAAAACCCACCGCCTCAGGACGCGGTTCCTACTTGCCGGCAGGCAGGGGTTCTGGGGGTGATGGGCGGGGTCATCGGTACCCTGCAAGCAACCGAGGCCATGAAATACCTGCTGGGCATGGAAGGACTCCTCAATGGCTTCATCCTAAACTACGATGCCCTTACCATGGAGTTTCGGAAGGTGAAACTTGCGGCTAATCCCGATTGTCAGGTATGCGGTACTGCTCCCCGCATCACCACCTTGATCGATTATGAACAGGCGGTATGCGATTTGCACGCATACCATAATGCGGTGAATCCCAACTGATTACCACACCTTTGACAAACTTATATTTTTATACTATAGTGTCAACCGTTAAGGATGATACCCAGTGGCTGATACTGAAAAAATTATATCTGTTGCAATAGAAGATGAAGTAAAGACCGCATATCTTAATTACGCCATGTCGGTCATTGTGGCCCGGGCGTTGCCGGATGTGCGGGATGGCCTTAAACCGGTGCATAGACGGCTTTTGTATGCCATGGACGAGTTGGGGCTGCGGCCTAATGCCGCCACCAAGAAGAGTGCCCGTATCACCGGAGACGCTATGGGTAAATACCACCCCCACGGCGATGCCTCTATTTATGATGCTTTGGTTCGCATGGCCCAGGACTTTTCCCTGCGGTATCCCCTGGTCCAAGGTCAGGGTAACTTCGGGTCCTTGGATGGGGATCCCCCGGCGGCTATGCGGTATACCGAGGCCCGGCTCTCCCGGATCGGGGATGAAATGCTCTTGGATCTCAAAAAAGAGACCGTGGATTTTGTTCCCAACTACGACGAATCCCTGTTAGAACCGGCAGTGCTTCCTGCAGCAGTGCCGAACCTGCTCATCAATGGGTCAAGCGGTATTGCCGTGGGCATGGCCACCAACATGGCCTCCCATAATCTCAATGAAGTCTGCGAGGGGATCTGCGCGTACATTGATAATCCGGCTATTACCGTGGAAGCGCTTATGCAGCACATAAGCGGCCCGGATTTTCCCACAGGCGGCATCATCTTGGGCCGCCGGGGCATCAAAGAAGCCTATAAGCTGGGCAGGGGAAAGCTATTGATCCGAGGACGGTTCACCGTAGAGTCCACTAAATCCGGTAGAGAAGTCATCATCTTCAATGAAATTCCCTACGGCGTAAACAAGGCCGCCCTGATTATTCGGATTAGTGACTTGATCCGGGACAAGATCATTGATGGGATCTCCGAACATCGGGATGAATCTGATCGGGATGGCTTACGGATCGTCATTGAACTCAAGAAAGGGGCCATTCTCAAGGTAGTGCTGAATCAGCTCTTCTCCCATACTCCGCTGCAATCCTCTTTTGGTATTATCAACCTAGCCCTGGTAAAGGGTAAACCCCAATGCCTCAACCTCAAGGAACTGATCCACTACTTTGTGGAACACCGGGTGGAAGTGATTACCCGAAGAACCCGGTATGAGCTTCGCAAGGCTGATGAGCGTTCCCATATTTTACAAGGGCTTATCATTGCCCTGGAAAACATTGATGAGGTCGTGACTGGGGTCAGGGCTTCCAGGGATATAAGCATCGCCAAGATCCGTTTAGGAGAGCGCTTTCACCTTTCTGAAACCCAGGCCGGGGCCATCGTAGACATGCGCTTGGGCAGGCTCACGAGTCTTGAAACCGAAAAGGTTCGGCAAGAACTTACTGAATTGGCAGTATACATCGCTTATCTGCGTTCCCTTTTGGAGGATGAGCAGAAACTCCGGGAACTTATTAAAGAGGAAACCCGCAGTGTGGCCCAGCGCTACGGGGATAAACGGCGTACTGAAATCATTGCCGGGGAAGTGGAAAGCATCAATATCGAGGATCTCATCAAAAAAGAAGAAATGATGATCCTCATCTCCAATTTAGGGTACATTAAGCGGGTGCCGGTGTCATCCTACCGGAACCAGGGCCGCGGAGGGAAGGGCATGATCAGCACCCGCCTGGCAGAAGATGACTTTGTTGAACAGATCTTCGTAGCTTCCACCCATGAGTATATCATGTTCATCACCAATGAGGGTAAAGCCTATTGGATGAAAGTCCACGAACTCCCTGAAGGTTCCCGGATTGCCAAAGGGGTCCATATCAAGAGTCTGCTCACGGTTTCCCCAAATGAGGATATTACCGCGGTGGTATCCCTCAAGGATTTCACGGAGGATCAGTACTTGTTCATGAGTACGGCCCGAGGGGTGGTCAAGAAGGTGCAGACTACCGAGTTTATCAATGCCAAAACCCGGGGCATCATCGCGATTAAGCTCGACGAGGGGGATAAGTTGGTGAGCGCGCTGCTCACCGGCGGCAGCGACGAAGTGGTGCTCATCTCCCGGAAGGCCCAGGCCCTGCGTACTGCAGAGGATCAAGTACGTCCAGTAGGCAGATCCTCCCGGGGGGTCATTGGTATAAAACTTGACGAGGATGACGAACTTACCGGTGTGCTCCGGGTGGATGATACGGAAGCCATGCTGATCATTTCTGAATACGGTTATGGTAAGCGGGTGAACTTTACCGAGCTTTCTTCCCACGGTCGAGGAACCGGGGGGCAGCGGATCTACCCGGTTACCGAGAAAACCGGAGAGCTGGTGGGTTGTGTCAATGTGCTGGATGATGAGGAGATCATGTGTATTACCAGCCAGGGTAAGTCTATCAAGCTCAAGGTTGATACCATCCGGGTTTTAAGCCGTTCGGCTCATGGGGCACGGATACTCAGTATTGACAAGCCTGATTTGGTTATTGGGGTGGATAGGATTGTCAGGGAAGAGTTACCGGTGAAGCGGGAAGCAGAGAGCCAACAGGAACTTGCGGTGGATGATGGTGATGCCTTTGCGGGAGACGAGGAAGCATAGTTTATAGAACAAACCTACAAAAGGTGTATACTCATAATGGCGATTTCCGCCTCATGGGGGGGGGGGGGGGGGGTAATTTGCTCCGGCTTTTTTAAGCCGGGGAAGGTTAAAAGTATTTTAGCCAGGTGGGGAATAGGTATCGTCATGTTATTTTTTAGCCAATGCTGTACAAGCGCACTAGAACCATTAACGATATACACCGAATAATATTCCCCGAGGATTGGATCCCCCGATGTTTCAGTAACATAATCCATCATTTGTACTTGATGAATAAACCGGCTGATAAATCGTTTTTGAAAATCAATATCACCATTTTCGCTGAGCAGTACCCGAAGCGAGCTGTTGGCGATGGTATACAGAATCTCTTCAGCGAGCTTAAGCATCTCCTGTTTGCTGCGTTTTTTGCCGTATTTTTTAAGCAATTCTGCAAAATATACAAAGGTCTCTTCTTCTATTTGTTTGAGCAGATCGTACTGATTATCGTAATAGGTATAAAATGTTGAACGACTTATATCAGCAAGAGCGCATATATCTTTAATGGTAATATGCAAAATTGACTTGGATTTCATAAGTTCAAGCAGGCTCTCCTGCAACGCCTTCTTGGTATACCTTGTTTTGCGAGTATCTTTTACAACTTTATGATCTATACCGTCCTCATGCTTCATATATTCCTCCGTATATTTTACTCAAAATTGTCCAGAACTGAACAAAAGATGCCATTTTGTCCAGTTTGCTACATTATATACATAATTTGTCGTTGCCTTTCGTATGTAGTATAGGTAGTTTTTTAGAAAAATCAAGGAGTAAAAATGGAACGATTCTATAAACAGCCTATCATAATCGTGGCTGTTATCGCGGTGATTACCCTATTCTTCGCTGCGCAGCTTCCCCGGGCGGAGCTAGATAACAACAACATGCGGTTTATACCCAAGGAACATGAAGCCCGCGTCATTTCTGAACACATTGACGATGTCTTGGGACCTTCGGTCATGATTCTGGTAGGGCTGGAACGGCCTTATGGTACGGTATTTGACCCCGCGTTTCTTGAACGGGTTAAGGACTATAGCCAGGCGATAGAGTTAGTTGAATTTGTTAAAAGCGTTAATTCGATCATGTCCACACAATACATAACAGGGGATGCCGACAGCATCATCGTTACGGATTTGGTAGCAGAAGATTTTATGGGAACCCCTGAAGAAATTGCCGAGCTTAAGCGGCGTATCATGTCATGGGATTTATATCGGGGTGCACTGGTTTCCGACAATCTTTCTGCAACCCAGATTATCGTTAATCTTGACGTTACCACTGAAGAGGCTGGACGTCCCGAAGTAATTGCGAGTCTGGTAAACATACGTGAAACCGCAAAAGAAATGTTCGCAGGGAGCGCTGAAGTGTATGTAACCGGAATGCCGGTCATCAGCGCAACGATTAACGAGGCTATGGAAACTGACCTTTTGGTACTCATTCCGCTTGTGGTAATAGTAGTTTTGGCAGTGCTGTTCTTTTCATTTAGACGTTTTACCTTTGTCGCACTTCCCCTTCTTACGGTGATTATCGCGGTTATATGGACCATAGGCGCGATGCCCCTCTTGGGTATAAAACTTTCTATTCTTTCCACCATCTTGCCGGTAATACTCATTGCGGTTGGGAGCGCCTACGGTATTCATGTGGTAACTCATTACATGGAAGACACCCGGAACCGGCCTTTGAGTGTTGAAGCGCATCGCTCCCTTGTGTTTTCTTTAATGGGGAAACTGATAAAACCGGTATTTCTCGCGGCGCTTACCACCTTAGCGGGCTTTGTCTCCTTCTGCTTTACCTCTATTCCACCTATGCGTGAATTCGGTTATTTTTCCAGTTTTGGCGTACTGGCTTCTTTTATTGTGGCGGTAACCCTTATTCCCTCGTTGTTGCTTATCCGAGGCCCCCGGGTCTTGAAGGAACGAACGAAAAAAGACCGAGGGGATTATGTAAACAGCGCGCTAGGAACTACCTTTGTTTCTATTGTCCGCAAGCGAATGTTGGTAATGGCGCTTGTTGTTCTCGTGCTTTGCCTTTCGGGATACGGACTTTCAAAGCTGGTTGTTGATAACAGTACTATCGAGTTTTTCAAAAACGAAACCGATATAAGCCGTTCAGACTGGTTTATACGGGAATATTTCGGCGGTTCCCGGGATGTAACGATTCTGGTGGAAGCAGATACCAGCGAGGCCCTGCTTGATCCTGGGGTCTTAAGTGCTGTTGATAATCTTTCCGCGTATCTTACGGAACGGGTAAGTGACGTAGGAAAAGTGGTTGGATTCACCGATGTGATAAAGCGGGTCAACCAAGTGTTTAATGTTGATGAAAGTCCCGATGGTTTACGGCCGCGTATGGAGAATGACGGTGAAACTATACGTGATGATTTTGGTTTTGGCAACGAAGATAGCTTTGGTTTTGGCTTTGATAGCGATTTTAGTACTCCAGTCAATACCGCGGTATTTGCTGAAGCAGCAGCGGAAGATACCCGCAAAGGCTTGGAACAATACAGCGCTGCTGATATTATTGCCCTGTTTGATACTGCCGCGGGGAAATCGCCTCGCTTGAGTGGTACTGAGCTTGTCCGTGAAGTCGAGCGGCTTACCAATTACCATGGTTTTGCATACTACGAAATCCCCGCATCTCCTTTGCGTTATGGGAAAAAAACACCGGAAGAATTACAGCAGCTTGTTTCAAACTATCTCGTATTACTTTCCGGTGATGATAGTTTTGACTATTCAGACGACCCACTTGAACCAACTGCGATAAAAACCATGATACAACTTCGCACAACCGGAAATAACGACACAAAATCGGTGGTCGATACCATTAAAAAATACATTGAGGTAAATTTCCCGAAAACAGTACGGGCCATGATTGGTGGAAGTGCAATGATGGAGGGTGCCGTAGCGGACCTTATTATAAACTCCCAGATTATCTCTCTTGTTATTTCAGTACTTATGGTAATTCTTATTGTTGCAGTGTCGTACCGCTCGCTTATCGCCGGAATTATCGCCGCCGTACCCCTTACTATTGCGATACTGGGCAATTTCGCGGTCATGGGTTTTCTCGACATAAAACTCAATATTGGCACGGCGCTTATCGCAAGCCTTGCCGTTGGTATCGGTATTGATTATACGATTCACTTTATCGACTTCTTTAAGCGGGAATATCAGACTGACCATAGTTCCGGCAGTGACTTTCTGCGCCGAACCTTCACCGGCTGTGGTAAGGCGATACTGATCAACGCCGTATCCGTGGGCGCTGGTTTCGGTGTACTCTCCCTTTCTCAATTCAAGATGTTGTCCAATCTCGGCACGCTTGTCGCGTTGAGTATGTGCATAACAGCCCTGGTAAGCCTTACGGTTATTCCGGTATTGCTTACCACGGTAAAACCAAAATTCATTTACGGAGGTAAGTAATGAAGAAGATTATGGTTGTTGTTTCTTTTTTGGTGGGTATTGCTTTTTTAAATGCCCAAGACGCGGTTTCCATTATGAACGGGGCGAAAAACCGTATTCAGAAGGATACTATTTCTACTCGTTCCCGTATGGTGATCAGCGCAAAAAATGGTTCGACTTCTGAACGCCTTATCGACCAGTATTCAAAAGACGACGCACAGGGAAACTCCCGATCGGCTATTGTGTTCCAGCGTCCGGCGAATGTAGCGGGAACCCGTTTCCTGACCATAGATAACGCCGCGGGTGGTTCAGACCGCTGGATATATTTACCAAGCCTTGGGAAAGTCCGCCGCATTGCCGCTTCAGAAAGCGGTGGTAGTTTTATGGGAACGGATTTTTCATACGATGACATATCTTCCCTGAACCGTGATATAAACCTTGATACCCATACGTTTTTGAAGGAAGAACCGTTAAACGGCGTGCCATGTTATGTTATTCAGTCCATTCCCCAAGATAGCGCGTATCAGTATTCAAAAACCATCACCTGGATTGATAAAAACAATGCAATTATATATAAAAGCGAGATGTATGATCGCCGCGGTACCCTGATTAAAGTCATGGAAACAAGTGATTTTAAAGACGTACAAGGACGGCTTACCGCAATGCAAACAAAAGTATCAACACTGGCCGCAGGTACTTCCACCACCATCTACATGGACATTATCAAGTATGACGACTCGATACCTGAAGGGGTCTTTACCACGGCATATCTTGAAACCGGGAGGACAAGGTGAACCGGAAATTTCTGGCAATTTTTTCAGTATTTCTGGCTGCTGGTATCATGCCCCTTGTTTCCCAGGATTTCGGCTTTGGTTTCGGCGATGATGACACGGTAGATACGGCAATCGCCGCTCCAGGCGCTAGTTCTGCCGTTACCATACGCGGTGAAGTTTCTGCTTCACTGTTGGGTTACGTTGATGATTTTTCAGAAGGATTAGATCACACCCAGCTTGGAGATATATTTTCCGGTAACCTTAATTTTGCCGCGGGAAATTCCTTGGGTGATGCGGTAATCAATCTAAATTTGTCCAACGATCCTTCACCGGTAACCTTTGACGAGGTGTACCTTCGCACCTACTTTGGCAAGTTTGAAATCGAAGGGGGCTTGCGTAAACTCACCTGGGGCAAGGCAGATAGTTTTGGTCCCCTTGACGTGATAAATCCCCTTGATTACACGGAGATAACCGATGTAAGCGACAGCCTGAACATGAAAATTGCCCGTCCCCTTATCCATGCAGCGGTACGCGCCGGACAGTTCTCTAAATGGGAAGCGGTCTTTGTCCCCACCTTTAAGCCCCATCTTTTTGCGACGGAGGGACGCTGGGCTCCGGTAAAAATGGCGGCATTACCAAGTCAACCGGTACTGCCCGATACTGCAAGCCTTAATTACGCTCAGGCAGGGATCCGTTTTACTACTACCCTTGGATCATCCGATATAGGCATGCAGTATTATTTTGGCCGGCTTCCACAGCCCGTTTTTAAGATGAATGTTGATTCGTCTGGTACCGTCTCGGTAGATGCGCTGTATAACCCCTATCATCAAATCGGTCTTGATTATGCGCAGGTCATCGCGGGCTTCAATCTCCGGGCAGAAGTGGCCGCGAACCTGACCGAAGACTTTAATGGGGATGATGGAGCGGTATATAATCCGCATCTTGCTTGGTCCCTCGGGTTTGACCGGGACCTGGTATGGGGAATTAATCTTAATATACAGGGAAACGAAACTATACGGCTGCTCTACGGGGAAATACCTAATGACCCGTTGCTGGACATAGAAGCCGACACAGACATGACTTCTACACAGCTTATGACGATACTTTCAAAAAAATTTTTACGGGATGAACTTGAACTGCGCTTCGTTGCACTTTGGGAAATAGAAGCAAAGGATTTCTTTTTAATCCCCTCGTTTATCTGGACTAAAGACGCGGTATCGCTTGAACTTTCAGGAGGTTTTTTCGGAGGCGATACAGAAGGGCAATTTGGGCAGTACCATAAAAATAACTTTGTAAAGGTTGGGTTAACATACAGCTTCTAAAAACCGGATACTGTCCATGCGGCGTGGTTATGGACAGTCCAGTTTGCAACAGCATCGTATTGACAGTCGCTCAATCTTCATGCTAAACTAAATCACTATGCTAAGAGAGCCTTCGACAAAAACACACATCTGCGAAAAACTCATTGAAATGATGCAGCACAAGCCCTGCTTCGAGATAAAAGTAACCGAGTTGGTGAAGTACGCGAACATCAGCCGAAGCTCGTTTTATAGCTACTTCAACTCCATCTACGACGTAGTTCAGAAAATCGAAGACGATTTTATTGCTGGACTGCCTAACGAACGTTTCGTTTTCTTGTCTTGCATTAAAGACGACGATTATGACACGCTTTTGTCCAGACTGAACTACCTGAAAGAAAACATACGCATATTGCGGGCGTTCCTCGGTCCCAACGGCGACCCGACGTTCCTGTCAAAGCTGGTCTACCAAACTGAAAAAATGTTCAGAAAGCAGTCGAAGCAAATGCCCATCAGCTTTTCTGACGTTGAAATAAAGCTCATCATTGAAAACATCTCCGGCGGTACGTGGCAGATGTACAAGTGGTGGGTATTCCACGAGGACGAAATCAGCATGGAGGACTTAACGGAGCTTATCCGCAAAATCCATAAGCACCTATTGCATTTTTCTCAAAATGAAACTGGACATTTTACCCGATAGTGTCCATAAAAAAGACACCTTCTTCCAGGTTGTCATGGCAGGATAAA
>JAISGE010000165.1 GCA_031263265.1 Treponema sp.
TCCGAATTCAAACGGTAACTCCTTATACCATAATGAGTTACGAAAACGATATTTTTTTGCCATTTTTTGTTAATTCATTATGTAGAAAAGAATTAGCGGTTTTGAATTCGGAATTACTGGATTCGGGTACGCCGAGCATATTCAACAGGGTCTCCGCGTATGATTTTAAGTAAAAGCCCATGCCCTGGGATTCAGGTCTTGTTTATACCAGGGCTTTTTCTATATAGTGCAAGTTAGAGAGAGATAGTGGCAAACATATCCGGTCAATTAACCATACAGCGCTTTTTTACCATCCTGATACTGCTGGTAATCGGTCTTATCCCCTTATACGCCCGGGACATAGAGATAACCGTGGAAGACACCGATTTAAGCCTCCCCCTGGAAGGAGCTAGGATCCGTTCTTGGGACGGACAGGAGTATACCGGTGATGAGGAAGGCAAGGTCTTGCTCGTGGTTCCCGATGACCGGCAGGTGGTAATCCATGCCACCTATCCAGGTTACGAAAATGCGCGACTGCTCATCCCCACGACGGGAACCAGCTTTACCATTGCCCTGCGCCTGAGCGGTATCCTGGAAAACCAGGAACTGGTGATTGAAGCCCCCAGACCCGGAGTAAGCGAAACCAAAAGCGGCCGTAGTGTAGCCATATCAGCTAAAGAACTCTCCCGAACCGCAGAGATCGGCATCATCGAAGACGTGATGACCTCAATTAAGCTCCTTCCTGGAGTGGGTTATGCAGGTATGTTTAACGCCATGCCTTCGATCCGCGGCGGAACCCCCGGAGACTTGACTGCGGTGCTGGATGGGTTTTACATTGAGCAGCCCTACCACTGGGGAGGCGGAGTTTCTATCTTTGATCCCCGGATGATTCAGAGCGCCCAGCTTTCTCATGGGGTCTTTTCCTCCCGGTATGGACACACCATTTCAGGACTTTTGGAAGTAAGCTCAAGAAAGCCTTCGAGTACCGAAACCGAGCTTGAACTGGGGGTTTCTTCCAGCGCGACTAACCTCAACCTGTCCTTTCCCCTATGGGGAAAAGGAGGCGTCATGGTCATGGGGAAGATCACCTATTGGGACCCCTTTATATGGGCGGCCAAGCAGTTCGTAGAAGAGGTGCGGTATATTACGGTTGCGCCGTATATTCGCAGCAGCGCTTTTTCAGCAAATTACCGGTTTACTCAGGATCTGGAATGGACCGCTCACGGGTTTATCGGGGGCGATGGGGTAGGCGGGTATTATCAGAATGAAAGCCAGGCCGATGGGCTGATAAGCAAAAACGACATGGATTTTAGCTGGGATAATAAACTGGGGTTCCTTATTACCGGTCTGACTTTTAATCCCCTGCCCTCAATGGTGCTTAAAGCCACTGCTGGCGGGGGCTTCCATAGCGCAGCCCTAGATGCCAGGATACAAAACGACGTGCATGTCCCGTATTCACCGGGGTTCCTTGTGAATTTCGGTGATCATTTAGAAGCAGGCACAAGCGCCTATGATCTGACCAATGACTTAGGTGATGAGATGACCGAATTGACCATCAATTACCAGGGGCGTTTTGATATGGACTGGGATTTAACCCACGGCTTTCTGCTTGCCGTAGGGGTACAGGAACTGTACAGCCAATGGATTGAGGAGGAAAGCGCCCATATCTGGCAGGAGAGTTTGGATGTGGAAAAGACCGCGCTGGAAGGTACTCCCTGGTATAGCCATTATCCGGTTACCTTCAGCAACGACGTGCGGAACCAGGGCTTTTTTTCTTCCGGCTATACCTTGCTGGAATATACCAGTCCTCAGCAGCGTTTCGGCGCTGAACTGGGCTTACGGTTGGACCATCTTTACTTTGTGGGGGAGGATTTCAGTATTCAAACCGCGCCGGCCGTTAATCCCCGGCTGAATCTGGATTTCGGCATCCTAAAAAACAAGGGACTTCTGGATTCCCTCAGCCTCACGGTAGGAACCGGTTTGTTTTCTTCGATGAATACCAACTTGATCTATATCAATAAGAACAGCGGTATTGGTGATTTTGATATGAAACAGAGCCGCTCCTGGACCAGTATTCTGGGAACCAAGCTTGATTTTTCCCAGGGCTATAGCCTTACGGTTGAAGCCTATATCAAACGGGTGTTTGATCGCGCGTATATGTCCTTAGTCACCCAGGGCGATACGTTGGTGTCTGACTATCAGTTTGACGGCGAGGGCCGTATCTGGGGCTTTGATCTGATGCTCCAAAAATTGGAAGCCCGGTATTGGGACGGCTGGATATCCTATTCGTTTAACCATGCCCGGTACCGGAACCCTGCAAGGAACGCTGAGGATGATGATCCGGATTGGTATTACCCTTCGTTTCACCGCTTTCATAACCTGAACCTGGTCCTGAATATTAAACCCTTGCGATCCTTCAATGTTGCGGTCCGTTTTGGCTTTGCCAGCGGCGCGCCTAAGAGTGTGGTGGGGGAAGTTACCAGCTATCCGGTCCTGGTAACCGATGCCAATGGTAAAGAAACGGTCATTGAAAAATGGAAACGCTCATCCCGCTATTCCGACACGGAGCGGGACGGTTTTGCCCTGCCCCTGGATATTAAGTGCTCCTTCTTCAAGTTTAACCCCCAGGGTAAGGTGCAGTCGGAAGTCTATGTGGCGGTGGAGGATGCCTTGGCCTTTCTCAAGACAAGACAGAGTAATACCACCTTTAACAGCTATACCGGCCAAGAAGATGAAGGGAGTACCACCGCCAATTACCAATTACCCATTCCCATGATCTCCCTGGGATTTAAATGGAGTTATTGATGCCTGCACACTGTATGAAAACCACAGGATGGTCCTTAGGGATGCTCCTTTGCGTGCTGGTCTGCTCGGGCTGCACAAGCTTGGTGGAAAAGGCCGGACAAGTCCTGGACGGCTCTCTGTTTGCCGAGAAGACCCTAGGGGTGTACCGGGGCCTGGAAGGTATGGAGCTTCGGTATCTGGAGGTAAAAAGGGAAAAGCAAGAGAAAATAGAAATCTCTTTGAGCGCATATCCGGGCCTGCACTTCTGGACGTCTCCTCCAGATAAAAACGGCACGGTAGTCGTGCAGCAGCTTCATTTTTTAGGGGGGAATTATACGGGCTGGAACGAATTTACCTTGGATCTAACCGGAGAGGCAATGCTTATCCCGCAAAGAAACAGCATGTTATGGCGCGGCCAGGGACCTATAGAACGGGTACAGATCTCAGGCGGCAAGATCCGGCGGGAGCAGAAGCGGCTTTCAGGGGAAGAAGCCCTCATTGCCCTGCATAGCCGCTATGAACGTATTGCCGCATTAAGCGACTGGATGCATACCCAGGAGGATCAACCTGATTTTACCAGCCAAGAGGACTTTGAGGCGTACTGGAAACCCCTGCTCATGCCGGAACTGGTGCAGACCAAGGACCGTCCTGCCATCTGGACCACCGAAGCCACCACTTGGGTCAAGGGGGAAGATGTTTCGTGGAACCAGGATTACACCGAAAAAGTTTTCCCTGAAGCCTTATGGGTTCTGCGCAATTCCGGTGCGTTACTCCGGGATTGGGAAGAAGCCCTTCCCTGGATATACATGGACTACCAATGGGATAGGATAATCCAGCGTATTTCCCAGGAATACATCTTGACCAAAATCAAATGAGTGAAAATGATAGGGTAGACAAGGAAATAAAAGGGAACAAGAGAAAAAATCGTGCAGCTTAGATTCGGAAGGAAAAAGAAAAGAAGCCGCTTTGAAGAAGGGAGCGCCTCCAGTGATATTGCCTTTCTGCTTATCATTTATTTTATCGTGATTGCGGGATTTAATAGCAACAAGGGATTCATCATGCATCTTCCTGCCAGGGATTCAACCCGCTTGATCTTGAAAGATGATCTGCTGCGTTTTGAATTAGACGAGCGGGGTGCCCTTTTGTATCAGGGGATGGTCATGGATCTGGCGGCTGCAGAACAGGAGATCCGGACGGCGGTACGGGTCAATCCGAACCTTGCGGTGGTCTTAAGCATCGCGGCCCAAGCGCCTTGGCAGCAGGTGGTCTCCTTTGTGGAACTGGCCCAAAGCCTTGAGGTTGATTCCTTTTCATTTTCTATGAAAGATGAACCTGTTTCAGGCGGGGGCTTATGAAGCTCCTCCGGCAGCGAAAACAGTTCGTGATTCCCCTCAATTCCATGTCAGATGTGGCTTTCCTGCTCCTTATATTCATTATGCTGGTTTCTCTGATGAATTACCGCCGGGAGGTGAAAATCGAGTACCCCGAAGCCACAGCCGCGAAAAAGACCAGTGCAGAAAAGAACCTGGAAATTTGGGTTGACCGGGCAGGAGCGCTGTATCTGGATGGGCTTCCCAGTGATTTGACGGCCATCGAAAATAGCATCATCGACACCTATCAAGCAGCGCCAGATACCCGCATTCATATCATCGCAGACCGGGAAACCCCCTTTGAGTATGTTAACCGGGTATTACAGATGCTCCAGATCCTGCAATACCGGGTCGTCAGCCTTGTGGTGAAGGATCCGTGATGGGACTAGGTTCACCGTCCAGTATGACTAACTGGATGAGGCTTGCGCTTTTTCTGCTCGTAGCAGGTTTGCATGGGTACCTCATCTTCGTTTTGGTCTTTCACCTGGAAACCACCGTAACAGCTCCTGAGCCTGAGTCCAAGATATTGAAATTAGCGGACATTCAGGAAGAAGTACCTCCTCCACCGCCTCCCCCTCCCCTTCCAGAGCCTGAACCGCCCTTACCCCAGCAGACTATGGTGGAAGCTATTGCAGAAACTATGGTAGAAACCGATGAAGTCCCCGAAGATCAGGTGGTAGTTGAATCCCTACCCTACGCGGCCACCTCCCAAGCGGTTCGGTCCCCATCCCAGGATATGGAATACCTTCCTCAGCATCAAGTTTCCCAGGTTCCTGTTTTTTCCGAAGATGCTATCCGCAAAAACCTGGTCTATCCTCCTATTGCCCTGCGTTCCAACCTCCAAGGAACCGTGATCCTGGTGCTGTTTGTGGATGCCCACGGAGAAATTCGGCGGATCACCGTACTCAAAGAAGATCCCCTGGGCCGAGGCTTTGGAGAAGCCGCGGTTAACGCCTTCAAAGGCATCCGGGCTACCAGCCCCGCTGAAGCCAACGGAGTCCCGGTGGGCGTACAATACCGGTATCCCATACGGTTCACCATAAGGTAGGCTCATACCCTGGGCTTATCGCGTGGACTTTAGGGGGTACCATGGTTTATACTTGTGGTATAAGGAATAAGCATGGATACTACCTATCGGATAGCGGAAGATCGCATTGTTCACTATACCTGCCATAAAACGCCTGAACCTCTATGTATTGACGGCAACTTGGACAAACCGGCCTGGAAGTCTGCGGAAAAGTCCAGGGCCTTCGTGGATCTGGTAAGCGGGGAGCCGGGGTTTCTGGAAACCCGCATGGCCAGCCTCTGGGATGCAGAAAACCTCTACATCGCCTTTTGGATTGCCGAGCCTTTTGTACGGGCAAGCCTTACGGAACGGGATTCGTTCATCTGGTTCGACAATGATATCGAAGTGTTTCTCGATGGAGAAGACTGCTACTATGAATTTGAGATAAACGCCCTAAATACGGTATACGAGGTGTTGTTTATCTATCAGGATGCCTTGAAACGGGGGAGCCGCTTTGACACACCGGAATTTGATGTATATACCCGGAATGTGGATGTATTAAGTGGTTTTCAGGACGGGGCCCGGTTCGGCAAGCATCACCGGGGTAAGCGGTGGGCCTTTATGGATTATGATTTTCCTGGACTCAAGACCGCCGTCAAGGTGGATGGAACACTCAATGACCCATTCCAGCGGGATAGGGGGTGGACCGTAGAAATCGCCTTTCCCTGGAAGGGTATGAAAACGCTCTATAGCCGCCGCAGTTTCCCCCCAGTCCCAGGGGAAACCCTAAGAGCGGCTTTTTTCCGGTTTGAGCATCTGAGCTACCACGGCAAAACCCAGGATGAAGGTATAGGCTGGGCCCTCAATGAACATGGGGTTTATGATTCTCATATTCCAGAGAATTTTTCCTATCTCCATTTTGCCGAATCCCCTAAGACCCCTTGATAGTAACGATGCTCTTGTCCAGAAACCGGTGGCTTATGGTTTGGATGTTCCTGGGTGCACTGGGGCTTCACCGGGGAATGGCCCAAACTGCAAACAGCGAAGATCCGCATACCCTGGTGAAGCATAGGGGGCCTGTCCGCTCGGTGGCATACAGTTACGACGGCCTCCAGATCATCTCCTGTTCCAGTGACGGCAGTATCAAGCTATGGGATGCGGGAAGCTGCCGGGTGATCAAAACCTCCTGGCAAGGGGCTATTATTTTATCGGTGGCCTGTAGTCCTAAACGAAAGCGGATAAGCGCAGGTTCTACCGATGGCATCATCAGGATCTGGGATCCGGAAAGCGGCCTGTACCGGAACCTGGTAGGGCATACCGCAGCGGTTAATTCCGTGGCCTATAGTCCCAAGGGCAGCCGGATCCTTTCCGCTTCTGATGATAGCACCATCAAGGTATGGGACGCCTACAGCGGCCGAGAACTGGTAAGTCTTTCAGGGCACCGGGGGTATGTGTTGGCTGCGTCGTATCATCCTGATGGCCGCCGGATCGTTTCTGGGGGTGTTGATACTGTCCTCAAGATATGGGATGGGGAGACCGGCGAGGCGCTTATGACCTTGTGGGGGCATGAAGATTATATACGGTCTGTAGCCTATAGTCCTGATGCAACGCGGATCGTCTCTGGCTCTGATGATAAGACCGTGAAAATCTGGGATGCGGAAACCGGGAAACTCCTCAGGACCCTTGTCGGTCATACCGGGGGAGTCCGCTTTGTTGCCTACAGCCCTAATGGTGCGAAAATCATCTCCTGCTCTGATGATAAGACCGTGAAAATCTGGGATGCGGAAACCGGGAAACTCCTCAAGACCCTTGTCGGCCATGAAGATAGGGTGTATTCTCTAGCGTATAGTCCTGACGGAAGCCGGCTTATCTCCGGTTCCAAGGATACTACCATTAAAATATGGCAGGTAGAGCAGTAGCCCTACCAACAATGATCCCTACGCGGGGATGCGTTTTCGTCCGATCATCTGTACTACCGAACTCACGTTACATTAACGTATTAAGTTACATTAACGTATTAAAAGGAGAACAAGACTATGGCGACAATGGCAAACAAAAAAATCTTGAAGGGAATGCTGGCGACATTTGTTATGTTGTGTGCTGGAAATCTCCACGGGCAGCAAGTGAAGCCCCTGCCGCTGAACAATGCTATCACCCAGGCTGCCAGGTCAATCGAAGAAAGGCTTGACGCGAAAACAAGAGTGGCAATTCTGGACTTCTCTTCGGATTCCGAAAATGTATCGGATTATATTATCGACAAGCTGTCCGAAGAGCTGGTGAAGGATAAGGTTACGGTGATCGAGCGCCAACGCCGCGATTTAATCCGCAAGGAGATAGAGATACATGAGTCCGGGGATGTGGACGATGATTATATGGCACGGATCGGGAAACAGTGGGGCGCGCAGCTTATCATATACGGCTCCTTGAAAAAGCTGGGAGCTACGCTCCATTTTATGATTAAGTCTGTCAATGTGGAGACTGCCCGTATTGAAGCCCAGGTTTCATACAATATTGACCAGACTGACCCGATTCTTGCTGGTAACTCAGACGAGAGCGACCTGCCGGACCTGCAGTTCGATACCTCCTCATTGTTTGGAGAGAGGGACCTCATCGGGGGGAATTCGCCGGCAATAGAGGAAATACCGAGCAAACCCCAGCAGCTGACGGCAAGAAACATTGGCGACTTTCAAGTTGGGGGGTGGCTTTCTTTTTACAACCCCTCAGGCGCCAATGACGGCGATCTTAGCATTGGGATAGATTCTTTTATTTTCTTTACAAGAGCATTTACCGACAGCTTTCGACTGAGTATTCTATTGCAGCACTATAGCGGCATTAACACCGGCGACACCGCGGCATATTATAATGACCGGGGCATTTCCCCGGTCCGGGATTTTCTTTACCTACGCATTACCCCTTCCCTTTTCCTGCCACTAGGTCCAGGCGAGCTGGGCTTGTCCTTGCAGCTTATGCCGGTGTTTTACCTGACGAACAACTACGATTACTTTTACCAATACGGCGGACATGATATTGGACCGACGTTTATTTTTGACCCTGTTATCCAGTACTGGCTGAACATTTTTTATTTTGAGTTGGGTACTGACAATATGGGCATTGCCGAAGGTGCGGACTATGATAACAATACGAGGGAATACCAGTACGGCCTTTGGATCAGTGATTTGTACTTTACTGTGGAAGCGAAGCCGATAGATGGGCTTTCTCTATGGGTTTCACCCTACTTTTTCATTCGCACCAACGACTACCAGATTGACAGTTATTTCAGGAAACTTCGTGTTGGGATGAGTTATATCTTTACTGCTCAAATCATAAGTGGTCTTAGAGTTGACTTCCCTATTGGTACTGAGGTGAACAAGACCATTATGGAGTATCAGGGTATTACCCTTATCCCTTATGTACGAGCCAGATTCGGCGACTTGAGCGTAACGGCCAATTTTTATGTATACCGCGTCGGTGTGAACCACCCCGGCTACCGTGAAGTTGCCATAATGCCCGAAATCGGCGTTTTCTACAACTTCCAGCTTTAGCCGAGGTAGAGAGACGCACAACGAAAGCCCGCAGTCCTTACGCGGGAATGCGTTTTCGTCCGATTATCTGCACCACGAGTACTACCCCAATAAGCCCAAGCCCCATAAGATCCGTGAAAAGTCCTGGCTTAATAAGCAGCAAGCCCCCGGCAATAGCCGCCAGCCGTTCAAGGGGATTGATATGCCGTAAGAGGTACCCTTCAAGCCCCACGGCAAGGCCGAACATGCCGATACAGGACGTAATTACCATGAGCACCACCTGCCAAGGGGTGGTATCAATGAAGAGCATGGAAGGGTTGTACACAAAGATATACGGGATGATAAACGCGGTAACGGCCAGCCGCGTGGCGGTAACGCCGGTTTTGATGGGGTTTGCCTTGGCAATGGCCGCACCTGCGTAAGCTGCCAAGGCAACCGGTGGCGTAATGTCTGCCACGATCCCAAAATAAAACACGAACATGTGGGCAGCCATGAGGGGTACTCCCATCCGCACCACGATGGGCGCGGTAATGGTGGCCATGATCACGTAGTTTGCGGTAGTGGGAATCCCCATGCCCAGGATGAGGCAGGCAATCATGGTGAGGACCAGGGCAAGAAACAGGCTGTTGTTGGCCACGGTGAGCAGCAAGGAGATCAAGATCTGGCCCAGTCCGGTGAGGGATACGATACCTACCACAATACCCGCGATGGCGCAGGCCATAGCAACCCCGATGGTGTTCCGGGAGCCATTTCCCAGAGCTTCTATCAAAGATGCCGGGGTAAAGCGGGTCTCTTTGCGAAACATGGTTACGATCACCGTGGAGAGTATGGCAAAACAAGCGGCATAAGCCGGGGTAAACCCGATGCTCATAAGGCCCACAAGAACAACGACCGGCAGGAAGAGGTAGCCCTTGGCCAGGATGAGTTTCCCAAAATGGGGGATCGATTCCTTGGGAAGCCCTTTGAGGCCGAGTTTCTTGGCTTCAAAATGGATCATCAGGAATATCCCGGTAAAATACAGGGTCGCCGGCAGTATGGCAGAGACCGCAATCACCGGATAGGGAATGTTGGTCAGCTCTGCCATGAGGAACGCGGCCGCTCCCATGATGGGAGGCATGATCTGGCCGCCGGTAGAAGCTGCGGCTTCTACTGCAGCCGCGAATTCCGGCTTATACCCGATCTGCTTCATCACCGGTATAGTAACGCTCCCTGAACCCACGGTATTAGCCACAGAACTCCCGGAATACATCCCCTCTAATGCACTGGCAATGACCGCCACCTTAGCCGGCCCTCCTGAAGCGAAGCCTGCTATTGAATTAGCCAGATCAATGAAGAACGAGGCGATCCCGGAGCGTTCCAAGAAGGCAGCTAAGAAGATAAACAAGACAATAAAGGTAGAGCAGACCCCGATAGGGGTTCCGATGATACCGTCGGTGGTATAAAAAAGCTGATGTATCACCCGTTTGAGGGAGAAGCCTGCGGCAAACGCATAGGTGATGAAGCCGCCGCCTACCACCAGGATGGGAATTCCCACTACTCTGCGGCATAGTTCCGCGAGGATCAGGATCCCCATGACTCCCATAGCCACGTCCAGGGTTTGGAGTTGAACTGCCCGGTTTATGATGACCTGAAAGTTCACCACATAATAAAAGAACGCAATAGTCCCCAGGGCCCCCAATACAAAATCATACCAGGGTACATAATTCACCGGCTTCCGCGTGCCTTGGCGTACCGGGTAGAGGATGTAGCCCAGGAATATCAGGATTCCCAAGAAAGCGCTCCTTCGGACTTGTTCTGGGACGGTGGCAATGAGGGTAACCCAGAAAACATAGGCGGTAAAAAAGAGCAGCAAGCCCTTAACCAAGTAATCAGGAACCCCTGAAAAGTGCCGGACATTCGACTCCCGGTCAAATTGGGCGATAAGCGCTTCGGTTTCCTGTTCACTCATGGGTGTAGCAGGCTTAACCTGAGCATTTGATGATGAACTATGGGTCATATATAGCTTCCTTTTTATTTAATAAAAACCAGCAAGGCCGGTTCTACTTATGCGTAGTACAATATGGGCGTTTTTCCCACAAAGGTCCCTAAGACTGATACGTTCTGTTTTTTCTTTGTTTTTTTTATGGTTTCTATGAATATACAGGATATGGTCTGAAACCGTACCTACAATGTAATTGAGTTCCTTGAAAGACTGGGTGAAGCCGGTGATTACCAGGGCGTCTCCGTCCCGGCTCATCTTTTGGCCTTCCCCCAGTTCTGCCTGCATCCCGGCGCCAAAGGAGAAAAAACGGGCGGCCAGAGGCCGGATCCGGTTTCCTTCCACTTGAAAGCGTTCGCTCACCGGGCTTTGATGCACCGAATGTACAAACTCTATGGAAAATTGTTCTACCTGGGGCCAGATTCCGTAGATTCTTCCAGACTCAGCATCCCGGATACTGAGCCGGGGAACCGTCAAGGTTGACCACATCGCCCCGGAGAGGAATCCCAGCCCCAAGGCGATGAGAACTTTACACGCCTTTATTTAAGCGCACCGATTTCCCTGAAATACTTGGCGGCTCCTGCATGGAAGGGCACCGAAATCCCGTCCACTGCATAGGCCGCGGAAAGCTCTGCTCCCTTGGCATGGGCCGCTTCAATTTCTCCCTTACTTTCGATGAGGGTTTTGGTAAGCTGATACACCGTATCTTCGGTGAGCTTATTACTCACGATAAAGGTGGCTTTTACCGCCACGGTCTTTACTTCCGTGGTAAGTCCCCGGTACGAACCTGCAGGAATGGGAAACTGGGTGTAGAAAGGATAGGCATCCCGCAGAGCCGCAGCATGGGCATCATCAATCTCCAAGACCACGATGTCTCGGCCAATGGCCAGGTCAACAACCGCAGTAGTGGGCGCGCCGGCAACGCAGAAAAACGCGTCGATCTTGTTATCCCGGAGGGCATCTGCGGAAGCCCCAAAGCTTAAGTTCTGCCTGTTAATGTCGTCAAAGCTGATGCCGTATACCTCCAGGATCTGCCTTGCGTTAAATTCCGTGCCGCTCCCCGCATCTCCTACGGAGACGTTCTTACCCTTTAGGTCTGCGATGGTACTGATCCCAGCTCCAGGATTAGCGACCACCTGACACACTTCAGCGTACAGGGCTGCCATAGTAGAGAAATCCGTAATTTTCTCCCCGTTAAAAAGGTCCACCCCCCGGTAGGCATAATCCATCACGTCGTTCTGTACGATGGCAAGCTCCACTTCCCCGGCAGCAATAAGCTGGATGTTCGCCTTAGATGCACCAGTAGACTGAATGGTGATGGGGATCTTGGTTTTTTCCGTTAAGATCTGCCCAACCGCTGAACCAAAAGAATAGTAAGTCCCGGTGTTACCTCCGGTGGCCATCCTGACCTGATCCTTACTGCCCTTGGCATAAACATTGGCCCCCATTACCAGGGCCAAAAGCACTGAAACCGCGATACCTCGTGTAAGTTTCATGATTTGTTCCTCCTCATATCATTATGTATAATTATACAAAATTAAATCGAATAATACAAGCCCTAACCCTTATTTTTGTGCATTTATTCGTATAATTATACATTTAAAATGGATTGCAGTAATACCGGCAATGCAGTACCTTGAATACATGAAAATACTCGCAATAAACGGCAGCCCCAGAAAGGGCGGCAATACCGAAAAAATGCTGCGGACCGTACTTGAGGTGTGCAGCACAGGGAGCGTGGAAACTGCGTTCTTTCAGGCTGGGGGACGGGAAGTCCGGGGCTGCAAAGCCTGCGGCGGATGCGGCAAGCATAAGGGGGAGTGTGTTCAAAAGGATTGGGTCAATGATCTGTATCCTCAAATGAAAGCAGCAGACGCATTGCTGTTTGGTACGCCCACGTATTTCTTTGATTTAACCCCGGAGATAAAAGCGATTATCGACCGTACCGGCTATATTTCCCGGCATGACGATTTCGCCTTTAACCGGAAGGTAGCGGCGGCGGTTGCCGCGGTCCGCCGGGCAGGAGCCATCCACGCACTGGATTCGATTCAGCATTTTTTCCTGATTAACGGCATGATTGTTCCGGGTTCAAGCTATTTGAACATGAGCCTTGCCCTCGGGCCTGGGGACGCGGAAAAGGACGCTGAAGGGATACAAACCATGCGGGATTTAGGGGAAAACCTGGTCTGGCTTCTTAAAAAAATCAAGGCCTGAGGTGTGCAGGTTACAAATAGATTGCACCTACCGCCCAAACCTGGTACAATGAATTCACATGAATATCGCCTTTGGTCATAGCAACATGGACTTGGACTGTCTCGGTTCCCTGCTCCTGGTAAAAAAGCTCTTTCCAGAGTACCGGCTGGTAAAGAGCAATCTGATTCACCCTGCAGCCCGTAAATTGCATACCCTGTACCAAGATTATTTTGATTTCTTAAGCCCTGAAGAATTAAACGGGGAAAAAATTGACCGTATCATCATCGTAGACACCTGTACCGCGGTACGAGTCAAAGAATATTTCAGCCATATCAAGAATTCAGACCCCCAAATACGGATCATCGATCACCATAACCTGGAAAGCTGCGATATCCTGGGGGCTTCGGTGGAAGGAGGCAAGTATGGGGCCACCGTATCCTACTTGGGAAAACTGGCTATGGCCCAGGGCATTTCCCTCAGCCCCGAAGAAGCGACCATCGCCTTAGCCGGGATCTATGCGGATACGGGCAGGCTCATTTACGAGACGGTCCAGCGGGAAGACTACGAGGTTTCAGCCTATCTTTTGGATATGGGCGCCTCATTACGCCTGGTGAAGTCCTTCCTGGAGAACATCATCGAAGATGAGCAGATCCTGGTACTGAACCAACTGCTCCTGGTGGTACAGACCAGCATCATTCAGGGCCATACGATCCTCCTCAGCTATCTGGAACTGGAAGACCAGGTCAGGGGCCTTGCCCCAGTCGTAGAAAAAATCATGGATGTGGAAAACCCGGACGCCTATTTTGCCTTCTTTTTCATTCCCAAAAAGAAAACCCTCCTCCTGATTGCTCGTAGTCAAAAAGCCTCTATCGATCTCCACGAACTGCTTTATCGGTACGGTGGCGGTGGGCACCAGTCCGCGGCCTCCGTAACCCTCACCAATCAAGATGGGCAAGGGTTTTATACCCAGTTTCTTGCGGATTTAGAAGGTTCTCTGAAACCTGCGGTTAGAGCCAGGGACATTATGACCAAGCCTGCCCACACCATCCAAGAGCATATCAGTCTCCTGGAAGCAGCTCTGTTCCTGGAATCCATGGACCTCACCGGTGTTCCGGTCGTCAACGCCCAGGGCCAGGTTTCCGGTTTTTTAAGCCTCCGGGATATTATGAAAGGCAGAAAAGCTGCTCAAATGCACAGTCCGGTTAAGGCCTATATGACCAAAAACGTCGTCATCTCCGATGGCCAGCTTACCATGCGGGAAGTGGAACGGATCTTTTACAAACACCACATTACCCACCTGCCCATTGTGGAAGATGGAAAACTGGTAGGCATTGTAAGCCATTGGGATTACCTCCAGAATAAAAAGCTATTTTCCCAGTGAATGATGTGCCATTTTCCTTATAAGATAAAGAATTAATACGTTTTAGGGTTTATCCTGATGCAAAAAAGTTTGGGGTGCAATTTTTTTTTCGGGGCAAAAAGGGAAAGTATGATATACTTACGGTATCCCAGAGGAGGGGATACCTATGGATACACAAGAACGGGAAAAACTCATAACGGACGCCGTGGCGGAATTTGAGGCGGGTCTACGATCAAAAGCAGCGCAATTCGAGGC
>JAISGE010000020.1 GCA_031263265.1 Treponema sp.
GGCGCCATCTTGTTCTGGAGGATGGGCGAAGAACAGCCCTCCAAGCGCCTGGGGATCGGTTAGGGAATTGATATCCCCGGGGACCAGGGGACCCATGAAAAGCCGGGCCATGGAAAAAAGGCTCACCAATGCCCGGGCCTGACTGACCGAAGGGGTTTCAAGCCGGATAAGCCCTTCGTAGTACCCTTGGGATTGCTGCAGACTAAACAAGACCTGCCCTGCAGGAATCTGGAGGGGTATTTCTAGGGATTGTAAGAATTGATTGAGGGGCGTTGCACCTTCGGTAAGCCAGCCTGCCAGCACCGCGTCTTGGGCGAACAACGCAAATGTTTCAGGAACGGACAAAACAGAACCATCAGGAGCGGGCAAGGGATCGCCGTCTGACACAAACGCGTGGTCTGCATCCAGAAAAATCGAAATACCCGTTTGAGGAGCATACCAGTACGAAGCACCAGTTGCAGCGCGCTGTTTTTTCCATCCGGCATTGAACGTAAAAGAAAGGGATGCCTGAAAACGAGGGTAGCGGCCCCGGGCCTCCACCAGGAAACGCCGGGGACCGCCTTTAGGATAAAAAGCTACGGCTGCGGTGGCAGTTTTGTCTAAAACCGCTGCCATAGTAGTGGGGTTTCCCCCAAAGCGCTCAAGGGAAACGGCATTCAGGATGGGCCGGGCCTTAACCGTATCAACATACAGATACACTAAGGCCCCTGCAGGGAAACGAGCAAAAGGCCCTGCTTCTGAGAGGGCCTGCGTCTTGGAACTGGTGGTGCAGGATGCAAGTCCCAGTACAATACCAAAGGAAACAAGCAGCCCCGCAACCCAGGAAAGGCTCAAGGCCGTGTTACGCCTTGGTAAAAAACTATACTTTTTCAAGCTGGACCTGCCAGGTTTCCTCTCCGGCTTCTATCCTATGCATCCCCGGTACTGAAAGCCATTGCACGGTTTGAGCTAGGGTTTCTGCGGCTACGTAATCGGTAAAACTGGTCCAGGCCGCCTGTAAGCGCGGGGAACCAAAGAGGGTCAAGCGTATGCGGTCGGTAACCGCAAAACCCGCTTCTTTTCGGAGGTTTTGCACACCCCGAATCAGATCCCGCACATCCCCTTCCTGGGCCAGTGCAGGGGAAATCTCGGTATCCAAGGCCACGGTGAGGGTTCCCTCGTTTACCACTTTGAGGTGGGCCTTTTCAATACGCCGGATGTCAAGTTTATCCGCGGTGATCTCCACCATCCGGTGCGATAGTTCCGCAGCATCAGGTATTTCCAGTGAGAGAGTGGCTCCCTCTAAAAGCCCTTGGATCTCGTTTTGGCTCAGGGCCTCAATACGGGCAGCCGCGGCCTTCATATCTTTGCCTAAAACTTTACCCAGGATCCGGAAGTTTGCCTTAACCTCGTATACCACCAGGGCTTCTTCATTGTCCCGGAAGACCACTTCCTTTACATTAAGCTCTTCCCGGATGATATCTTCCATTTCCAAGAGCACGTTTTTCTCTTCCCCATTGCGGGTTACCAATTCCACCCGCCGCAGGGGCTGGCGAACCTTGAGGTTGTGCTGGGAACGGAGGGAACGGCCCAGGGAAACCGCATGCTGTACCACGGACATCTTGTATTCAAGCGGCTGATCCCGCCGTTCTGGCCGCACGCGTGGAAAGTCCGCAAGGTGTACTGATGCAGGCTCATTAGGCAGGCGGAGGTTCCCCCATATCGCTTCAGTGATAAAGGGTATGAACGGCGCAGCCGTGGTAATCAGGGTCTTGAGCACATCGTAGAGTGCGGCATAGGCTTCCGCCTTGTCCGTGTCTGCAGCCCCTTCGCTTAAGCCCCGCCAGAAACGCCGCCGGGAACGGCGGATGTACCAGTTGTTAAGCAGGTCGATGAACTCAAGGATAGGATCCACTGCCCGGGCCAGGTCATATCCGTCTAAAGCGTTTCCCACCTTTTCCACCAGGTTTTCTGCCGCAGAGAGGATCCACCTATCCAGGGGATTAGCCGGGTTCTCAGGGGCTGCCTGAGGGCTTACCTGGTCAATATTCGCATAGGTTACAAAGAAACTATACGCATTCCATAGGGGGATAAGGATGCTCTTCATAAGCTCCCGCACTCCCTCGTCGGTATACCGGAGATCGTCGGCCTTGACTACCCCTGAGTGCATGAGGAAAAGCCGCAGCGCATCCGCGCCAAAGGTATTCACTGCCTCCATAGGATCGGTGTAGTTCCGCAGGTGCTTGCTCATCTTTTTACCGTCCCCAGCCAACACAAGGCCGCTGACAATACAGTTCTTGAAAGCCGGCTTCTTAAAGAGCGCGGCAGCAAGGATCGTCAGGGTATAGAACCAACCCCTGGTTTGATCAAGCCCCTCGTTGATGAAGTCCGCAGGGAAATGGCGGTCAAAAAAAACCTTATGTTCAAAAGGGTAATGGGTTTGGCCGTAAGGCATAGCCCCGGATTCAAACCAGCAATCCAGGACCTCCGGGATCCTGCGCATGAGGCCCCCACATGCACAGGGGATGGTAATGGTATCCACAAAATGCTTATGCAGATCCTCAGGCTCAGTACCGGAAAGGGCTTTAAGCTCAGAGCGGCTCCCAATGCAGATGGTTTTACCACAATCCGGGCATTTCCAGATGGGCAGGGGATTACCCCAGTAACGGTTACGGCTGATGGCCCAGTCCCGGGCGCCTTCAAGCCATTTCCCAAAACGCCCGGTCTTGATATGCTCAGGCACCCAGTATATCTGCTGGTTGGCATCAAGCATGTCCTGTTTAATCCGCTCCACATTGACAAACCAAGACCCCACCGCCCGATAGATCAGAGGACTCCCGCAGCGCCAGCAATGCGGATACGCGTGGAGGATCTGGTCCCGCCGGAACAAGCTCCCCTGTGCCTTGAGCCGCTCTATGATGGGCTTATCTGCGGCCTTGACAAACAGGCCCTGGTAATCCGCCACCTCCTGAGTGAACCGGCACTCTGCATCCACCGGGCAAATGACCGGCACTCCAGTACCCTTCAAAACCCGCTGATCGTCTTCGCCAAACCCAGGCGCGGTATGGACGATGCCCGTACCATCGGCAGTGCTGACAAAATCCCCAGGATAGGTCTGAAACCCATTCTGGGCGTCGCTGAAATAGGGAAACAACGGCTCATACTGAAGACCGATGAGGTCCGCCCCTTTGTGGTTCCAAAGCACCTGATATTCTGCAGGGGATTTATAATAGGCAGCAAGCCGCGCTTCAGCGAGGATGTAGCGGTCATCCCCATCCTGTACCAATACATAGTCTATATCCGGCCCCAGGGTGAGGGCCAGGTTTGAAGGCAGGGTCCAGGGTGTTGTCGTCCATGCCAAAAGATAGGTGTTCCCTTCCCCGATGCAAGGGACTGCGGCGCCAGGGCTTCCTGGGCGTGCGCCTTTGACCTTGAACCGCACGGTAATAGCCGGATCATGGACATCCTGGTAACCCCCCAGGTTAAGCTCGTGATTGGAAAGCACCGTAGCGCAGCGGGGACAATAAGGCAGAATGTAGTGGCCCTCATAGAGGAGGCCCTTATCCCAGAGGGAACGCATGACCCACCAGATGGTCTCCATATAGTCCGGATCCATGGTCTTGTAGTCGTGATCAAAATCAACCCAGCGGCCAAGCCGGGTGATGACCTCTCGCCATTCCTTCACGTACCGAAGCACTGAGGCCCGGCACGCCTCGTTAAACGGGGCGATCCCGTACCGTTCAATGTCGGTCTTAGAATTGAGACCCAACTCTTTTTCAATGAGATTTTCCACCGGCAGGCCATGGCAGTCCCAGCCAAAGCGGCGTTCCACCTTCTTGCCCTTCATGGTCATGTACCGGGGGATAATATCTTTGATGGTACTAGGCACAAAATGGCCAAAGTGAGGAAGCCCGGTGGCAAAGGGAGGGCCATCATAGAACACGTATTCTTCCGCGCCCTCCCGTTGGCTTACGGACTGCTCGAAGATATGGTGGTTTTCCCAAAAATCCAGGACGGTTTCTTCAAGCCGGGGAAAACTCACTTTAGGATCAACACTACTATACACTAGGGTTCCGCTCCTCTTGCAAGAGTATGCCATAGAAAGCAGGGAAATAGCAAGAAGTACCGCAGGAGCCAATCGCACAAAAAAATTTTTTGGGTCTTACACCCATTCCCCTAAACCCTTTATAATAGGAGAAACCCATGAAGTATACGAAGCATATACAGTACATAAACCCACTGACGGATCTGGGAGAAACCTTGTTAGAGGTGGAAAAACCTAACCGGTATATAGGGGGCGAATACGGTTGTCTTGCAACAAGAGACGCGGATCTGCGGCTTCTCATTGCGTTTCCTGATCTGTATGAGATAGGCATGAGTAACCATGCCCTCAGGATACTCTACAACCAGTTGAATCAGCTTGAGGGAGTTTCCTGTGATAGGGCCTTTGCACCGGCCCCGGATTTTGAGCAGATCCTGTACCGCCAGGGCGTCCCTCTGTACGGCCTTGATACCGGCATTAGGCTTGGGGATCTGGACCTCCTCTTATTTACCTTGGGCTATGAGTTAGGGATTACCGGAGTACTCACCATGCTGGACACGGCCGGCATCCCCCTACGGGCCGCAGCACGAACCCAAGCGCATCCTATGGTGATCATGGGAGGACCCTGCGTTTCTAATCCCCTTCCTTATGCACCGTTTATTGATGCGTTCTGGATCGGAGAAGCTGAAGCGGGCTTTTTTAACCTTATCCAAGAGGTCCGGGTCTTAAAAAAGAACGGCCAGGGGAGAGCCGCGATCCTGGAACATATCTGCAGCCATCCTGCGGTATGGACGCAGGCCAAGGGAAGGGCAACCCGGGCGGTGGATAGGGACTTCCCCTTTCGAGAACCGGCGGCTGCGGTTTTCCCGGTTCCTAGCATGAAGGTCGTGCAGCACCACGGAGCCGTCGAGATCATGCGGGGCTGTCCTCATGGGTGTAGGTTTTGCCATGCCGGGTACTGGTACCGGCCTATGCGGCAGAAAAGCGCGTCCACCGTCCATGCGGAGGTGGCTGCATGGATTACCCAGGGAGGATATCGGGAAATAAGCCTTACCTCCCTTTCTTCAGGGGATTACCAGTATCTGGATACGCTGGTCGATGCCCTGAACGCGGAGTATAGGGCGCAGCATGTTTCCTTTCAGCTTCCTTCCCTACGGGTATCGACCTTTTCCCTGAACCTTTTAGAAAAAATTGCCGCGGTCCGCAAAAGCGGGCTCACCTTTGCGGTGGAAACTCCGGTTGATGCCTGGCAATGGGGGATAAACAAAGAAGTTTCCCGAGATACGGTGGTGGCCATTGTACAGGAAGCTAAGCAGCGGGGTTGGCGGGGAGCGAAGTTTTATTTTATGATCGGCCTTCCCCTGGGCAGTGCCCCTGGACTGTCTGCAGACTATGAAAAACATGAAGAAGTGGAGATTGTCACTTTTATCCAGGAAATTGCCCGGCGTACCGGCATGCACTTCACGATCAACGTCGGAACCTTTGTACCCAAACCGCATACTCCCTTTCAATGGGCGGCTCAAATGGACGAAGCCACTGCCCGCACTAAGCTGGACTATATCCAGTTTACGCTCAAAGCAGGTGGTCATAAGGTAGGGATTCAAAATCCCTTTATTTCAGTCCTTGAAGGGCTTATAAGCCGGGGGGATGAACGAATAGGGTGCCTCATTGAGGAAGCCTATACCAGAGGTTGCCGCCTGGATGCCTGGAATGAGCATGTACGGCAGGAAATTTGGCGGGAGCTTTTTGAAACCCGCTCTGAGCTTATCAAGGAACTGCAGCGTCCTAAACCGCAGGAGCTACCGGTGCCGTGGCAGGGTATTGAGCTTGGCATGGCGTCAAGCCACCTTAACAAGGAATTGGTCCAATCAGCATCAGGAACATTGACCGGGGCCTGTAAAGAAACCTGTACTCATCCTTGTGGAATATGTGATAGGGACACGAAAGTGGTCAAAAATACGAAACCTGCTGATACGATACAGGCGGTAACTATACCTTCAAAGGCCAAGGATGGTCCTACCTGGCGAATACTTTTTGCCTTTACCAAGCAGGGAACCGCGATTTTTCACCCGCACCTTGCCCTGGTGGAGCTATTCTCCATGGCTATGACCCGTGCCGGCATCCCGGTGTTGTATTCTCAGGGCTTTAATCCCCAGCCAAAACTGGAAATTGCCGCACCTTTATCCATCGGCATCAGCGCCGCGGCTGAAATCGCCGCCATTGATACCCCGTTTTTTTTCAGCGCCGAAGCCTTCAAAAAAGCCCTCGCTCCCCAGCTTCCCCAAGGAATCACCCTAGGTAAAACCATGCATATCCTCATTCCCGGGGGGGTAAAGAAACGTTCTTTGGCGTCTTTGCTCTGGGGTTACTCCTATCAAGGCCCCCAAAAGGGAATGATCGACTATGTCAAAGCCGGAGATGAGAAAAAATACCGTCTCAGCCAGGATGGAGCTGTTTGGGGTTTACAGCGCCTTGGGGTATGGGCAAAAGGGCACCAAGATGCCCCTGAATCCTATTTTACCGTGTACCGCGAACACTACTGTTGAGGATTTGAGGGGTCTGGGTGGCCCCTCAGCAGATTTTTACCGGTTACCATTTCTTATCACAAAAGCCTTTACTCAACAAATAAATGCATCTTATGTACCTCTATCCCCTATTCATTACGTAAACCTGCTTGCCTTGTCCTATATGCCTCTGCCTGTTCCTTGTCCCCAACTTGTTCCGCACATAACGCCCCAAGTTCAAGGACTTCCGGGTATATCTGCATTGCGTAAATCAAGGGATCATCCAAAAGAGTTTGCACATTTCATAAGCCTATCCTATACCATTATTAAATAAAGTCAATAAATGGTGCTTAACACGCCGGTCTATGCTCCCTTGGCTGGACCACGCGGCGTTCCACTCCCAGGGCAGAACCGCCGCCAAAACGTTTTCCCGGGATACATGCTGATACATTTACAGGAACGTAGCAATTGACCTAGCAAAACCGGATCTTTGCTTTTATTTAAATGCAAGTTTAAAGAATATACTATACGATAAACTTGTATCGCTTTCGATGATACTCATCATCAATGTTCCTCCTAAAATTCCTGTGAGACCCGTCATGGTTGAATCAAAGTCATAAGCAACAGACAATCTACTGCTAAAACCAAGATCTGAATACTCTACTTTGTTGTCATAT
>JAISGE010000094.1 GCA_031263265.1 Treponema sp.
TAGAGTCGTTACGGTTTGCCAGATCCTGAAGGTCGCATTTCCTGTCAGAGCGGCGTCCGTGGGGGGCATATCCGCGGTAATCGTGAGATTTTGGGCCTTATCCATAATTGATGCGGCGATATTCGCGACAGCCTGATGGGAGGTAAGATCTTCTTCGTCCCACTTACCGTATTCTATGTCCCAGGAGGGATCCACAGCAGTACCATCAAAAATGCTTTTCGCCAAAAGACCCTTGAAGTTATATTGAAAATTGGTATTTCCCCAGATAGCATGGTAGTAGAAGGGTTTTACCGTGGTGGAAAATTCGTAGGATGTGGTAAACAAGGTAGCGTTATAGGTCCTTAAACGGGCGTTATCCAAGGCCGTAGGATTAGTGAATTCTTCCGCTTCTTCATTAATATAGGTATATGCCTGCCATTGGCCATTACCGGAAAACCGCAGCGCAGTGGTATAAAGGCTCGTTTCCGGCTGACTGAGGGTAAATCCTATGCTCCCGTTACTACCAAAGCTGGTTAAAATAGAAGAAACTTCCTGCCAATCAATATCTTCGCGTTCAGGCCAATTACTGGGAGAAGACCGGAATTGTAATTCCGAAGCGCCGGTGGGGGTCAAGCGGTAATCAATGGCAAACTGAGGGCCTCCACTTCTGGGGACGGTAAATCGTTGGGATATGAGCGGAGGATTCAACTGGTCAAAAGGACTCGAATTAGCAGCATCGCTTTTGGATTCTTCAGGGGCTTCCCACGGGGAACGGGGACTCCCTATACCTTGGAACGGATCCGTCTCTTCGGTATCGTTCTTGGACGCAGGACTGGTTTTTGGACCGCCAAGGGTTAGGGGGGTTCCGGCAATGGAGGTACTAATCGAATACAGGGTCAATTTATTGGGAAAGAAAAAGGCTCGCTCAGGGGAAGTTGGAGAAGTCGCAGTTACCCGTGCAGATGTTCTCGTACTAAAAGAGAGGAAGGTACTCAAACTGGAAACTGAAAAAGAAGAGATATAGGGGTTAAGGGCCGTAACCGTAGGGGTGATTGAACCATTGAGCCGCCATTCATAGGAGCCTAATACCGAGCTGGTACTGGTCTCCTCCTCCTCGTTGTTCCCTTTGAGCATAGTAACCCAATCCATTTCTTCGGTACGGTTCAAGAAGTCCTGGTTTACCGAAGGGTCTGCATAAAAGGGAAGGGACCATCCAAAAGAACCGTATTTCCCGGACAAAGAACCCCTGGTATTCAACCGGTACCGAAAGGGTATCTCCTTAGAAAAAACATAGGCATGGTTCCATTCATCTGAGCCGTCCTGGGCAAAGGGGGAATATCCTGAACTCGGGTGATAGATCGTGCGGGTAAGCCCCATACCCGCGGAAAGATCCATACCCCCAAAAATACCTTTTCGGGGAAGGATCAATTCGGTTCCCAAGTAAAGGCCTAAATTCGCATACGCGTCAAACAACACTGAAAGCTTCGTATCATTGGGGTCCCGGGATTTACGCCCGGTACTGCGCAGGAAGAGACCTTGCCGGGTTTTTTCCATATCTGCATTATTTCCCAATATCTTGGAGATGGAACTTTCCGATGAGGTGTTGATCTTGGGCCGGCCCAAGATATAGGTAGTGGTCTGCACGAACTGCCCCTCCCGGGACCGGGTACCGATGACCGGATGAAAGATGATTTCGTCTGCAGGAAAATAAAAAAAGGGGATATACAACAACGGTATTTCCCCTACTTTCAAGACCGCACTTAACACCGCCCAATCAGAACCAGGTAAGAGCCAGAGCTTATAAGCATTGAGGGACCAGAGGGCTTCGGGGTTCTTGCCGTTTGAAACAGTCGCATCGGTCATAATGGTTACCTCTTCATCACTGCGAGAAATGAGGGTTCCTGCAAACTGATACGCGGTTTGATTCTCGGTGATGGACCGTTCGGTTATGCCCTCCACAAAAACAGTGGACCAATTATCCAGATTCACCGTAATAGATTGGCCCTTAAAAGTCTCGATAGTATCCCCGTCTTCTTTTCTGTATTCCACTCCTCCTGAAGCGTTCATCAGGTTACGGGTTCGGTTGTAGAGGATTTCCCCCGCGGTAATCCTATGTACCACTTCTCCGTCTTTAAGGCTGACAACTACGTTTCCCCGCAACCGGGCATATTCTTCATCCACCACTTCCAAGGTAAAATATTCGGTACTCCTGGCAGATTCAATGGTAATAACGGTTTGTTTTTTGGGTTTCTCGGTAGTGGAATCAACGGCTTCTGATTGAACAGAGGGGGGGGGAATCATAAAGTAGCTCCGGAGCCGGTCGGCCAGCGCCTCTTTGGTTCCCCCTTCGCTTAAACCCAGGATCCGGCACCACGCGGCAAGTTCCGCTAAGGTAGAGGTCTTAATATCCAGTTCCAGGATCTTCTGTTCAGGGCTTTGCTCAGGGACTTGCGGTTCCTCCACGTTATCAGGCGCTTCATCAGTATCAGGGGCCTCGGTAGTATCAGGCATTTCTCCCACGGGTGCTTCAGATGCGATCGGGGAAGGGATCTCCTCCTGAGCATACAAGACTTGGTTAAATCCGCTGAACAAGAGAAGCCCAATACATACCATCCAGAGAACCTGGAAAAGAAAAGGGGAACCCCTTTTTCCGTGGTTCTGTTCCCTCAATGGAACCGAATTACTACCCGCTACACCCCATACCACCCCGCCAGTGCTCACTCCCCAGCAAGGTCAAAGGGTCCCGCAGGGGCTACTTGTTCCCCGGCTCGTCCCCTGCCGCTGAGTTTCCGGACCGCCTCTTCAGCCCTTTGGATAATTGCTTCATACGTCATAGTTACCTCCTTTTTCCTTTTCTTATACGTTACGTTATGTCATTTTTGTGTTCAGTCTCCGCCGATCCAGCATTTCCTTGATGTACCGGCCGGTGTAGGAGCCGGTATGGGCAGCCACGGCTTCAGGAGTACCGGTAACCACCAATTCCCCGCCCCGGTCTCCCCCTTCTGGGCCTAAGTCAATGAGGTGATCCGCCTGTAAAAGCACATCCAGGTTATGTTCAATCATAAGTACCGTATTGCCCTGATCCACCAGGCGCTGAATCACCGCCATGAGCTGTTTTACATCCGCAAAATGAAGCCCGGTGGTGGGTTCGTCCAGCATATAGAGGGTCTTACCGGTGGAACGCTTGGAGAGTTCCAGGGCGAGCTTCACCCGCTGGGCTTCACCACCGGAAAGCGTAAGGGCTGATTGGCCGAGCTTGACGTAGCCCAGCCCCACCGAGAGAAGGGTGCTCATCTTTCGGGCAATGTGGGGTATATGGCTAAAGAAGTCCGCAGCCTCCTCAATGGTCATGTCCAGCACATCCGCAATGTTCTTAGCTTTATACCGGATTTCCAGGGTTTCCTGATTAAAGCGCCGGCCATGACACACATCACAGATAATGTACACATCCGGCAGGAAATTCATCTCGATCTTGATGGTTCCGTCTCCCTGACAGTTCTCGCATCTTCCCCCTCGAACATTAAAGGAAAAGCGGCCGCTCTTGTAACCCCGCACTTTTGCATCCGGGAGGCTGGCAAAGAGGTCCCGGATCCCTGAAAATACCCCCACATAGGTGGCTGGGTTTGATCGGGGAGTCCGGCCAATGGGACTTTGATCAATGTCGATCACCTTATCAATCCACTGCGCTCCTTCGAGCTTTTTATAGGCCCCTTCCGGGCGGCTGGTATGCTGTATCAGGTTTGCCAGGGCAGGGTAGAGTACATCCGAAAGAAGGGTTGATTTCCCCGAGCCTGATACCCCGGTGATGCAGGTGAAGACCCCGAGGGGTATGGCTACATCGATCCCTTTTAGATTATGCTCCTTAACCCCGGTGATGCGTAAAAAGGTCCCCTTTCCCTGCCGGCGTTCCCCCGGGATGTCCATGGTGAGCTTCCCTGCCAAGTATTGTCCGGTGAGGCTCTCCTGAATCTGCATAAGTTCCTGAGGGCTTCCCTGGCCCACCACCGCGCCGCCGTGGACTCCGGCGCCTGGCCCTAAGTCCACGATATAATCCGCGGTCCTGAGGGTCTGTTCATCGTGTTCTACCACGATAAGGGTGTTCCCCAGGTTCCGCAGGTACAAGAGGGTATCAATGAGCCGCTGGTTATCTCGCTGGTGCAGGCCGATGGAAGGCTCATCCAGGATGTAGAGCACCCCCACCAGGCTTGAACCTATCTGGGTTGCCAGCCGGATCCGTTGGGCCTCTCCCCCTGAAAGGGTCGCGGCCTTACGTTCCAGGGTGAGGTACTCAAGGCCCACGTTCTTCATAAACCCGAGCCGGGCGCGGATCTCCTTTAATATCTGGGAGGCTATCTGTTTTTCCGTTTCGCTGAACGTAACCGCATCGAAAAAAGCCAGGGAATCAGCTACCGAAAGGCTGCTCAAGTCCCAGATATTGAGGGCCTGTGCTCCCCCCACCGTTACCCCCAGGACCTCAGGTTTCAGCCGCTTGCCTCCACATGCCTCACAAGGCTTCTGACTCATAAACTTTTCAAGCCATTCTTTGATCCCTGGGGACTGGGTTTCCAGGTAACGGCGTTTCAGGTCTTCCAGCACTCCGGGAAACTTCATGCGGTACTCGAAGCGGCCGGTCTTTTCCCGGTTCTCGTAGCTTATATCGATTTCTTCCTTGCTGCCGTGGAGGATCGCCTCCAGAACCTTCTTGGGAAGCTCTTTCAAGGGGGTGTCTAGGCTAAACTGGTAATGCCGGGCAAGGCTCTCAAAACGGCTGCGGTGCCATGCGGACTCTGGGTTATAAGGCACCACCCCTCCTTGGTTAAAGGAAAGGGAGCGGTCGGGGATCACCAAGTGGGGGTCAAATTCCAGTTTTGCGCCCAAGCCCGAACAGGCAGGACAGGCCCCAAAGGGGTTGTTGAAAGAGAACAGCCGCGGTTGGAGTTCGGGGATGGAGATACCGCAGTCAGGGCAGGCATTTTTCTGACTAAAGAAACGTTCCTCTTCCCCCCCCTCGTGTTGGACAAGCAGCAGGAGGATCCCATCCGCGGCTTGAAGCGCGGCCTCCACGGATTCTGCAAGCCGGGAACGGATATCCTTGCCAATCACCAGCCTATCCACCACGATCTCAATGGTATGCTTCTTCTGTTTATCCAGCTTAATGGGAGGACCATCGTCGAAGTTCACCATAAGCCCGTCTATCCGTGCCCGGGCAAAGCCTGCCTTGCGCGCGTCTTCGAGGATCTTCTGGTGTTCCCCTTTCTTGCCCCGGATTACCGGAGACAAGAGCTGAATCCGGGTACCTGGTTCCAAGGTGAGGATCGTGGCGATGATCTGGTCCACAGGCTGCTCACGGATGACTCTCCCGCATTGGGGACAGTGGGGTACTCCGATCCGCGCGTAGAGCAGCCGGTAATAATCGTAAATCTCCGTAACCGTTCCTACGGTGGAACGGGGGTTGCGGTGAGTGGTTTTCTGTTCTATGGAAATAGCCGGGGAAAGCCCCTCGATATAGTCCAGGTCGGGCTTATCCATACGACCCAGGAATTGCCGGGCATAGGCTGAAAGACTTTCCACGTAGCGCCGCTGCCCTTCCGCGAAGATGGTATCGAAGGCTAGAGAACTTTTACCTGACCCTGAAAGGCCAGAGATAACGATGAGTTTATCCCGGGGTAGATCAAGGTCGATATTTTTTAAGTTGTGCTCCCGAGCGCCTCTGATAACGAGTTTATCCATAAGGCTACAGCATATCGGGAAGGGCCTCCTAAGACAAGCAGGCCAGCACGGGTCGGCAATGCTCAGTTTAAAATTTTTTGACTTATGAACAACTAAACCACCAATGAATAAACAGGATAACATTGTACGCCTTATGCTAAAATGTCAATATTGAGTTTTTTTGTGTTTATCCTGATTTCCGCCTAAACAGTGTTGACATGGTTTTTTGTCTCTGCTATATTAGTCTAATAAAACATAGTTATATGATACTAACTAAAAGGAAAATTTTTTATGAACGGTGCGGATAACCGGAACAATACAACAGGCGGCCTTATCGTCTATTCCAGCAAGACCGGGAATACCCGGAAACTGGCCGAGGGTATTCACCGGGGTCTGACGGAAGCCCTGGGCGCGGTACGGATAGCCACGGTTGAAGAAAACCCTGATCCCACGGGGGCGGACTGGCTCCTTGTTGGTTTTTGGGCGGATCAGGGGAATGCGGATCAGAAGGCGCTGAACTATCTGAAATCCCTGGAGGGCTGCAGGATCGGCCTTTTCGGAACTATGGGGGCGTACCCGGATTCGGAGCACGCGAGGGATATACGCAAAGGAGTGCAGGATCTGGTTGGAGAAAAGAACACCGTTCTGGGCTGTTTTTTATGCCAGGGCAAAATCGATCCCGCCCTGACCGAGCGTTTCAAGAGCCTGCCGGCGGACAATCCCCACGCCATGACGCCGGAACGGATGGAGCGCCACCTGGAAGCAGCCAAACATCCCGATGAAAAGGACCTGGAGGCCGCTGTTACCGCCTGCCTTTCCATGGTCAAGACCGTTTCATCGGTTCTATCGGGGGTCGCGAGTTGAAATTTCGCAGGATACACGCGGTTGCTGCGGTGGTATCCGTTTTGCTTGTGCTGCTCATTCTTTTTGGCCTTTTTTTCGGCAGCGTAAGGATACCCTTCCGGGAAACCGGAGCTATCCTTACAGGCACCGACCAAGACAGCGCTGCCGCGAAAATAGTAACGGGGATACGGCTACCCCGGATCATGATGGCCGTCCTGGTGGGGATGATGCTCTCCGCTGCGGGAACCATTTCCCAGGCGGTGTTCCGCAACCCCCTGGCGGACCCCTACATCATCGGCATCAGTTCTGGCGCGGTGGCCGGGGCGGTTTTGGCCTTTATCCTCAAGCTGCCGGATATTTGGTACGGGCTTTTTGCCTTTGGTACCTCCGTGGGAACCGCCTTCCTCATCTTCCGGCTTTCGGGGAAGCGGGGTAAGACCGATACGGCTTCACTCCTCATAATCGGTGTGGCGGTCTCCGCGTTTTTGGGAGCCCTCACTTCCTTCTTTATGTATATGGCAGGGCAGGATTCCTACCGGGTCATGGTCTGGACTATGGGGTATCTTGGTTCGGCCTCCTGGACAAGGGTGGGGCTACTGGTGATCCCCCTCTGCCTGGCTATGCTGTACTTTCTCTACTACCGCCACGATGTGGACGCCCTGCTCCTGGGGGACGAAGAAGCCCATTCCCTGGGAATTTCCGTGGGCAGATTGAAACGGCAGCTTCTCCTGGTGGTCAGCTTAATCGCCGCCTTTTCGGTAGCCTTTACCGGAATGATAGGTTTTGTGGGCCTCATCGTTCCCCACGCGGTACGGCTCTGCATAGGGAACAACCACGGCCGCCTGCTCCCCCTGGCTGCGTATACTGGGGGAATGTTCCTCCTCTTTGCCGATACCCTGGCCCGGACCCTGCTCTCGCCGGTGGAAATCCCCATCGGGGTCATTACTGCTTTTTTCGGCGCCCCGTTCTTCTTGTTCCTCGCCGTCATGAACGGGAAAGGCAGGGCCCATGGTTAGCGCGTGGGGCGTCAGTTTTGCCTACCATAAACGGCTCGTCCTCGACGATGTTTCCCTTTCCCTCAGAGCCGGGGAATTCTTAGGGTTCCTGGGTCCCAATGGTTCGGGAAAATCTACGTTCCTCAAAAATCTCCTAGGATTTCTCAAGCCCTCCACCGGTAGGATCGTTTTTTCTGGGGCTGTGCTTACCCACCTGGAACGTTCCCGGCGGCTTGCCTTTGTACCGCAGAACTCAATGCCCCCTGCATCCCTTTCGGTACAGGAGGTGGTTCTGATGGGGAGGCTACCCCATATCCGGGATCGTTGGACCGGGTATGGAAAAGTGGACCGGCAAAAGGTTGCGGAAGTACTTGATGCGCTGGGGATCGCGGGTATGGCGGAACGGGACGTAATGAGCCTTTCAGGGGGCGAAATGCAGAAGGTGATCATCGGCCGGTGCCTGGTACAGGAAGGGGATATCCTGCTCCTAGACGAGGCGACTTCAGGACTCGATCTTAACCACACCATCGAGATCATGGAACTGATGCGGAAAAAGGCCGGTGAGGAAGGGAAAACCATAGTGGCGGTGCTCCACGATTTGAACCTGGCCTCCCAATACTGCGACCGGATCGTGCTCCTCAAAAACGGATGCCTGCGTTACGAGGGGAGGCCCCAGGACATTCTTACCGAGGAAGTGGTGGAGGAGATCTACGGCATCCGGGCCGTGGTTAAAGCCGATGAATACGGCAGACCCTTTGTGCTGCCTCGGCGGGCGGCCTCTCCATGCTCTGGGGAAACACGGCAAGGGGAGGCGGCTCATGTTTACTGAACGGTTCCGGTCCCATCATGACGCGGAGCGCGGCCTGGACGCCCTGTTGGGGAAACCCAGAGGGCATGTACAGCGGCTCCTCAAGATGAAGCCCTGGTCTGCGGTGGAAGCCAGACTGCGGGAAGCTCCCGAATGGGGGGGGGGGGGGGGGGGTATTTACATTCATGTACCCAACTGCGACCAAAAATGTAATTTATGAAATAAAAACCGCCCGGAGGGGAAGGCCCCGGTTCTGTGTGCAATAGCCGCGTAA
>JAISGE010000158.1 GCA_031263265.1 Treponema sp.
TGATCCTTGGGGGGTAACACGGTACGACGCCACGAAGAAGTATCGATTCTACCGGCTAGATATTCCCCAAAATAGGAAGCTGCATGAGATACCGGTTGCTGGAGTACATGGGCCATAAATTCGTTGATCATCAAATAGGAATCCTGGATATCATAATGTTGATAGTCAAAAAAGGAAAGGATGAACCGCTTTGCCGTGGGATCCAGGGTTTCAAAGCGACGGCGGCTGAAATTCCGAAAATCCTCATCAATGAAGAAAAGTCCGTGAAATCCTTCATGAACCATGAACCGGGAACGGAGATACTCAGGAGATTCCCGGGAAATGGAAATAACCGCACCAGTACCCTTTGACCAGGCACCGGTTTCTGTCCGGCGTATAATACCCGCTGCCTGGAGTATATGTTCCAATTCCCGCTCTTCTGGAGCAAGGGGAAACTGGGTGTTTCGGGCAGCCTCAAAAAAAGCAGCCAGATCCTCTGCCCGGTAGTCATGGGCATTCCAGCCATGCATATCCGCTATCTCCCGGTCAGCGGCAAGACGACCCCGAAAACCGGCTTTTTCTGTGAAGAAAGCCAGCCGTTTAAACAGATCATCTTGAATCGCATAATCTGCGGTATCAAAGATGAGTATCGAAGGAAAATCTTGCCATTGAAAGTACTCGTAACGGGGATCCCGCCAATTTTGTTGGGGGTAGTTCAGGATTATACCGGGATCCGCGCTAATTGGCTGTTCAGGAAACAAAGGGTTCGATGCAGGAACCAGCATGAAGGTTTGGAACTGCCCATTCCCGCTGCTCCTGAGCGGATAGGGGCTGGGCGGCAACGCGCCTAGAGGAATGAACAAAGACGCTCCAGTGCCCTGATGCGGGAATATATAGTCAAAACGGCTATGCTCCGTACTCACCTGCATCCTCGAGGCCATGCCCCCGGCATATACGACAAGGCCACCTGAAATCTGGTATTGAGACGGCGGGTTTATGATGAACCCATAGGGATACTGAGACCCTGGGTTATCCTGAAACACAAACGGGCTTAACCGTATGTCGAACTTCCGTTGCGGTTCTTCGCCTTTAAGCAATTCCTGCGTAAATCCGTACCAGCGGCTTACCAGGCTCAAGGAGTGCAGTTCAAAAATCCAGGTAGGAACCTCATTGGATGCAGGAGAACCACTGGTTGCCTCCTGTTCTGCAACGCTTAAGCTTATCTTTTCTAAGCCGGCATTCACCGGTACCACATACCGGATACGACTCGGTTGAGCATCCATGCCAAGGAAAGAAACGTCATAGGGAAGCTCCCAGGCAGCCTCACCTTCTATGGTGAGGGTGATAGGATAGGGCGGCATTCCTGCATGGTCCTCAGGCAGGATCCTATATGCTACTTCCAAAGCCCCCTGGTGAGGAACCGGCACGGTCTTGTCAAAGACATATTCAAATAACCCAGGTTGGGAAAGGGGAAGCATTCCCGACATGGCTGTTTTGGAAAGACCATATAACAAGGCATCTTCACCAGCACCATACAAAGGGAAAGCGACCGGTTCCTTATACGCACAGGAGCTCACCCCCAGATACCCTACCAAAACGATCAATATGACCCGATACCATAATTTTACCGGTACCTGCATGTGTTTCTCCTCTTGCCGGCTACAGAGCGACGATGTTTCGGGCCATACATTGAGCGATGGCATATTTCCGTTCATGGGTTATTTCTGGATCCCCTCGCAGAAAGGTGAGCAGTTGGGCGCGGAAGGCTTCAGGTAAGATCGGGAGTTCCAGGGTCTGTTTATAATAGGCCCGATGGGATGGCTCAAATCGATGATTGATGCAAAACAGGGTAAGACACGCGGTTTTAACGAAGAGCGCGGAAGAAATGAGGTAATTGAAATCATCTTCTTGAAGAAATGCCGCGCCTAAGTCGTTAAGTAAATGTTCCATCTTGGATTGATAGTTATACCGCATCTGCGCCCAAAAGCTAGAATCCAAGGTGAGCAGCTGCTTTTGTATCTCCTTAATCCAATCGGTTCGATAAAAAAGAAGCTCCCCTTGGGTCAACCTATAGAACCCGTAGGTTCCTGAATCCTTGATAAGCCACAGGGATTCAGCGCTAGTAGAGACCAGGGAAACCAAGGTCTGGATCTGCTGGATAGACTTATATTCCAGCCTGACCGGAAGCCCTCCAATAAGGAACCGATCCTTATCAGCCCGACCGGAAGTCTCAAAGGCCGCCACATCTTCTCCGAACAGACTGCAGCGTTCCGCAGCATCTGGGATGGATCCTGCATAGAATACGTCCAGGATCAGGGCAAAATAGGGATCCAGGGTATCCTCACGGGCAGCCTCGTTAAGGGAAACACATTCAACCCCCTGCCATTGAGAAAGCACGCTGGTAAACCGTTCTGCAAGCAGTTTGGTCTTATATTTCATGATCGCTCCTTCTAAGTGTAGTGCTTATCTTATTATAACATGTTATAGTAACAAACGGTAGCACTCCGTAAACCAAGGTTCTTGATTGATTAGGCATAAAAGACCTGGAGAGACCTTGTCTCTATACGACGTACGAAACAGGATCCCTACAGGTAAAAAGAATGGAGAGCATCAATATTTTTAAATAACCCAATTACCGCCTGAGGCACAGAGGATTGCCGAGAGAGGTAGCAGCAATCCCCTGGTAATTTCTTGTGAGCCGGATTCTTACATGACCCTTAGTCTTGTAAAAATCCGCATGAACTCTTCGCTAGTTAGTTAATTTTAACTTAATTAGCTATAACTAACATACTCTATTTCCAAGGCTTTGTAAAGGGGTTTTTTGAAAAAAAAATTATTTTTTTCTTATTTTCTCTCTATACATATACTCGACTTGCCATTTTATCAAGGGATGAGCAGGTTTTCAGAACAAGCTGACACACTAAAAACCCGCCATTCCCCCAAGTTGATATACCATACAACCGAGGAGCCAGCCCAAGGTGATTAAGAAAAGGATTTCAAACCCTACCCATTTCCAGCCGATCTCTGCCTTCATGGTTGCCAAGGCTGCAAAACACGGAGGAATCACCAGGGTAAAAAGCATGAAAACCAGGGCAACCAGGGGACTCATGTGCGCGTCATGCCGGATGGCTTCCCGAAGCCCTTCACTCTCTTCATTTTCTTCGGTACCAATCCGGTATAGAATCCCTAGGGTAGAGACGATCACCTCTTTTGCCGCAAAACCGGTAACCGACGCGGTGGCTAGTTTCCAGTCAAAGCCCAATGGCCTAAATACAGGCTCAATGAACTTCCCCAGGCGGCCTGCAAAACTGTATTCCAAGGCCGCCTGAGTGGTCGCGAAATTGATCGCCGCCTCCAGGGCCTCCTCATCTGCGTGAGGGTTTTCAGTCATATACCGAGCCGCCATGCTTTGGTATGCGGTTTCTGAAAGGTGATACTCCGGGAAACTGGTAATGGCCCATATCAGGATGGCGGATGCCAGGATGACGGTTCCTGCTTTCTTAATATATTGCCAAGTTTTCTCCCATACATGCCAAAACACCCCTTGGAGGGTTGGTGCGCGGTACGGGGGTAGTTCCATGACAAAAGGGGTGGGATCACCTTTGAGGATCGTCCGTTTAAGCAGCAATGCAGAACCCAGGGCAAGGCCAAGCCCCGCCACATAGATGAGCATGACGATATTAGCCGCATGATTCGGGAACAGGGCCGCTGCCAAGAGGACGTGGACAGGCAGCTTTGCTCCACAACTCATAAAAGGCGTAATAAGCACGGTGATAATCCGGTCCCGGGGATTTTTTAAGGTTCTGGAAGCCATGATAGCCGGAACAGAACAGCCGAATCCGAGCATCATGGGGAATATGGACTGGCCGTGAAGCCCAAAGGCGTGGAGCAACTTATCGGTAGCAAAGGCTGCCCTGGACATGTACCCCACATCTTCCAGGATCGACAGCAAGAAAAAGAGAATCACAATGAGGGGTACAAAGGAAAAGACCCCTCCCACTCCTCCGATAATGCCATCCACCAGCAGGGAACGTAATGCCCCTTCGGGAATAAGCCCTTGAAGGACCGCACTCAAAAAGGAGAAAAAGGTCTCCAGCCACAGCATGGGATATTCACCCAGGATAAAGGTAAGCTGGAACACCCCCCAAAGCACCAAGATAAAGATCGGTAAGGTCAGGAAGCGGTTCATGATGATCTTATCAATGGCTTCGGTGATGGAGAAATCCACGGTTTTCATGATCTGAACCGATTCCTGTACTGCGCCCCGGATATACCCGTACCGTTGTTCAGCAACGACGATTTCCGCGTTTTTGCCGAAATGCCGGTCTATCCACGCGGTCGCTTCCCGGGCATACGCCGTGATTGCCGATGCATGGGCGTGTTCTTTGATGCGGCTATAGGCATCCTCGTCTTTTTCCAAAAGTTTGACTGCAAGCCAGCGCACGGGGTATTGGGCGGCAAAAGCCCCATCTTCTGCGATAAGCCCCTCGAGACCGCGCAGCTTAGACTCGATTTCCTCTCCGTAGCTGATGGTGCGGTCCGCGCTCGTGGGTGCAGGTGGGGAGGAATGGGAGAACCGGTCCGCTACCTGATCAATACAATCCAGGAGCGCTTCAGTACCAAGCCCCTTGGGCCCTACCGTCTTAACCAGGGGGATCCCTAAGGTAGTTCGGAGGTGTTTATCATCAATATGTATACCCTTTGCTTCGGCTTCATCGCTCATATTGAGCGCTCCTATCAAGGGTATGCCTAATTCCTGCACCTGGAGGCACAGGTAGAGGTTCCGCTCTAGGTTGGTAGAATCTAGAACATCTACGATAATGTCTGGTTTTTCGTCTAAAATAAAATCCCGAGCCACTACTTCATCAATGGAATAGGCGGTGAGGCTGTAAATCCCCGGCAGGTCGATGAAATGGTACTGCCTATCCCCCCGGATCCGAAGCCCTTCCCTTTTTTCCACCGTAACTCCCGGATAATTCCCCACCTTGTGATGGGCTCCGGTCAATGCGTTAAACAGGGTGGTTTTACCTGAATTAGGATTACCTGCCAACGCAATCCGTAAAGGTCTTTTCTTCTGTTCCATCAGAGACCACCTTTGTCTGCGTCTTTCCCCTGATCCGTAGACCAGTCGCCCACTGGTTCCACTTCTATACCCTCAGCCTCAAAGCAACGGATCAAAATATCATAACCTCGAATACGAACCTGCAAAGGACCCCGGAAAAATCCGGTCCGAACTACCGTTCCCTCAGTACCTTCGGTGAAACCCATATCCACCAAGCGTTTACCCACTTCTTTACCTAAAGCCACTTTTATCACGATAAAAGAAGCTCCGTTGGGAGCATCAGATAAATACATATTTACCTCTGCTGTTAGTATTTTTTAACAAGCAATGCTTGTCAAGAGGAAGTAAGGCCCCCGCAAGAGGCAGGATCCGCAGAGGTCAAGAAACAGCGTAGAAAGGAGCACCACCTGAAATTGTGGGTATACCATACTTGACATGATTGCACCGCATTGTATACTAATCCTACCAATCTTAATAGAGATTGCATGTCTTTCTTTTTTTGAGGGAGAAGATTAGTGTGGTTATCTTTGGGCGGGGGGGGGGGGGGGGGGGCCGCGGGCGGGCCGGGGGGGGGGGGGGGGGGGGGGGGGGTGAGGGGGGGGTGTGCCGCGGCGGGCG
>JAISGE010000178.1 GCA_031263265.1 Treponema sp.
GCAAGGAAGAACCCGATGATAAGAGAGGCGTATAGCAAACTGCAAGTGATGAGTGAAGACGAGGCAACCCGGATGCTTTATGAAGCACGGTTAAAAGCGCAGCGGGATGACTATTCCCGAATGCAAGGCGCCCACCAGGAAGGCCGGGAGGAAGGACACCGGGAAGGACGGGAAAAAGAACGAAAGGAAATAATCCTCCAAATGGCTAAACATGGTATGGACGTCACGGCTATAGCGGCCATTACGCATCTCAGCGAACAGGAAGTCGGTGCTATCCTAAAGGAAAACATTCCCCGAATCGCGGGCCAAGTTTAGTCTAAACAGGAGTGGTATCCCATCAGGCTTGGATCACGCTCCTCTGTACCGTGGGACTATTGCAGAGAAAAAATTTGTTGCAGGGCTTGTTTCCGTACCAAGAGGGGCTTTTCATAACTCGCCAGGGAGACCAGGAGGGGAATTCCGGCTTGGCTCAATGGGGGGCCGGAAAAACGGCACAAGGCGCCCACTGCAGCTGCAATAGCTTCCAGGACCTGTTCATCCGTAATCTGAGCCGGGGGAAGGATCCGCCGGCTAAAGGCTTTGAGGGCCAGTCCTTCAGGGTCTACACCGATGCGGCCGATAGCTTCTGCAATGGATGCCTGCACCACCGGTTCCGGTTCCCGGGAGAACTGGGCTGCGAGAAACGGTATGGTCTCCGCAGAGCCTAGCCAGGCGAGGAGTTGTACTGCTTCGGAACGCAGGCGAAAATCCACCGGCGGGTGAATGAGGGAGCTTTTGAAGTTGGATCGGACACTGCTGACGACTTCCATAAGATAGGTGGTGAACTCCTGTTCCCGCTCCCCCACGCGGCCCTCCTTGAGGGCTGTGGTAATAAAGGCAAGCGTGCTTCGTACTCCGGCTTCACTTATCTGGGTATATGATGAAGGCCGCGAGGGTACGAAGTCCCCAATGCCATACTTCCCTTCAGGAAGCGGGCCGTAGACGGATTGCGGTTGGCTGCGGTCTTGGTTCTTTAGGTGATAGGCGTAGAGAATCCAATCGTTTCCTCCTGAATAGAGTAAGCCCTCATCGCTGAAATTAGGAAGTGCTGAAGCTCCGATGATGCGTATGAACCATATTCGCTGTCCTGCTTGGGTAAACCCTGCAGCGCCTGTCTGAGAAAGTATACAAAGCCCCCGTTCATCGTAGAGCATAAGCGCTTCCTCTAAGACTCCTGGTTCCGCTATGGTTTCTATTTCCTTACTTTCTTCATTTTCCTCTATTTCCTCTATTTCTTCACTTTCCTCACTCTTTCTTGCTGCTTCCAGGTCGTGAGGAATACTGTCTTCGATCCAAAGGATATTCCCCTCATGCAGGGATAAGAGCAGTACCTGCCCATTCCGTAAGGTAATGCCCACCTGGTCATCCCGGCTTACCGCGGCTATCGGCTGATCCGGAAGCATAGGAAAGGATGGATAGTCTCCACCGTAACCAGCGATCTCCCCGTTTTTGAAGAGTATAAGTAGGGGGATCTGGATTGCGTGAAGCTCATTCCCCGACTCTGGGTTAATACCTCCCAGGGGGACGATCACCCGGGGGACTTCGGGAAGCGAGAGGGAACGGGTTTTACCAAACCCATCAATCTGGAGGAGGTTTGCATTTGCAAGTACCAGGATCAACCCTCCTTGCTGGTCTGCCTGGGGAGCTATGACAATGGATTGGTCCAGTCTTTTATACCAGAGTAAGATTCCCGCAGCCGTATAACAGAACACACTTTTTTCAGTGGCGGCAAAGATCCGGCCATCCCAGCCTTTCAGCACCGGTCCAATCAAGGGAGCGCCAAGGTTGGCTCTCCACAGTTCCCGGCCGGTACGGCTCACCGCGATGAGGGCACCGGTAGTCCTGCCAATATAACTGACCCCTTCCCGGGATCGGGTAACAAAGGGCCGTAACCTTCCCCGGGCATAGTAGTTCCAGAGGAACCTCCCGGTTCGGGTGTAGGCTTTAAGATTACCCCCATCACAGACCACCACCACCGAGCCTCCCTGCACCGAGGGAAGCCCGATGACGGATCCTCCCAGGGCCTGCTTCCAGAAGGGGTCTCCGAGGGTCTGCGCACCAAGAGGCAGGGTACTGAAGATACAGAATACCCAGACCAAGGAAGCAGGGCATTTAGGCTTCATAGGCAGCTCGGTTTCTCGTAAAAATTCCAAGGCTTTCGATGTGCGCGGTTTGGGGATAAAAATCATAGAGGTTTACCTCTCTAAGCTCATAAGCTCCTTGGATCAATTCCCGGCTGTCCCGGGCCAAGGTAGGGGGATCGCAGGATATATATGCCAGTAGAGGAGGCCCCCTTTGGACTATCCACTGCCGCAGTCCTCGTGAAAGTCCTTGCCGGGGAGGATCGACCACCATAAAGCCGTACCGGGTTTTTGGGGAGAGGGTTTTTACCCATTGCTCACTGCTGAGCGCAGCATACCGGATACCCTTGCCCCGGACATTTTCCCGGGCAAGCCCCAGAGCAGCGGCGCTTTGTTCTACCAGGTCTATGCGGGGAAACAAATCCTCAAGCAATGCGGCAAAGGTACCTACCCCGCAGTACAAATCTGCCATAGGAAGGGAGGTATCTGCTTCTTGGGCATAGCGCCGCAGGTCTTTGATAAGGAACTCCAGCATGATCCCATTACTTTGAAAAAACACCCCGGCATCTATGAGGAGTTCCCGGTCAAGCAGGGAAACCAGGCCGCGGCGCAGCCCTCCTTCACTCAAAAAGGTATTGAAACGGGAATACACGGTGAACCGGTCCTGCTCAGGCGGTGGAACGAGTTTTTTTTCCCTAAGGGCTTGGCGAATCCCCGGATCTGCAATAGGACAATCCTGCAGTGGGATAATTGTTGCGCGACTTCGGCTTTTAAAGCCCAAGGCCCCTGGGTGAAAGGGACGTATACTATGAAATTGTACCCGGTTCCGGTATGCCCAGGGAGGAGCGGGATAGATGGCCGGCTCAGGCAGGACCGGCAAGCCCCCGATTCTGACCAGTGCATCTTGCAGCATCCGGGTCTTTTCTCTGATCTGGGTTTCATAGGCAAGATGCTGCAAAGAACAGCCTCCGCACGTTCCAAAAACTCCGCACGCGGGTAGCCTGCGCTGGGGGGAGGGCTCAAGAATTTCCACCAGTTCCCCTTGGGCCCAGCCCTTGTATTCCCTGATGATTCGGCCGGTGATGAGGTCCCCGGGAACCGTGTAATCTATGAATATACAGTGCCCCTGGAAATGCAGTACTCCGGCTCCACCAGTACTGATACCCTCCACTGGTGCAGTAAAAAGTGTACCAATTACCATGTATTTAGAGTATACCATGATTGCAACAACAATCCTATAGGGAGTACAATAAGGCTATGAATGGAGTGAATCTACGGGATAGTACCCCCGATGAGTGGCTCAGTGCCGATGATGGAGTAAAGCTCTTTGTCAGACACTGGATTCCCCATAGGTTTCTCCGGAATAATCCGGGGCATCTGCCTCGGGGAGTTTTACATATTGTCCATGGTATGGCAGAACATGCGCTCCGGTACGAAAAACTTGCTCAACGGTTCTGTCAGGAAGGGATTGAGGTGTGGGCTGCAGACCTGCGGGGACACGGTAAGACCGCGGATCTTTCGGTAAATGATCCGGGTTTAGGCGGCCTTTTGGGACACTGTGCTGATAAGGATGGCATTTCCAAGAGTATCGGGGATATAGACCGTATCAACCAGTGGATAAGCCAGTGTTATCCTCAGGTACCCTTGTTCCTTTTGGGACATTCCTGGGGTTCTTTTCTGGTCCAGCAGTACATTGAAACCCATAAGCACCGGCTGGCCGGGTGTATTCTATCAGGAACCCGGGGGCCGGATGGTTTACGAATCAAGATAGGCGCTCCATTTATGGGTTTACTTACCCTGCTTAAAGGAGGAACCCGTAAGGTTTCGGCCCTGGCCCATATCCTGGTTGATGGGTCTTTTAGTAAGCCCTTTAAGCCGAATCGAACCGCCTTTGATTGGCTCTCCCGGGATGAACGCATCGTTGATGCGTATGTAGCGGATCCTTGCAGCGGTATGCCTTGTTCGGTAGGGTTTTATCGGGATATGAGCGTGCTGCTTAGCCAGATTCATAAACCAGAAGCCCTAGCAGGGATTAACCGGGACTTACCCATCTATGTGTTCAGCGGCAGCGCAGATCCGGTAGGAGATATGGGAAAAAGCCCCACCGCCTTGGTAGACGCCTACCGGTCTTTGGGGATAAAGGATCTGGAATTTGTCTTGTATCCTGATGCCCGGCATGAAACCTTGAACGAAACCAACTGGGAAGAGGTTACCGACAATCTCTTGAGTTGGATTATCCGGCATTGTGATTCCCCCAAACCCCCTGGAGGATTTTGAGCAGATGGACCGTAATGGCGTAAAACAGGGGGAATTTACGCGTGTAGTTTCGTTGAAACAGTACTTTTATACTTAATTTGAGAGGCTTCCTTGCGCATCCGTTATTCTACTGAACAAGACGGAAGGTCCGTTAAAAAAGCGATGGTATATACTAAAGATGAACACGGTATTACCTTTTCAGCGGTAGACCCCAAGGCGGTGTATATTGTGGAACATTTACAAGCCAATGGGTATGAGACCTATATTGTAGGCGGCGCGGTTCGGGATTTGATCCTCGGTAAAACCCCTAAAGATTTCGATATTGTCAGTTCCGCCAGCCCGAGCCGGATAAAGAAACTATTTCATCAAGCCCGTATCATCGGCCAGCGTTTCAGACTGGTACATGTGCGTTTTGGTTCTCAGGTTTTCGAGGTTTCCACGTTTCGCTCGCTAAAGGACGGGCTGACCAGTAATACCTTTGGAACCATTGAAGAAGATGTACTTCGCAGGGATTTTACCGTGAACGCCCTGTTCTATGATCCCCTGAAACAGTTAGTGGTGGATTATGTGGGGGGTATACCGGATATACGAAAGAAACAAATCCGGCCCATCATTCCGCTGGCTACCATATTCAGGGATGATCCGGTGCGGATGATCCGGGCCATCAAATACGCAGCAGCTACGGGTTTCACCCTGCCCCTGCTCTTGAAATGGCAGATTAAGCGGCAAGCCCCGTTACTGGCGGGAATATCCCCGTCCAGGCTCACCGAGGAGCTGTTTAAAATTATCCATTCTCCCTCAGCCGTGGGCATTATCGAAAAGCTGCTGAAGTTTGGGGTATATGAATTCCTCCAACCCAATGCAAGCCAATTAATGAAGGAACGCCCGGATTTTCGTATCCGGTATATGGAAAGCCTTGCGCGTATAAGCTATGAGGGATTTAAGGGTGCGCCTGGTGAAGTCCTGGCCGTGTTGATCCAGGATTATCTCGAAGGGCTTACCCAATGGGATTCAGAACTACCGGACCTTTATAAGAACACCTTCGTGGCAGCCCGGCGCTTTGTTCTCCCCATAAATCCCCCCCGGGCAGAATTAGAACAGGCCCTCCGGCGGATCTTTAAGGCACACGGCATAACCATTAAGAAACCCCGGGTTTCCGAGTGGGGAAGGCGATCATTTCCCGGGACTTCCAATAAGGAGGATTCCCCGCTTCGCCCAGGAGAACTCCTTCCCAAGCGTTCGCGGCAACATACGCGGAAAAGCGAGGGTGCGGTAGAACAGATGACGCAAGATATCCCCCCTGGTTCGGCTATGTGAGGTATATCCCTATCTGAGCCGCCTAATGAGCATGTCCGTCTGTTCCTTGTACTGGGCCGGAGCAAGGGTTCCTGCCTGTTCCAAGAACGCTATGGCATCCTGATTACGGCCTGCGGAAGCGGCGTTGACCCCCTGAGCATAGAAAACGAGGGCCGGGTCAGCACCATATTGCAGGGCTGAACGGTAATAGGTTTCAGCTGCATCGTATTGTTTTTGGTCATAGGCTAGCAGTCCCAAGTAATAGTGGGGGGCGTAATGGGTTCGCCGTTGCTGGAGTGCCTGCCTGAATGCTACTTCCGCGGTTTTGAAATCCTTATCTTTATAGGCTTGTTGGCCTTCTACAATGAGTTCCCCAAAGGTCTTCCGGGCATACAGGTATTCCTTATAATCCTCCTCAAGGGCTTCTAAAGTGGTCCAACTGAGGATGTGGTTAAAAACCACGTCAGCATTCGCCGGTGAGCTTGCTGAATCAGAGAGCAGTATAAAACATTCGTAGAGGATCCGCTGATAATCAATTTTTCTGCTGTCTTTTGGGCCACTGTCTTTAAAGAAAGAGACCAAAGCCCACGATACACTTTGCAAATACTCAGGAGGCCCCTGCATATCTGCCAAGAATACTGACTCCAGGGAAGGAGCCTTATCTCCCAGGTTTTTTACGGTTTCAAGCCAGGCTAAATTTTCTTCATAGATTAATCCCCCAAGAGATCCCCGGTTTGGTTCACTAGACCCGCTGCTTCGGGCTGAGATTTCGGTCTGTACCCCGGGAACCGCAGGCTCAAAGATGAGGGTACTAAAATAGATGGCGAATCCTTCCCGGAGCCAGGCAGGAGGATGGGGAATAAACGCCCGCAGGTATTGGATAAAGGCCTGATGGGGGAACATCCGGGCCTCCTCAGGGCTGCCCCGGTGTATAACCAGTTCCCTCCGTTCAGGCTGATTATAATGCAGATACACTGCCCCAGGGCTGGTTTTTTGCTCTAAGTGCTCGAAGATATAGGCGTCATAATCTTCCTTAGAGGTATAGACCCGGACTTTTAAGGGCGCCTGTATCGTTTCCTCCTTAAAATGAAAAACGCTGTTATACAACTTAAACCGGGTTTCCAATTCCTGGGCCAGGATAGCCGCATCCGCACTTCCGCTATCAGTCTGTACCGTGTAATATTTGCTGGTTATCGTAACCATTGCCGGTTCAGCCCTAAGCGTGGGGGAAACATACCCAAGTAAACCCGCCACAAAGAGAAAAACGTAAAAATAACGTTTCATGATAACTCCTTACCTACACCGCATTCACATTACGCTGTTTAAATGATTTTATCTATGATAATATTTACTTCTTCTATAAGAATACCCGTATACCGTTCGATACTGCCTATAATGTATTGCTGCAATTCAGGCATATTTCCTCCTAACTGAGTTCCATAGGCCACATCAATGGTTATGACCACCCGGTATCCCATATCATCATCTTTGACTGCACTTTTTTTAATCCGTATATCTTGATTATACTCATCTACGCAGTTGATAACCATATAACTCAGGGCGGTTTCTGAAATGGTAAGCCGGTTCCGTCTTGAGTATTCCGGACGTACTAAGGACTTTTCATGCATCCTCGGCGTAGAACCGATTCCAGGGGGTACCGGGTTCCGTTTAAATATCCTAATGGCGTCGTAGAAAATAGTGGGGTAATTGCGTTTAACCTCAATGGATGGTACCGGAATCACATGTTTTCCTTCGATCCGTCTTGTTCTAATGGCATTTTCAATGTCGGCTTGGGATGCGATATCCTCAATCTTGATGATTTTACCCGGTGGCGGAAGTTGGAGCCTGGTGGCAATTTTATTCACCATCTTTTCCGAAGTACCCAAAATAAGGATTTTCTTGAATTTCTCTCCCTGGAGCTTCCGGGCAACCTCGTCCCGCTGACTTTTTTCATCAAAGAGGGCGACTTTCACCGCTGCAAGGAAGGTCTTCTCTTTTTTTGCAGAATGACCTGCCAATATACGGTTATCCCGGATAAGCAGACCATCATCAATGATGAAATCAATCCGGTATTTCTGGGCAACGATTTTAGCCCGAAAACTCTTGCCCGTACCACTCTCTCCCACCAAGGCATAAATTTTAATTCTCCTCAATCTTAGAAAAATATCCCCAATCATTCTTTTCCTTGACTTCCCAGGGCACTTTTTGCGGCTCAGCGTAACCTCTTTACTTATTATATCCCACTTGAGCGGTGTTTGCTCACTCATTTGCCCGTTCTTTTTTAAAAGAGCCTTAGAGAAGTGAAAAAAATGAAAAAAACAAGGAAGAAAAAGATTAGTATATTATGAGAAGTAAGAAATTAAGGAAAACATGAGTGAAGTAGATATGGTTATCCGCTTAGGCTTGGGGTTTATTGCGGGGGCCATTATTGGACTTGAGCGGGCAAGTCAACACCAGGTTGCAGGCTTACGAACCCATATTCTGATTGCCACAGGGGCTACCCTCCTCATGCTGCTTTCCATTTGGCTTCCCCAGGAATTTACCGCCATGAAAAACGGGGATCCTGGGCGGATCGCTGCCCAGGTGGTATCAGGTATTGGCTTTCTCGGGGCCGGAGCCATAATCCGTTTGGGGAACACCATCAGGGGGCTCACCACCGCGGCCTCACTGTGGCTTATCGCGGCGGTGGGCTTGGCCATTGGTGCCGGGATGTTCCTCGCCGCAGGCATCACCTTGCTTATTACCCTAGTTACCCTTATGATTCTGAACCATATTGAACGAATGTTGTTTCCTAAAGAATGGAACAAACTGCTGGAAATAACCTTTGATTCCACTGCTCATACGGATAATCTGGAAATTCCTGAGCTTACGGCGTGTTTGCATCTTTTACATTCTTTTGATATCCGGGTCTTGTCTATGGATGTGGATCAAGGTTTCGGCAAAGGGAAAAAAGGGGGAACCGGGGTCAAGTTACGCCTTTTCGTGGGAATTCCCGATACCACCGATATTGCCAAGCTGGTGATGGCCCTTAAAGCAAGTGCCAAGGTGGAACGGGTCGAAATGAAGGAAAAGTATTAGCGCTTAATTGCTGAGCAAGGTACCGGTAGAAGCCCAATGCTTAGTTCTTGAACTTCTTGTAAAACTCGATTAGTTTCAAATTAGCCCTCTTTAATACAGCAAGGTACTATACCTTTGTATCCTTTCAGAGAGGGGAATCTTGAATATGCGAAAGGCGGTAACACATGGAACCTATCATCTTAGCTTCCGGTTCTTTAAGAAGGCAGGAGTATTTCCGTCTCCTGAATCTACCTTTCAGTATCATGCCGGCTCCGATAGTTGAAGATTATGAAGGGGTTTCGGAACCACGAAAAATTGCTGAAAGTATCGCGATCCGGAAGATTAATAAAATACTCGATCTCCTGACCGGGAGGACGCCTCCATGGATTTGCGCTGCAGATACGATTGTTGTGGTAGATGGGGAGATCTTTGGGAAACCTAGTGATAGGGAGGACGCTCGTCGAATGCTTTTAAAGATACAAGGCCGTTCCCATGAGGTAATAACCGCAGTGGCCCTCTTTAACAGTAAAAGCCGGGACAATACCATTGATTGCAGATCCGTGGTAAGCTTCGTGTCTTTTGCAGGATTCTCGGAACAGGAGCTGGAATGGTACCTCAATACAGGAGAATGGCAAGGGGTCGCTGGGGCCTACAAAATCCAGGGTTTGGCTAGTTGTTACATCTCCCAGATCAAGGGATCCTATAGCTCTATCGTAGGCTTGCCAATCCATGAGTTTTATGTCATGTTAAAGGAAAATGGATATCCTTATGATGAGTCATTATGAAACATGAAGCGATATAAGGAGGTACCATTTTTTACCTATGACGGCATTTCCGGGATACCGGAATAGCTTATTTTCCACCGCTTTGGGGCGGTGAGATACAGGGAAGGCACCCCTCAAAATATCCGTACAGCAGCGGGCTTTTTGAGCGGGCAGACAGGGGGAAATTGTGGCAGTAGTTACCATGAAAAGCCTGCTTGAGTCGGGAGTACATTTCGGCCATCAGGTGAAACGCTGGGATCCGCGCATGAAAAAGTATATCTTCGCGGAACGGAACGGTATTCACATTATCGATCTGCAAAAGACCATTCAGGCGATCAAAGATGCTTATGATGTGGTCCGTAAAACCGTAGCAGGCGGCAAGACGGTGATGTTTGTGGGCACCAAGAAGCAGGCCCAACAGGCAATTCAGAAAGAAGCCGAACGCTGCGGTATGTATTACGTAAACAACCGCTGGCTTGGCGGTATGCTTACCAATTTTGTTACGATAAAAAAATCATTACTTCGTCTTAAAAAACTGGAAAAGATGGAAGTAGATGGAACCTTTGAAAATCTTACCAAAAAAGAAATCGCTTCCCTTGGCAAGGAGCGATCCAAGTTGCAGAAGAACCTGGGGGGCATCAAGGAGATGAAGGAACTCCCGGGGATACTGTTTATCATTGATACCCGTAAAGAGGCCATTGCCGTAGCCGAGGCCCAACGCCAGGGTATACCCATCATCGCCGTGGTGGACACCAATTGTAATCCCGAGGGTATTGATTACCCCATTCCCGGTAATGATGACGCTATCCGGGCAATCACCTTGTTTACCCAAATCATCGCCAATGCAGTGGTGGAAGCAGACAACGAGGTAGGACTCAAGATCATCGAAACCTTGGGGGATGAAGACGAAGACATGGAAGCCATCATGACCGATGTGTCCATCAAAGAGGAAGATCGGGAGATAGATATTGAGGCATACTCTTCGGGAACCACCGCCCATAACCATGTAGCCGCGGCTGACGTGGCAGAGGAATTACCGGTAGAAGTGGATAAGGTCTACGAAGAGGAATAAGAGGAGTACAGCATGGGAATTAGTGCAGCGGATGTTAAACGACTCCGGGAAAAAACCGGCGCAGGTATGATGGAATGTAAAAACGCCCTGGTCGAGACCCAAGGAGATTTTGACCAGGCGGAGAAACGCTTAAAAGAAAAGGGACTGGCCGCAGTAGAAAAACGGATGGATCGGGCAACTAACGAAGGCAAGATCTTTATCAAAATTCGTGACCGTACTGCGGTCTTGGTAGAATTAGCCAGCGAAACCGATTTCGTGGCCCGGAACCCTGAGTTCACTACCCTGGGGGGCCTGATAGCCGACCGGATTTTGGACAAGGGCTATACCGAACCGAATGAGGAATTGCATGGACTGGTGACTGATTTAGCCACCAAAATCCGGGAAAATATGAGCCTCCGGCGGATCAAGGTGGTTCATGCAGGGGATAATGAATACTTCACCCAGTATATTCACGGTGATGGCAATATCGGTGTATTGGTAAAATTGCGGGCCGATAAACCGGAGGTGTTCCAACGGGAAGATGTACAGGATTTTGCCTTCAGTATTGCGCTTCATGTGGCGGCTTTTAATCCCTTAGCCCTGGATAGAACCAAGATCGATCCGAATTTCCTCCAAGAGCAGGAAACCATTTTTCGTAAACAGTTGGAAGAGGATGAAAAACTGGCGGGTAAACCCCCGGTGGTCCTGGATAATATCCTGAAAGGCAAACTTACCAAGTACCTGTCAGATATATGCCTTATGGAACAGGGCTATGTGAAGGAAGAGAAGATCCCCGTGGCTCATGCCCTGGCAAACTGCGGGAAACAAGCTGGAGCGGACTTACAGATAGTCGAGTACCTGTATTTCAAGGTGGGCGCGTAGCGCACCTATTCGCGGCAGACCCTCCCTTTGGGGAGGGTGAGGAGCGTACTGAACTATGCACAGTATTATAACCGCATCCGAAGAACGGATGAAGAAAACCAATGCAAGCCTTAAAGACGGGTTTGCCGCCCTGAGAACGGGCCGGGCATCGGCGTCCTTGTTTGATAAGATCAAGATTGAGTATTACGGCGATAAGTCCCCCTTGAACCAGGTGGCGAATATCTCCATCCCCGAAGCCCGGCTGGTGGTGATTCAGCCCTTTGATAAGAGCCTCATCCCTGAGATTGAAAAGGCAATCCGTTCATCGGAACTCTCCCTCAATCCCAGTAATGACGGCAAGGTGATACGCATCGCCATTCCGCCGCTCACCGAAGAACGGCGGAAAGAACTGGTTAAAGTTGCCAAGAACCAGGCTGAACAGAGCCGGGTGGCGGTGCGGAACATCCGCCGGGATGGTAACGAGGAGCTTAAGAAGCTGCTTAAAGAGGGAACCATCACCGAAGACCAGGAAAGCAAGAACAGTCTGGAACTGCAGAAACTTACGGATTCCTATATTAGTAAGGTTAATCAGACGCTGGAAGAGAAAACCAAAGAAATAATGGAAGTCTAAAGAAATACATGACCCCATCAGCAGCCTTAGATCGTTCCTGTCTGCCCCGTCACATTGGTATCATTATGGACGGGAATGGTCGTTGGGCGCAAAGAAAAAAACAACTTCGTACCCAAGGACACCTGGAGGGTCTCAAGACCGCAAAAAAAATCGTCAAAGCTGCCAGTGACTTGCATATCCCCTTTCTCACCCTCTATGTTTTTTCTACGGAAAACTGGAAGCGCACTGCCGAGGAAGTGGGGTTCATCATGGGACTGGTGAAACAGCACCTCAAAGCGGAACTGGATTTTTACCGGGAAAACCGGATCCGGATCCGCCATACCGGGGATCCAGGGGGGCTTCCCCCGGATATTGTCCGGGAACTTCAGGAAGCCGGTGAAGATACCCGTTCTTTTGATGGATTGCAGGTTGTTTTGGCCCTTAACTATGGGGGCCGGGATGCCATAGTCCGGGGGGTGAGGCGTCTGCTTGCTTCCCTTATGGTCTCGCCGGAAACCGCAGGTTCCGCCGGCTTTATCGAAAACAATCTAAACAGTATAAACGAGGCAAGGATCCGTCAAAACCTGGATAACCCTGATATTCCCGATCCCGACCTGATCATCCGAACCGCTGGAGAATACCGGATCAGTAATTTCCTGCTCTGGGAAGGAGCCTACGCGGAATACTATTTCTCGGATATCCTATGGCCTGATTGGACGGCAGAAGATTTGTATGCGGCAATCGCCGCGTATCAGCAGCGGGAACGGCGTTTTGGGGGAGGCAAACCATGAAAAAACTGACAGAACGGGTCTTACTGTTCGTGATTGGATTCCCCCTGGTGATAGGGCTCGTGGTCTTCCTGCCTTATAAGCACCATCTCGCGGTTAATCTTGTGGTCATCATGTTAAGCGCCCTGGGAGCCGCGGAATTCGCGGCACTCTTGCGAAAAAAATTTTGTTCCCTTGGCTCCCTCGAAGCTGCTTTCTTAGGAGCAGTAAGTCCTGTGGCCACAACCTTGGCGGTGAGTTTTGACTATAACCAGGACTTCATCTCCGGGACTTTTATGGTAGGGGCTTCCTGGCTCTTGGTTTCCCGGATTTTTACCGGGGAAGATAAACTCAAGGATGCGGTAGGCCGGGTTGCCGCAGGTTGTGCGGTGCTGGTATATCCCGGACTGTTCATGTCCTGGATCATTCGGATAAACTGGTTAGCCCACGCAGAAATGGTGCTCCTTATGTTCCTGTTTATCGTGATTGCCAATGACTCTCTCGCTTGGGCTGCTGGTATGCTCTGGGGCAAGGGGAACCAAGGTATCATTCAGGTAAGCCCTCACAAAAGCGTTGCAGGCTTTATCGGAGGACTCGCCGCTTCTATCACCATTGGATTAGGGGCGGTTTTTTTTATTCCTCAAGCCTTTAGTTCAGGCCGCGTGCCCTCGATAATCGCCGGTATACTCCTAGGACTCATATCCGGCGTGGCCGCGTGTCTGGGAGACTTGGGAGAATCGGCCTTAAAAAGAAGCGCAAACATAAAAGATTCCGGAACCCTCATGCCGGGTCGCGGAGGGGTCCTGGATAGCATTGATTCCATGAGCCTGGCCGCACCGGTGTATTACCTATCCTATTGGTTCCTCTTTACCTAAGTAGCGTAAGCCCTGATTATGGGTTTATCCGGCTCAAGACACTTGCGGCATGGGCCATCAGCCCTTCGGCCTGGGCGATCCGTTCCGCGGCTTGGCAGGCTTGGTCGTAACCTGGGCCGGGTGTACAGCGAAGGGTCGTAAGGGTCTTGAGAAAGTGGCGCACTGAAAGCCCTCCGGTATACCGGGCGCTCCCGGCGGTGGGCAGGGTATGGTTGATCCCCGCGGTGTAATCCCCCAGGGCCTCTACCGCATATTTCCCGATAAACAAGGAACCGTAATTTCTTAATGCAGAAACCCAAGAATCCGGATCCACCACCTGGAGTTCTAGGTGTTCAGGAGCAATGGTGTTGGCAATGCGGATGGCCTCTTCTTTGGACCGGTAGATGATAATAAGTCCCCCTGCATCCAGGGAAGCCTGGGCAATAGAAGCGGTAGGTAAACCCGCAAGCCTCGCTTCCAGGCGTTGCACTACGTGATCTGCCAACGTACTGCTGGGAACTAAAACCCGGGCACGGGCATCAGGATCATGTTCGGCCTGGGCCAGCATATCTGCCGCGATAAGGTCTGGGGCGTCCTCGGCAATGATGAGCACGTCCGTAGGCCCGGCCACCAGATCGATCCCCACTTCACCGAAAAGAAGCCGTTTCGCGGCGGCAACGTACTTGTTACCAGGACCAACGATGACATCGACCCGGGGCACGGTCTGGGTACCCAAGGCCAAGGCAGCAATGGCCTGGGCGCCTCCCATAGCAAAGACCCGTCCTGCTCCAGCCAGATGAGCCGCAGCCATGATGCGGGTATCCGGGAGGCCATTTTCCAAGGGAGGCGTGCTGAGGATGCGTTCCTCCACCCCGGCAACCGCCGCAGGGATAAGACCCATGAGTACCGTGGAAATGAGGGGAAATCGTCCTGCCGGGACATAGACTGCGGCGCTTTGTACCGGGACTACCTGCTGGCCCGTAAACAGCCCAGGACCCGCCGCATATTCAAAATTGACCAACTGGGCCTTCTGGCGCAGGGCAAAATCACGGATATGGCCGGCAGCCACTTCCAAGGCTGCTGCCAGTTCCGGTTCAGTCTGTTTGAGGTGTTCTCCAGCAGCCTGTATGGTTTCCGGGGGAAGCTCCAGGGTTTCAGGAGCAGCTTTGTCAAACTGAAGGGCAAAACGCCGTACCGCAGAATCTCCTTCACGCCGCACCGCGGCAATTATCTCTTGTACCCCAGCGATAAGGGTCTTATCTTCCTGCTGCTGACCACGCCCCTGCCAAAAAGCATCAAATTCGGTACTGATAATACGGTTCATAGATTCTTCCTCTTAAACATGCTTCTCAATCATTATTTGAGTATACCAGATGCGAAGTAAACGAGAAAAGGAGCCTTTCAAAACTCGGTTGGTTTTGAAACAGCCGCTCTTTTATTTTTTTCCTTTTCTTCTTATACTATCTCTAATGATGACAGGGGAGCAGGGCGTTTCAAGGCGCTGGATCGGTATAGTTTTAAGCTTGTTTTGGTGGGGCGTAGCAGCTTGTATGCTTCCTTTTTCGATGAGCGCCCAGGCAGTTCAGGCTCAAAAGTCTGCGAGGTTCCCTGCCCTGTATTTCATGGATACGGTGCGTTCCCTTGGCACGGGGACGAACTATAGGGTTCTTCAGGAAGAAGAACTACCGGTCCCCCTGGAGCATGAGATCTCCATCCTCCTCAACAATGATATTCTTGCGTTTTATGGACATCCCAATTCAGTGAACATGGGCATCCTCGGCAGATACTCCATTGAGGAATTAGACGCTCGTCTTACTCGGCTGGCAGCGGAATACCGGGCGGTGAGCGGGGGACGGGGGGTGCGTAAGGCCTTCTATATTATCTTTGGTACGGTATGGCCTCAAGGAGAAATCGGCATCATCAATGAAGAACTGCTGATGAAATATATAAACTATGGACTCAGCCATGATCTGCTGATCTTCATTGATCATCAGATAGGCCGGTATAATCCTGTAGATTCCATTAAAAGAATGTTTCCCTTTCTCCGGTATCCTAACGTGCATCTTGCCCTAGACCCTGAATGGCGGACCACCAAGCCCATGCAGGAAATCGGTACGGTTACCGCGGAGGAAATCAACCAAGCTCAAAGAGCTATGGAAGATTATATGGTGGCAAACCAGATCCCCGGAGAACGCATGTTGGTAATCCATCAGTTTAATTGGCGGATGATCAAGAATCGGGAACAGGTACGGGCCAACTTTCAGCGGGTCCGGCTGGTACACTGCGCGGATGGTTTTGGGGCGCCTCATCTGAAACGGGATTCCTATGCGTTTAATGCCCAGGCTGGGAATATACCGGTTAAGGGTTTCAAACTGTTCTATAACTTCGGTATTCCTGGAGCCGGATACGACAACCCACTGCTCACCCCCAAGCAGGTTTATGAACTCAATCCCCGGCCCTACGTCATTATGTATCAGTAAACCCGCGGGAACCTACTGGTTATAAGGACGCAACTCTATACAAAGTCACCTGTTGTTGCCCTGCTTAAGAAAAAAGACTTCATTGACAAACTGGATAGGTCTAGCATAAAATATGTGTAGGTGAGCATAAGGAGGCGCTTTAAAAGCATGAAAAAAAGTATATGGTTTTGGTGCGTGTTTTTCCTCGGAATCGGTGTTTTAGAAAGCATTGCAGCCCAAGAGAGGCCCATTACCCTGGATAGGGCGATTCAGAGCGCTCAAGTAAAGATCGAAAGTAACTTAGTGCTTGGAACTAAAATGGTGGTACTTAACTTTACCGCTCCCACCGCCCAATTATCCGATTATGTGATTGACCGTTTGATCGCAGGTCTGGTGAATAATAAAAAAGTAACCGTGGTTGAGCGCAAAGATATCGAGCTCATTAATATGGAAATGGCTTATCAGCTTTCCGGGGAGGTTAGCGATGAATCTGCCCAGGCTATTGGGAAGCAATTAGGAGCGCAGTCCATTGCTTCGGGTAAACTTGAGGCCATAGGAGATCAGTACCAGTTTAGTATTAAAACCATCCATGTGGAAAGCGCTACGATTGAACTGTTCTACCATATCCCTATAAAGCAGGACAAAAAGCTCAATACCTTGTTGAATATAACCCAACAGCAGCAAGCAGCAAAAGCTGAAGAACAAGAACGGAAAAGAGTCGCCAAAGCTGAAGAACAAGATCGAAAAGCGGCCAGACAAAACGCCCAGTACCAGCCGGCTGTCCAGCGGAAAACCAAGCTGCTCCTTGGAGTACGCGGCGGTATAGGCGGTATGGCTACCTGGGGTAATCAAGCACAAGGGTATCTCCCTGGAGATGCAAGTCCCCTGTTTCCAGAACAGGTGTATTCGGTGTATTTTGGCACGAACAACCTCAATTCCTTGACCGGTTTCCAGGTAGAGGGTAATTTCTCTCTGAACACCGGTATGGAGTTTAAGGATAATGGAAAAAATGGAGAGGTTTCCTATACCGCGTTGGATATACCGCTTCTATTCCGCTTAGGGTTTGCCGATAGTGCCCTGTTCAGCCTCTTTGGAGGACCCTATGTGTCGTTCCCATTAAGCAAGATGCAGTATAAGTTTGAGGGAAAGACCATCGGATATGAGATAAAAACCCTGTTAAATGTTATAGGGACTTATGGTGTCCTGGGGGGAGTATCCATGGGATTCAAGCTGGGACCAGGGTATTTGGCCTTAGACGGACGGTATACCTATGATTTCAACTCTATCACCATCGTTAGCGAAGATGATAAGGAACATACGTTATTCAGCCGCCGGGGGTTCAAGGTAGGTCTTGGCTATGAACTGTGGCTCTGATTCGTCCCTGCTGTTGCTGTACGGGTAGGCTTTGTCAAGGCTACCCTTGACTATACGGCCCCATTGCCCTACTATTTTTGCTATGAACCTTTCAACCAGTGCCAATGAACTACGTTCCAAATACATTGCATTTTTCAAATCCAAGGAGCATGCCCAGATTCAAGGTAAGTCCCTGTTGCCGGATAATGACCCTACAGTGCTTTTTACCACCGCAGGAATGCATCCGCTGGTCCCTTATCTCTTGGGAGAGGATCATCCCGCGGGAAAGCGCCTAGTGGATTACCAGAAATGTATACGCACCGGTGATATTGAGGCAGTAGGAGATATGAGCCATCTGACCTTCTTTGAAATGCTGGGTAATTGGTCCCTTGGGGATTACTTTAAGGAAGGGGCCATACGGATGAGTTTTGAATTCCTCACTTCTCCTGAATGGTTGGGAATCCCCGTGGAAAAGATCGGGGTTACCGTATTTGAAGGGGATGCCGCCGTGCCTCGGGATGAGGAATCTGCTGCGGTCTGGAAGGCCCTGGGTATACCGGAAAGCAGGATAAGCTACCGGCCCAGGGAAGATAACTGGTGGGGTCCTGCAGGGGCAACTGGTCCTTGCGGCCCAGACTCAGAGATGTTCATTGATATGGGGAAGGACCCCTGTGGCCCTAAGTGCGCGCCCGGCTGTTCCTGTGGGAAATGGCTTGAAATCTGGAACGATGTATTCATGCAGTACAACAAGGATGCTCAGGGGGAGTACAAGGCCCTTGCTCGCCAATGTGTGGACACGGGCATGGGTATTGAACGGACCGTTACCATTCTCAATGGTAAACAATCCGTATATGATACGGAGATTTTCATCCCCATCATTGCAGCGGTAGAGCAGGCTGCAGCCTATCACTACGGCTCTGATAAGGAAAAGGACAAATCGGTCAGGATTATCTGCGACCATGTCCGGGCATCCACCTTTATTATTGGGGATCCCAAGGGGGTAAGCCCCGCTAATGTGGGAGCGGGGTATGTGCTGCGTCGGCTTATACGCCGGTCTGTGCGGCATGGCCGTAAACTTGGCATCACTGGAACGGTTCTTTCCCCCATAGCAGCGGTTATCATTGACCAAATGAGCGGTCCCTACCCAGAACTCAGGGAAAATCGTCTGCGGGTCTTAGCAGAATTGGATAAGGAAGAAGGGAAATTCCTGGAAACCCTGCAGAAAGGAGAGCACGAGTTCGAAAAACTCCTTCCCAGCCTCAGGCAGGATCCCCGGAAGAGCATGTCTGGACGGCTCGCGTTCAAACTCTACGATACCTATGGGTTCCCCATTGAATTGACTGAAGAATTGGCGCTTGAACAGGGTATGACCGTGAACCGTGCTGAATTCGAGGAAGCTTTCAAAAAACACCAAGCCCTTTCCCGTGCAGGAAGTGAACAGCTCTTTAAGGGGGGCCTCGTTGACCAAGGGGTCATGGCAGTCAAATACCATACCACCACCCATCTTTTGCACCAAGCCCTCAGGATGGTTTTGGGGGATCACATTGCCCAAAAAGGTTCCAACATCACCGCTGAACGCATGCGTTTTGACTTTGCTCATGGGGATCCGATGAGCAAAGAAGAAATAGCCCGGGTTCAAACGATAGTGAACGAACAGATTCAGCGGAATCTACCGGTTACCATGACGGTGATGAGTCTAGAGGAAGCCAAGGCTTCAGGCGCGATTGCCCTGTTCGGGGAAAAGTACGAATCCCAGGTCAAAGTCTACACCATTGGGGATGCTACTCACGGGGTCTTTTCAAAAGAAGTTTGCGGCGGTCCCCATGTGGAGTACACGGGCATATTAGGAACCTTTAAGATTCAGAAGGAACAGTCATCATCCGCGGGGGTCCGACGGATCAGGGCTGTATTGGAATAAAACAGGGAGAGAGGGATAGGTCTTTTTCCAAGAGGACAGCTATGAAACGGATGTTAAGTGTCATACTGCTCGGGATGATCCTGGGAGTCATGGGCTTCGCTCAATCCGATTTGCAGCCTGCGGTCATCGTGCGTTTAACCAAAAGTGAACCGATTACCGTTAAGCAATATCGGACTGAAGTTGAGCGGATGGAAAAACAGGCTGGTCGGCCTTTGGATGCTGCGGAACGGCGGCAGGTGCTGGATGTTATGATCAATGAGCGGCTTGCTATTCAAGCTGCAGAACGAGATAAAATAACCGTATCTGATAACGAAATTACCCAGCAGATTCAGCAGTTACGGGCGAGTATGGTGCAGCAGGTAGGCAGGCAGCCTACAGATGCTGAATTTGCCACTGCGGTCAGAAATGAGACAGGCCTTGACGTTCCGGCATTCCGGGAACAACTCCGCAGACAGCTTATTACTCAGAAATACCTGCTATCCAAAAAGCAAAACCTGTTTAATGCCATCACCCCTCCTACTGAAACCGAAATCATGAACACCTATACCTTGGCTAAAACTAATTTTATCCGGCCTGAAACCGTACGGTTCTCCATGATCCAGGTTCCCTTTGGTGCGGACTCCGCGGCTAAAACCAAAGCCAAGGACTTGGCGGATCGCCTGATTCGGGAGATAGGTTCCAATCCAGCGAAATTTGATGAAGCGGTGATCCGAGGACAGACTCCCAATTCAGGGTATCAGGCCGGGGATGGGGGTTATCTGCCCCGGAATTTGGATGCCCAGCAAGTGGTAGGCCCAGACTTCATCAACACCGCGTTCAGCCTGAAACAGGGAGAAGTGTCGAAACTCATTGAAGGCCCCCGAGGCTACCAGATCATCAAAGTTACCGAAACCTATGAACAGAAAAGCCTTGAGTTGGATGATGTGTTCCAGTTAGGAACCCGCATAACCGTGCGGAATTACATAGGTAATGCCCTGCTCCAGGAACGGCAGCAGGCAGTCTTGGAAAGGGCCACGCAGGAACTGGTTACAGAACTGCGGACCGGGAATCCCTTTCAGATTTTTGAAAATAACTTAAAGTGGTAAGACGGTAAGCAGATGGCATCCCGTAGAAAAGGCCGGATATTGGCGTTTCAAGCCCTCTATTCCTGGGAGATTTCCCGCGTTTCTCCTGCAGAAACCTTGGATTTTTCCTGGATTGGACCGGAAAAGCAAGCCGCATTAGGGGAGGATATGGCGGCTTTTTCCCGGCTTTTGGTTATCGGTACTATCGATCATATTAGTGCGGTGGATAAGATGATCCGTTCCCATTTACAGCATTGGACGTTCTCCCGAGTTAACCGGGTGGATCTGGCGGTGCTGCGGATGAGTACCTATACCCTCATGTACCAGCAGGAGATTCCTGCTTCTATCGTCATCAATGAAGCCATTGGCATATCCAAAGAATTCGGTACTGATGATTCATACCGGTTTGTCAACGGCGTTTTAGATAGTATCCGAAAAACCATTCAAAATTCCCCTGCTGAACAGGAGCGTAACCGTGAATTTTCCTGTCTTGAACCGGAAATCAAAGCAGCCGTCAAAGCAAAAATCTCGTAAAAACCCGGAACCCACCGAAGAGTCATCGAAAAAACGCTCTCGGTTCTATCTATGGGGTATCCTGGGGGTCCTAACGTTTCTGATCGCCGGGGGAATCTATGTTGTGTTTATCTTTCCCGGGGGGCTTAGGTTTTTCTCTTCCCAAGGCCCTGAAACAGGAGAGGCGTTTTACCAGGGATTAGTGGAATTTGATGCGTTGCTCACCCAGACCACAGAGTTTGATAAGACCGATGTTTTTCTCAGCATGAACCGCGCCCTGAATGTCCTTGAAAAAAAATCCTTTGGGGTTGAGTCCGCGCTTTCCCTGCTCAAACGCCGCAGGTTCCTGACCCATAAAGACCCCCGGTTTCTGGGGGCCTACCAAAAAGCAGTACACCAAGCCCTTGAGGGTTTTCCTTTTTCCGAGCCGATTGTAGCCCTTGCCGCGGAGGAACTGATCTCCCGGGATACCCGTATCACCGAAGAGACCGCAGCAAAACTCAGGGAATACGCTTCCCGGATCACTGAAACCAGATTCAAACCTATGGCTTTAAGTATCTCCGTCTTGGCAGGAACGTTCCAGGATCCCGATACGGCCGCAGCAATTCCCTCCACCGTACCCCTTGCTGCTCCACCGAGCCTTCCTGGAGAAAGTACCGTTGACTATGAACGCCTCCAAACTGATTTGGCAAAAGATGAGGTCCTGATCCGGATCCTCCAAGGGGATACTTCTGGAGCTATGACCCAGCTCAATGCATTGCTCCAAATTTCCAAAGACCCGGAACTGCAGCGATATGCGGGGGAATTTTTCTATGATTATGGTAATCCTTTGCGGGCTGCGGAGCTGTTTTCCCCGTTTTCTGACGAAAAATCCGTGGCTCGTCAGGCCGATGCCCTCTGGCTTGCCGGTCATAGTGCTGGAGCCAGGAACCTCTGGACGGTGCTTGTCTCTCCAGAACAAGCAGGCCAGAAACCCCAGGATACTTCCTGGGAAATCAAGGCCCTCAGTTTGTACAACTTGGCCGCTACCGGGCAAAACCCGGAGGAAGGGGCAGTCTATCTTGAGCGCCTTTTGGCAGAGGCGCCAAACACCCATGAGCTTAGTGTTTATGGCCTCATTCGGTACACCCGTCTCTTGGATACATCCCAGAGCATCAGGATCCTGGAACAGGAAAAAAAACGAAACCATCCCCTGATAGATCTGGAACTGCTACGCCGCCGCCGCGGTACCGTATCCCTCGACCGGACCATTGCTGAAACATGGCTGCTCCTTAACCGGTACCCCACTGATGAGCGGCTCTATAGCTGGGGAGCTTATTTTTTTGATTACCAGCGCCAGTATACCGAGACCGCCCTGCTTATCAAAAATGCCGAATACAAGCAGCTCAAGGGCTCTTGGATTGCCATACACGACAGCCTGTCCTTGCTTATGGAAGGCCATCTTGAAGAAGCCGAGGCGCGGCTTGCCTCAATTCCACCGGTGGATCGCGTCTGGCAAGTTCCTGCCACTAGGGGCCTGATTTTGGAAGCCCGCCGTGCTCCTGCTGCTGCCCTGGAATACTACCAAACCACCGCTCCTTTAGTTACCGAAGCAGAAGCAGCCGCAAAGCTGTACTTGAGAATCGGCCATTGCCTGCACGTTCTTGGCCGGGATCAGGAAAGCCGGCAGGCCCTGGAGCGCGCCTTGGAACTTAATCCCAATGACCTGAACGCCCGCTTAGAACTCCGGCGCTTAAATAGTATGTTTTAACGTGAGTCCCACACACGTTTACTTATTTGACTTGTTCGCCTTGCCTTATTCGACTCCTATGTTTTTACCGGGGTCTGTACTAGGATTAGGGTATGGTGGATAAACAAATGAGCGGGATTCAGGATACAAGGAGCGGTTTGATATGTTAGTGCTTAACGGTTTTTTTGATAATCAAGACAGGTTTGTGCCGGACAAGCCGGTTCCTATTCCCCACCATAAAAAGGTTACTATCACCATAGAGGAAGAAGACGGCCTTGCCTTTATTCCTGCCGGCGCATGGGACACGTTTTTCCGGGCACTGGAAACTATAGAGGGGGAAGCTATACCGGAAGATTTTGTTGAACAGTTCCGTATGTCGAATTTCAAAACGCTGGAACAGCTTGCCCTGCAATGAAACGTTATGCCCTGGACAGCAATATCGTTTCCTATATCCTCAGAAAAGATACTCAAGTTACCAACCGTTTACAGGAGGAAATCAACAAGGGCAATCGCGTTATTATTCCCCCTACGGTCTATTATGAAATAACCAGGGGTTTGACCTATATCAATGCCACTGCAAAGATAAAAATTTTTACCGCCCTGTGTTCCAGTGGTATTGGGGCGTTAGACAAAACTATGTTTGACCGGGCTGTTTCTATTTACTGCAATTTTCGAAAAAAAGGCGTTGTTGTTGATGATAATGATATACTGATAGCGGCTTTTTGTCAGACCTATAATCTAACGCTTGTTACCAACAATACAAAACATTTTGCGGGGATCCATAAGCTGTTGACGGAAAATTGGGTATACCCTTCATAAGCGGGGCGCCTGTTGACAACAGGCGGCTAACCTATTAAAGAGACGACATTGAGGAGACCCAATATGCTATTGGTAGTTGAAGGCTATTTTGAGGGGGGGCGCTTTATCGCCGATACCCCTGTTCAAATTCCCGAGGGCAAGAAAACCATTGTTACGGTTTTGGACGAAGAGGTAAACAAAGACAAGGAACGGGAAAATTATGTGGCCTATTGGAATAAAATAATTGAAGACATTCAGAATTCCGATGAAGTGCTGGAAGGCGAGCCGGAGCGTATCCGCTTTAAAACCCCGGAAGAAATCGACGCCTTATGACACTGAATTTCTAAAAAATTTTACCGCTATTTATTTTACCGCAAAGTCGAATAAGTCAAAAAAGTATAAGAAGTAAAGAAAAAACTTATTTGTCTGCGAACCTTCGGTTCGATTCGACTTTGCGGTAAATGCCTGATTAGAATTTACCTACGCTCCCCCCGCCGGGCGCCGGACGCGGAGCAGGGCCTCGCTTGCCTCGCGGTAATTGGGGTTAAGGGCAAGCGCCCGCTCGTAGGCTTCCACGGCGAAGGAGCCTTCCCCGGCGGATTCCCGCACCGTGCCGAGACGGTACCACCAGAGGGCGGCCCCCGGCTCAAGCCGTACCGCCGTGGTGTAGGCGACGTCCGCGTGCCGCCACTTTCCCGAAAGCCGGTAAATTTCCCCGATAAAGAAATAGGCCACGGAGGCCCGGTCGCCCTGGGGCAGGACGTTCACATAGCGCTGCATGAACCGCAGGGATTCGGCGTGGTTGTTCAGGTAGAAATACGCCTCGCCCATGGTTTCCGTAATACGCATGTCGCTCGCGATCCTCAAGGCCCGCTCCCCCCAGGTAATTACGTCGGCGTACTTCCTCTGCCTTTGCAGGGCCCAGGTAAGCACCGTGTAGGAATCCATGTTGCCGGCGTTGCGGGCAATTTCATCCCGGCAGATCCGCACGGCTTCGGTATAGTAGCGCTCGGCCTCTTCCATGCGGTTCCGCCCCTCCAGGTCCCTGCCGGCGCGGTAGTTCTGCAGCGCGTCGTAGCGGGAAACGTCCGGGGCCTGCTGGGCCGCCAGCGGCAGCGCGGCCGCGATAATCAAGGCAAAAAACAGGCGCGAAACCGGCCCCCGGCAGGCGCTCATGCGATCAGCCCGTTAATCGAAGCCGCGGCCCGGCGGCCCTCGCCCATGGCGAGAATCACCGTGGCGGCCCCAAGGACGATGTCGCCCCCGGCGTATACCCGGTCCAGGGAGGTCTTCTGCTTTTCGTCAACCACGATGCGGCCCTTCCGGTCGGCGGCAAGGTTCCCGGTGGTACGCACCAGGAGGGGGTTCGATTCGTTCCCCAGCGCGACAATCACCAGATCGCAGCCGAACACGTATTCCGAGCCGGGTATAACGACAGGGCTTCTGCGCCCCGAAGCGTCGCTCTCCCCCAGCTCGAATTTTTGCAGTTCCAGCCCGGTTACCCGGCCCTGATCGTCCCCCAGCATTCTCGCGGGGTTCCGCAGGAAGTCGAACACTATCCCTTCCTCCATAGCGTGGGCCACCTCTTCGGCCCTGGCGGGCATCTCCTCCCTGGTCCTGCGGTAAATAATGTGGACCTGCTCCGCCCCCAGCCGCAGCGCCATACGCGCGGCGTCCATAGCTACATTCCCGCCGCCGATAACCGCCACAATTTTTGAATCGTAAATCGGCGTATCGGCTTTTTCAACGTCGTAGGCCTTCATCAGATTCGCCCGGGTAAGGTATTCGTTGGCGCTGGAAACCCCCACCAGGTTCTCCCCCGGGCAGCCCAGGAATTTCGGGAGCCCCGCGCCCACGCCGATAAACGCCGCGTCGAATTTGTCCTCGTCGAGCAGTTCCCGCACCGTCCGGGTACGGCCCGCCAGGAAGTTTGTCTCAAATTTTACCCCCATCCTGCCCAGGTTTTCAACTTCGGCCTGGACTATGCCCTTGGGGAGCCGGAATTCGGGGATGCCGTACACCATAACCCCGCCGGCCTTGTGGAAAGCCTCGAAAATGTGGACCTCGTGCCCTTCCCGGGCGGCGTCCGCGGCCACCGTAAGGCCCGCCGGGCCCGAGCCGATAACCGCCACCTTCCTGCCTGTCGCGGGTTTGACCGGCGGGACCGTCACCCTGCCGTTGTCCCGCTCCCAGTCCGCCACAAAGCGCTCAAGCCTGCCGATAGCCACCGCCTTTTCCACGGATTTAAGGCTTTTCCCCACCGTACAGCCCGCCTGGCACTGCTTTTCCTGGGGACAGACCCTTCCGCATACCGCCGGGAGCAGATTCGTCTCCTTGATAACGTCCACCGCGGCCTTAAAATCGCCGTTCTGGATTTCCGCGATAAAGCGGGGGATAGGCACCTGCACCGGGCAGCCGCTCACGCAGGGCTGGTTCTTGCAGCCAAGGCAGCGTTCGGCCTCAAGGCGGGCCTGGCTTTCGGTATAGCCCAGCGCCACCTCGCTCACATTTCCGCCCCGCGCCGCCGGGTCCTGCACCGGCATCTCCTGGCCCGGAATAGCCATCCGGTCCTTCACGCTGATTTTCCCGTCCGCGGCCTTGCGCTCCATTATAGGTTCCAGCAGCGCGCGGGCCTCCGCCTCAAGCTGCTCCCTGTTTTTCGTTTCAGCACTCACCAATGTCCTCCTTATATATATACCGTTATATTGTAAAACTCAGCCGGGGGAAGCCTCCCCCTACGGCCGGGCCAAGGTCCCGGCCTACCCCCTCTGCGGGGGCAAACACCCGCGGCTTTCCGCCCCCGCCCCGCCCCCACACCAGGAGTTTTGTTCAAACCG
>JAISGE010000180.1 GCA_031263265.1 Treponema sp.
CAGCAGGTTTCTGTACTTTGGTGTTTTTTTTGATATTATTCGCTTAAAAAAATACAAAATTAGGTCTGTTTTTCGTAGTGTGAACAGGCCCTAGTTGATCTTTGGGTGGTGATCTGCAAAGTATGCTGAACAGAGGAAAGGCAAAGAGGACAAAAAATGATACTATGAATAATGACTATAACCATAGACCTCTATTGCCCCCAGTGCCATAGCCCTAACCTATCCCGAAACGGGAAAAAAAGCAAGGGTAACCAAAATTACCTCTGTAAAGATTGTGGACGCCAGTTCATAAGCAGCCATGAAATAACCTACCGGGGATGCCTTCCCGAGGTAGTTACCCTGGTCAACAGCATGCTTGTCCGAGGTATTGGCATACGGGACATCAGTACCATATTGAAAATCAGCATCACCAAAGTCTTAAACGTACTTAAATCAGCTCAATACACCATAATCCCCCAGTTTTCCCACTATGATTGTCTTGAGATAGACGAGTTTTGGACGTATGTAGGGAAGAAGAACAAAGTATGGCTTATTTATGCGTATCATCGGGAAAGCGGGGAGATAGTAGCGTATGTGAGGGGGAAACGGGATATAAAGACGGCGGAAAAGCTGAGGAACCGGCTAAAATGGCTGGGGATAAGCTATGACTGGATCGGGATGGATAATTAGGATAGTTTTCTATCGGTGTTTGGGGAGGACAGACACGAAGTAGGGAAGGAGCACACGGTGGGGATAGAAAGAAATAACTGCCGGATGAGGCACCGGATACGGCGAGCCTTTCGCAGGACCTGTTATTTTTCTAAGAAGGTATTGAATCACTTGAAAGCATTTGAAATGGCGTTTTTTTACGTCAATTACGGTTTTGTTTAATGCCTATCATACTTTGTGGATCACCTCCTAGTTTTGAAACTGCCTCTGTTTTTTGGCGATTAAAGCATCCTGCGTTTGAGTGCCTTATCTAGTGTATCTGGTTAAGGAGGTTTATCCTGGAAAACCCTTTAGAAATCAACTATCAAACACAAGACCAAAACCAAGACGTATTTACCGCCCCGGATCCCTTGGACGCGGCAGCGAAACAGCTTTTCGGTGTATCTTACCTGTTCCCCTATCAACGGTTGGTAGTGGCGCATATCCTCGAGGCCGCGGAAGCCGCAGGGGTCCCTATCCATTGGCCGGGGACCAACCATGATCCTGCCCAGGCCGCTGTAAGCCCGGCCTTCCGGCAGGAGAAGGATCGGGAAAACCTGGGCAGGCAGATCGTTATCCTGCCTACCGGTTCAGGGAAGTCCCTCTGTTTCCAGCTTCCTGCCATGCTGCTTGCAGGGCCGACCCTGGTAATCTACCCCATCCTTGCTTTGATGGCAGACCAGGAGCGGAGTTTGCAAGAACGGGGATTCACCCCGGTGATCCTTCGAGGAGGTCAAAGCCCAGAGGAACGGCAGGCCCTTTGGGAACGGCTTCATACCGGGCAAAGCCGTTTCATCATCGCCAATCCAGAAGTGCTGCTGACTTCTTCAGTGCTGGAAAAGCTCCAAGGACTGGGGATTGTCCATGTCGTGATTGATGAAGCCCATTGCATCAGTGAATGGGGGAAACAGTTCAGGCCCAGTTACCTGGAAATTGCCCGCATCCTTGATGCTACGGGCGGACCTAAGCTCCCCTTGGTAACGGCGTTTACTGCCACTGCTTCGACGCCGGTTCTGGAAACAATAGAACAGAACCTGTTCCTGGGCCTCGGAGCGCACCGGATCATCGGTAATCCGGATCGGAGCACCATCCGCTATGCGGCTCAGGGTTGTATACTCCGGGATGTGGCGGTCCGGGACCTGCTCATCAAATACCCAAGACCTGCGGTTGTGTTCTGTTCCTCCCGGAGGGGTACGGAAAAACTCGCCCGCTACCTCAGAAACGAATTGGCTCGTTGGGGCTTTGCCCCGCAAACGGTTCGGTTTTACCATGCGGGTTTAAGCCGGGAAGAAAAAAACGCGGGGGAACGCTGGTTTTTTAGCCATCCCCAGGGGATCTTGGTTGCTACGTGCGCCTACGGCATGGGGGTGGACAAAAAGGATATACGCACGGTAATCCACCGGGATTGTCCACCTTCGGTGGAAGCCTACCTCCAAGAGTCAGGCCGGGCAGGACGGGACGGAGCAACTTCCCAGGCAATACTCCTCTGGGGGCCTGGGGATGAGTGGGCCTTGAACCGGTTGTCCTCCAAAGCTGACAAGATCCGTTTTGGCCAGATCCTCGCTTATGCCCGGGATACCCACACCTGCCGCCGGGAAGCCTTGCTTCGACTCCTCAATTATGAGGGAACCCATGAAAGTCCCTTGGACTGTTGCGATGTCTGTGCAGGTCAGGCCGCAAACACCTTACGGGAGGAGGCAAGCCTCAGGATTTTTTTTAAGCGTAACCGCCGCCGGTATACCCTTATCGAGGCAGCCCGGGCCTTATCCCAGGCTGCGCCCCTTCGCTGGTCTGAGGACGAAGCAAAACACGCGGTAAGTCAGCTCATGGCTATGCATATCCTCAAGCAGAGCAAAAATCCTCTATGGAAGCACAAACTCGATTGTCTCTGATCTTTAATAAAGATGCATAGTGAACACCACGATGCAGCAATGCTCAGTTTAGATGGCATGTTTTTTCGTAATGTTACATTGCTGAAGTAGGCAACGTATGCTTGACAAGAACCGTTAAGAACAGTATATCTTAGCATAAGGTCCAGTAGCTCAGAGGATAGAGCGGCCGCCTCCTAAGCGGCAGGTCGGCCGTTCGATTCGGCCCTGGATCAATATAGCTTAGCCTGCAATCCCTACTGCCTGGCGGAGCCGGTGTAAGGTGGCTTGAGCCAGGGGCCGGGCCTTGGCAGCGCCTTGGGCAAGGATGGTATCCAGGGCCGCAGGGTCTGCCATGAGTGCTTCAAAGCGATCCCGCAGTGGACTGAGTTCCCGGTTTACCACCCGAAACAGCTCTTCCTTAGCTTCCCCCCAACCCATTCCCCCTGCACGGTACTGTTTAGCCAAAGCTGCTTGTTCTTCTTCTGAAGCAAAGAGCGTATAAAGCAGGTAGATCTGAGAAGTCTCCGGGTCTTTAGGTTCCTCTACGGTTTGTGAATTGGTAACTATCCGCATGATGAGCTTCCGTATTTGTTTTTCCGGGGCGAACAGGGGGATGGTATTCCCATAGCTCTTACTCATCTTCCGGCCATCCAGGCCAGGCACGACTGCTACTTCCGCTTGAACCGATGCCTGGGGTATCTTGAGGATATCCCCTTTATAGTTGAAATTGATTCCTTGGGCTATGTCCTGGGCCATTTCCACATGCTGGACTTGATCCTTGCCTACAGGAACTATATCGGGGTTAAAAAGCAAAATATCCGCAGCCATGAGCACCGGGTAAGTAAAAAGCCCCATGTTGATCCCCGCATCTGGCTCTTCATGGTTCTCCAGATTTTCCTGTACTGCTGCCTTGTACGCATGGGCCCGGTTCATCAGTCCTTTACTAGTGAAGGCCATAAGAATCGTGGTCAGCTCAAAGGTTTCAGGGATGGAACTTTGCCGGTAAAAGATGACCTTTTCGGGATTGAGTCCTGCGGCAAGCCAGCCTGCGGCCACTTCCCGAATGTGAGCGGCTAGTTCCTTGGGATCTTTTACCGTATTGAGGGCATGGTAATCTGCGATGAAATAGCGGGCGTCGTAATCCTGGGCCAACTGTAGGGCAGGTTTTATAGCCCCAAAATAGTTACCGATGTGAAGGATACCGGTTGGTTTAATGCCGGTTAGGGCGATTCTTTTCATATAGCACCTATAATAGAATAAGTTGAGAATACTGTACCGGGAAATCAGCAGACTGTAAAGGGCACGCGTTACCTCTGCGGGAACAGGATCAGCTTTGATAACATGTTCTCATCAAATTTTGCGTTTTCATCATGGGGGTGAAATTTTCACTGGTGAATCACAGGTGGTGATCTACAAAGTATGCTGAACAGCAGAAAGGCAAAGAGGACAAAAAATGATACTATGAAGCATGACCATCACTATAGTCATCAATTGCCCTCATTGCCCTAGTCCTAACCTATCCCGAAACGAGAAAAAAAGCAAGAGCAAACAAAATTATCGCGGTAGAGACTGCGGACGCCCGTTTATCAGTGACCATGAAATAACCACCGGGGATGCCTTCC
>JAISGE010000184.1 GCA_031263265.1 Treponema sp.
CTGTTAGTCCTCCCATTCCGCCGATTTTCGCTATCCCCCACAGGCGACTGAATAGTTACCATTTTTCAAATGAAAAATGGTAAAAATGGGAATCAGAGCACTAAGGTAACTCCACCGCCGGTTCGATAAAGGGGCTTCTAAGCTGGGCCTGAGACCTGGCCCGCCATTCCCCCGCATCCTGCCGTCCGGCACAGGCTGTCCAGAAATACCGGGCCGCGTTCAGCTTGCCACTCCCAAAGAAAGAGGTCCCCAGGTAGTACAGCGTTTTGTAATATTCGGTCCCCTCAAAATAAGAAGCCAAGGCGGGCCTCCTCATTACTTCGTCAAGGAGATTATTCAGGGTGGTAAACGTATAATCGTACTGAGACCGGATTATGTCATCAATAAAGATGGAATTCTGAATGAGGAAGGCAAACATAAGATGCTCCACCGCCCGGCTATGCCGCCCGGAAGAACTGTAATAGAAGCCCAAAAGCCGGTGGGCCCGGAGGGTTACGGGGTTGTCATACCGGTAAAGGGTCAAAAAACGGTCTATACCGTCATTTTCCACCGTCCGGGTCATAGCGGAACGGACAAAGGTACTTGAATCCTGGGACCAGAGGCTGTCCTTTGTCAGGATTTCCAGAAGATTCCGCTCCATGAGCGTATATTCCTGCCTGATCCGGTGTATATCCGCAATTTTATAGAGGATATCCGTGTCGAACCCCGGTGTCTCAAGGAAAGAACGCTGTTCGTAGGCTTTCCGGAACTGCCTCAGCGCTATGCCCGGTTCCCCTTCCGTCCGGTAGGTTTCCCCTATCCAGTATTCCGCCTCCGGGTAGGCTTTAAGACGGTCAAACTCTTCCAAAGTACGGAGCGCCGAATTTTCCAGGCTTTCCCTGGGGACCCGGTAGTAAAGCTCCTCCAGAGCGCGGGCGGCGTCTATCCGTCCCCGTTCGGCAATATACTTTTCCACCAGGTCCAGGGCATCCCCCAGGCGGCGTACCTCGGCAATGGAGAGTACGGCGATCATGTCCTGTTCCATGCGGGTATACATGGCCCGCCGCTGGTTCCGGGCATCCTCAAAGGCTATAAGGGCTCTACCGTAATCCCCATTCCGAAAGTGCTGCTTTCCCCGTTCCAGGACAAACCAGTAGGGCCGTTCAACTTCTACCTGGGCCCATACCGGCAAAGAGGATAAACAAAGGCTAAGGAACAATACAAGGGGTTTTCCGTGCATAGTCTTCTAAGTATATCGGATTATACCGGGCAAAAAACAAGGGAGGTGATCTACAAAGTATGATGAATAGGGGAGAAGCAAAGAGGACAAAAGATGATACTATGAATAATAACAATAACCATAGTCCTAACCTACTGGCCAACATAATGCTGGTCCGGGGAATGGGTATATGGGACATCAGCGCCGTACTGAGCATCACCCACGTCTTAACAACACTCAAATCAGCCCAATACCTAATGAAATCCAGGTTTTCTCACTATGATTGTCTTGAGATAGACGAATTTTGGACGTATGTGGGGAACAAGAAGAACAACATAAGGCTTATCTATGCGTATCATCGGGAAAGCGGGAAGCCAATGGCGTATGGGTGGATAATCACTATCCGCTTTTGGTCTCTGGCCGATGGAGCTCTCTGACAAAGATCCCTGATGGTGACGAGCAGGGGGGGGCGTACACCCGCAGGTATGGGGCTTGAAACGGTGGAATATAGTTGTAAATAGTCATAAAAGGTTATAAATAGTTTTTGACAAACCAGAAAGATATGATTAATCTAATTATATGCTTTGTGTTTTCTAAGTAAATACAAGGGCTTTGGGCTGTCCTATTAGAAAGGAAGCAGTCTTGGAGATTGTTATGAATTCTACTATTTTATCCAAAGAAAAAGACAAGGAACGATTTGAAGAGGTCAGAAGGAGGGCCATAGAACTGGGGGTAAGGGATATGAATTTCAACGGTGCGGAGAAGGCTGATACTTTGGAGTGTTATGAGCAGACACTGGATCTCATTGAGCAGCATAAAGCTTTTTTTGATCAGTACATGAGTGAGCAATAGGTATTTATGTATATGGAGGTAAATTTTACTTTATGGTCGCTAAAGGCGATTCTGGACAAAATACCCTTTAATGAACCGGTTGATAAGAGCAAGATGGTTCTTGATTTTTCTAAGATTGATGTCCCGTATTATGTGAAACACGACTTCAAAGTATTTTTTATTTATACCGATGAACTACGATATGAGGCAAGTTGCTCTATTTATTCACCTGAAAAGAAGGTAGGGGTGGTCATATTCATGAAAAAGAAGTATGAAAAATCCCTGAAGCAATGGTGTACTAATGGGCAGGATTCCACAAAACAGCTCGATGATTGTTGTCTGCGAAGGGAGCTCTATTGTCATGAAGCGTGTCATCTCATTGCGATTATCCGGGCGTATCCCTGTGTACGATCTTCCTTGGTGCGGGATGACTTTTTAGCTCAGATTAACAAGAAATTCGAGAAAGCAGTTGCCAAAAACGAAGAATTAAAAGACGTGCCTATCTCATTGGAGAAGACCGGATCATCTCCATCGGTTTTTGATAAAGACCACTTTCGTTATGAAAACGATGATTTGAACTATTTTAGGCTCTATGCGGAACTTATGTTCAGTTACGAGTATATGATGGATGCTGTAAAGAGTCTTTCTATCAAAATAGAAACGGGAAATTCGATAACCCTCGATGATATAGCGCAGCAGACATTTATTTCTAGCAATTTTTTTAATTTTTTTCCAGAAAAACTCACTGCTCTTAGAGAGTTTCTTGCGGAAGAAATGATGGAGCGCGTTTTAAGCTAGGTTTCTTGATTTCAGAACTCACCGTACAGATCAATGAATTGCGTCAGCGGTGGTCAAAGGTATTGAAATTAGTAAACAACATCTTTCGCCCACTCCCAAAATTTGGCTCGTCTTTTAATAAACTATGGTCATAATACGCTGCTGTCAAGCAAAAAGTAAAAAATAATACAAAAAATAGAAGCAGGGAACAGGATAAGGCCTTAGTATATCGAGGTGTGATGATGTATGTGATGGCTTATGCGCCCTATGGGGCAGAGGGTATTATTATCCGGGTTGAAGCGGATATACGCCGGGGCATCCCAGGAATTGATATTACCGGTCTGGCAGAAGGAGCCGTGCGAGAGGCTCGGGAACGGGTCATGGCGGCCTTTCGCAATTCAGGGTATACCTTCCCACCGGAGCGGATTCTAATTAATCTCGCCCCTGCAGGAGTGCGGAAAGACGGTACCTATCTGGATCTCCCCATAGCCCTGGCAGTGATGGCTGCCGCAAACATGGCCGCAGGTCTTGAGAAGCTCATGGTCATGGGTGAACTGGAACTTTCAGGCAGATTACGGCCGGTTCGGGGGGTGTTGGCTGCCACGGTGGCAGGGCTCAAAGCCGGGATCCAGGAATTCATCGTGCCTGCGGAAAATGCCCGAGAAGCGGCTATTCTCGCGGCAGGCCATTTTTCTGGGGTTGCTACCTTGGGAGAAGCGGTTCATGCCTTGCGGATCCGCGCGGAAACCGGTTCCTTGCCGGCTTTTGTAGGAGAACCTCTCGATCGGGAAGATGCCAGGGATCCGGAGCATGAGGCAGAGGGAGATTTTGCCGAAGTTCGAGGACAAGGACGGTATAAGCGGGCCTTGGAAATTGCCGCTGCAGGAGGGCATAACCTGCTGGTTTTTGGGCCTCCTGGGGCAGGGAAAACCATGCTTGCCCGGCGTCTGCCTTCGATCATGGCGCCCCTGGAAACCGATGAAGCGGTGGAGGTAACCCGGCTCTACAGCCTGGCAGGACACTTAGCCAGGGGTCTTTCCCTGGATACCGAAGGCCTTATCACCCGGCCGCCGTTTAGATCGCCGCACCATTCAGCCAGCCCAGAGGGTATTTTGGGAGGCGGTAAAACCGTGCGGCCTGGGGAGATCAGCCTCGCTCATTGGGGCGTCCTGTTTCTGGATGAAGCCCCTGAATTCCGGGCCAATGTACTGCAGTCCTTGCGGGAACCTTTGGAAGATCGGGTGATAAGCATTTCCCGTGCAGAAGGGCCGGTTCGGCTTCCTGCGGATTTTCAACTCATTTTGGCGGCTAATCCCTGTCCCTGTGGAAGACTGGGGATGCACCTTCCTGCAGAAACAGGAAAAGGATCCTCCTTAGAAACCGCAGTGAGCTGCTTTTGCAGTTCTGAGGAGATTCGCCGGTATTGGCGCAAGTTGGGGGCAGCACTGCTGGATCGGATGGAACTTAGGGTAGGGGTTCATACGCCAAAGATCCAGGCCCTGCAGCAGCGCGGAGAAGAAACCAGCGCCGAGATCCGTCAGCGGGTTCTCAGGGCAGTGGCCCTACAACAGGAACGGTTCAAGAATACCCCGGTACGCCGTAATGCCCGGATGGCCCCGGAGCTGATCGAGCGATACTGTGGATTGACTGCTGAAGCCGAAGCTGTGTTCCGGGTAGCTGCGGCTAAACTTGGTCTTTCCGGGAGGGCCTTTCATGGGGTATTACGGGTTGCCCGAACCATTGCCGACCTGGAAGGAACGGATCCTATCCTACCGGTCCATATCTTAGAGGCCATTCAGCATCGTCGCTTGGGAGATGATCCTTATGACATCTTGACCATAGATAGGATGTAATGGTATACCGCCTATAATGGCATCAACAGGAGGTTTATATGCCGGACATTACCTATGATATACTTAAACATTACGGTGTGCTTGAGGAAGGCAAAGGGGGTTGGAGAAAAGAAGTCAACCTGGTCTCTTGGAATGGCCGGAATCCCAAGTTCGATATTCGGGACTGGGCTCCGGATCATCAGAAGATGGGAAAAGGTATCACCTTAACCCAGGAAGAAGCGCGTAAACTGGTGCACCTGTTGTCCGGTTCTTTAGCAGTGAATCAAGAAGATTAGGAAGGGTCTTGTCAATCGTACAGAAATGGGTAAATCTTAGTATTAAACTAGAGAAACTACTATTTGTATTGTTTTCTCTTTGTGGATTGAAATGATTGAAATGAGGGTATAGAACATGTCGATACGAATTACGGCGAATGGAAAACCGCGTGAACTCTCCGGTGAACTTTCGGTAAGCCAACTGCTTACCGAAGTGCAGGTGGAGATGCCGGAATATGTAAGCGTCCAGCTCAACGATGCGATGATACTCCGGGCGGATTTTGACCGGACCTTGGTAAAAGAAGGGGCGGTGGTAGAATTCCTCTATTTTATGGGAGGCGGTTCCCTATGGTGAAGCTTTCCCAGGAACAGCAGGCGGCTATGGTAGCCCATGCCCGAACAGGGCTTCCTAACGAAGCCTGCGGCCTTTTTGCCGGGGAAGTGCAGGGGGACGAGAAGAAGGTCAAGAAGGTGTACTGTCTTAATAACCTCGACCAAAGCCCGGAGCATTTTTCTATGGCCCCGGAGGAACAGTTCAAGGCCGTAGCAGACATCAGGAAAAACGGATTAATCTTGCTGGGAAACTTCCACAGCCACCCGGCGAGTCCTGCCCGTCCCTCTGAGGAAGACATTCGACTTGCCTTTGATCCTGCCTTGAGCTACGTTATTATTTCACTACAAGCAGGAGAGCCGGTTTTGAAGAGCTTTCTGATTCGGCAGGGCGTTGTATCCGAAGAAGCGGTGCAGGTATAAGGTGCCCTATTTTCCCCTGTTTGTAGACCTTACCGGAAAGGACTGCCTTATCGTGGGAGGGGGAACGGTGGCAGCTCGAAAAGCCCAATCCCTCCTTGATTTTGGCGCTCAGCTTAGGGTAGTGGCTCCGGAACCTTCAGAATTCATTAAGACCCTTTCCCTTACCCTGTTGGCCCGTCCTTATCAAGGCCCAAAGGATTTGGTGGGAGCTACTTTGGTTATCGCCGCCACTGATGAAGAGGAACTAAATAGGACCGTAGCCCAGGATGCCCAGGCAGTGGGAATCCCGGTAAACGTGGTGGATGATCCTGAAATGTGTACCTTTTTTTTCCCAGCCTTGGTACACCGGGGCGAACTGGTAACGGGGATTTCCACCTCTGGTTCCTGTCCGCGGTTCTCTGCGTTGTTCCGTGAACATTTAGACGCGACCTTGCCCCCGAACCTGGGAGCAGCCCTGGAATCGCTTCGCATAGAACGGCGACGTTTGCACGGTGCTGAACGGATATCCTACCTTGATAGCTTAATTGTACCACTGCTCAGCGGAATTTTTACGCCTATGCAACAGAGTGGCAACTATCGGCAGATCCCCCCTTGTACATTACCGAAAGACTTGATATAATTTTTTATAATAGTGTTGAGGGTACAGAGGTATCTTTTAGTAGTATTTAATATGGAGGTTTAGAATGAAGCGGATTTTTCTAAGTATGATTTTCTGCATCGCGGTGGTAACGGTTCTGCCGCTTATGGCGCAGGAGGAGGAGTCCAGTGGTGGGAGTCCCTACTATTACGTTAATGTTCCTGTTGAACGGGTCTATGCGTATCGGAAAGGGTATGTGGTAGCTTATCGGACCGGTGTTCTCAAGCCTGGGTTGGGGTATTTGTACCTTCCTATTGAATGGTTTGCAGATGGTCCCCGTGCGGAAGAGGAATCTCCTCCGAAAGGAGAGGTTATCCTTTTAGGTCCCGGAAAATCATGGCCTTATCTGACGATATATCGTAAAGATGGGGCATTTAGTCATGTTCGTCTTTATGTACGCCAGGAACGAACCCATGAGAGTTGGGGAGGTATTCCTTTAACCGTCAATATTGATGATCGATTTGAAGGGGTGGAGGATATAAAGCTCGCCTATTAATGACCTTTGAGGAACTACAAACTATCCAAGAAGCTATTCGTACAGAAGGGCTGGATGGGTGGATTTTTTCTAACTTTCACCATCGGGATAGACTTTCTGATGCAATCTTGCATATTGCACCGGAAACAACCAATTCCCGGTTATGGGTATATGGGGTTCCTGCTCAGGGGGAACCTTTCAAGATAGTCCATGCCATTGAAGCAGGTCTACTTGAAGATCTTCCGGGTAGTACTCGGGTATATCTTGGCCGGGATGATTTTATTGCTGCATTAACCCCCTTACAGCATAGGCGTTGGGGGGTCCATCTTTCTGAAACCCTCCCTACTATTTCCTATCTTGATGCTGGAACTGCCGGACTGTTTGAAAAAGCCAGGATACACTTGGTTTCTGCTGCAGGCTTAATCCAACGATTCAAGGGCTTGCTTGATACGCAGGGTATACAAGCCCATGAACAGGCCGCAACGGCCTTGTATGACATTGTAGAACTTGTTTGGGACCAGGTGCAGGATGCTTATACCCATCATCGGGTCATTACCGAAGGAGGACTGCGGAGTATCATGCTGGAAGAGTTCCAGAGACGCAAGCTTGTAAGCGATCATCCTCCTTTGGTTGCTGCGGGGGCCCATTCGGGAAACCCGCATTACGATTTTTCCGGGTCTGGCGTTCCTCTGCAAAGTGGGGATGTAGTGCAATTTGACCTATGGGCCAAGAAAAACAGCCCCCAAGGGATATATGCAGATATTTCTTGGGTCGGGATATTTGGGGCTTCGGTACAGGAAGACCTTGAACAGGCCTTTACCGATCTCGTAGAGGTTCGGGAGGGAGCTTACCGGTTTATTGCAGAGGAACTTGGAGCTGGACGACCGGTATCAGGGGCCATGGTGGATATCAAAACCAGAGAGCACTTGATCGATTTAGGATACCAAAAGGCTATTAAACACCGTACCGGCCACGGCATAGATACGGAATGTCACGGATACGGAGTGAATATGGATTCCCTTGAATTTCCCGATTCCCGGTTAATCCTGGAAGGATCCTGCTTTTCCCTGGAACCGGGGATTTATTTTTCAAACTTTGGACTAAGGACTGAGATCAACGTCTATATTACCCAGGGAAAACCGATAATTTCTGGGAGCGCGCGCCAATTTGCATTACTCACCTGTGGATAGGGACTGTTTTTAGATTTTTAGTCCCAGCCTTATACGGCCAATTTATAGATTAAAGAGGAAATACCTATGGCACATTCAGTAGTAGTTCCCCCGGCACTGCTTGATTTTATCAAACAGGGAAAGAAATTTCTGGTAGTAGGACATAAAGAACCTGACGGTGATTGTATAGGCAGTCAGCTTGCCCTCAGCAGTGTATTACGACGGCTGGGTAAAGAGGCTATTCCCTGTTCTGCCGGTCCCTTTAAACGTTCTGAAATACAACCGTATCAGGCTCGCTGCATCCTCCACATCAGCGCGAAAGAACGGGAGGGAGCTTGGGTTGTGGTAATGGATTGTTCGGCGAGTTACCGTACCGGAGATCTGGCGTCTGCTTTGGAAGGGCTTCCTACGGCGATTATTGATCATCATGCCTTAGGGTCCTATGTTGAGGGAGGCACAGAAGGGGTTCTCTATATTGATCCTACGGCTCCATCGGTAACCTTTATGACCTTGGGGATCATTGAAGCCTTGGGCTTGAGTCCCACTAAAGAAGAGGCCGAACTGCTCCTGTTCGGGTTATGTACAGACACGGGGTTTTTTCGTCATGTTGATGAACAGGGAGCGGAAACCTTTGAATACGCTGCCCGGATGATTCGTGCAGGAGCGAGTCCTAAGCAGGTATTTCAACGTATACATGGGGGAAAAAGCCTTCATTCCCGGATCCTCATGGGAATCCTGCTTTCCCGGGTTCAAACCTACTTTGACGGACGCCTCTTGCTCACCACAGAGGCCTATGAAGAAACCCTGCGCTTTGGTTTGGAGGGAAGAGATTCAGATACCCTGTATCAAGTGCTCCAGGCGGTAAGTGGGGTGGAGGCCATCGCGATCATCCGGCAAGAAACCCCGGGAAACTGTACTCTAGGGTTTCGTTCCCGGGATAGGGTTAACGTGGCGGAAATTGCCGCTCAGTTTGGGGGAGGAGGCCATAAAAATGCCGCAGGATGCATCATCCCTGGAACCATTGAGGCAATCCTTCCGCAGGTACTGCGAGCCTTTGAAGGTAACATATAGCCTGTAACTGTCTGGCGCATTTTATGGTTAAAAAATGCAAAAGAAAAATAGAAAACCAGAAAAATAGTGCAGAACCAATTGACAACATCCTTTAAAATCCGCATTGTTCCATATTAGTATTAAATACAGGTACGCTATACGTTCATATTAAAGGGAGGTTGAAAGAGCCGTATTGAAAGGGAGCGACGTGGTCATCGAAGAGATTTCTAAATCCTTCGGGGACTTTAAGGTTTTGAATAATATTGGCCTGAGCATAAAAAAGGGGGAGTTCTTCTCTCTCCTCGGGCCTTCAGGATGTGGTAAGACCACCCTCCTGCGGATCATTGCGGGGTTTGAAAGTCCCGATGTGGGAACACTTACCTTTGACGGGGCTGATGTATTGCCCTTGCCCCCTAACCGGCGGCAGGCAAATACGGTTTTTCAGAACTATGCCCTCTTCCCGCATCTTTCGGTGTTTGAGAACGTGGCCTTTCCTTTGCGGATTCGAAGGGTTCCCAAAACTGATATCCCTTCACGGGTTACCGAATACTTAAAACTGGTACAACTGGAAGGACATGCGTATAAAAAACCCAATCAGCTTTCCGGAGGCCAGAAACAACGGGTCGCCATTGCCCGCTCTCTCATCAATGAACCCCGGGTGCTCCTTTTGGACGAGCCGCTCTCCGCGCTGGACGCCAAGTTGCGCCAGCACATGCTCATCGAACTGGATCAGATCCACGACAAGATCGGCATCACTTTTATCTACGTTACCCATGATCAGCAGGAGGCCCTGTCGGTGTCGGATCGGATTGCGGTGATGAACCAGGGGGATGTATTGCAGGTGGGTACTCCCCACGAAATCTACGAAAGTCCAGCTACGGACTTTGTGGCCCGTTTTATCGGGGAGACCAATCTCTTCGATGGAATGGTGGCTTCCGCAGTGCTCATGCCTAAACCTGAACGGGAATACCTGGTGGAGCTGGATATTCCAGAGCTTGGGAGGATCAAGGTTACCACGGTGGATGAGGTAAAGCCTGGTCAGGAGGTGAGTTTTACCATAAGGCCAGAAAAGATCCTTATTTCCAAGGAAAAACCCGCCACTAAACGAGAGGATATAAACCTCTTTCAAGGAGGGGTGGATGAACCGATTTATTCAGGGTTCCAGACTAAGTTCTATGTCAAGGTGCAAAACAAAGTGCTTTTTCGGGTGATCAAACAGCATGCTACGTATTCCGATGAAGGGCCGGATATCCTGTGGAAGGATTCGGTGTTCCTTTCTTGGAGCGCCAATGACGGCTATATTGTTGAGGTAAAAGCATCGTGAGCAGCCTAGGTAAACGGAATTACGGCCTCCTCTATTCATCGCTCCAGACGTTCTGGTTCACCCTCTTTTTTCTCAGCCCGCTGCTCATCATCGTGGTTTACAGCTTCCTCAAAAAAGGGCTTTACGGTGGGGTGCTGGGGGAATTCTCCCTGGACGCATACAAAAGCCTGGGGAACCTGAGTTTCATCCTGATTACCCTCAGAACTATAGGGACTTCTCTAGCAGCCACGGTGATAACTATTCTCATCGCCCTGCCTTGCGGTTACTTCATGGCTAAAAGTCAGAACCAGACGTTCCTCTTGCTGCTCATCATCATCCCCTTTTGGACCAATTTCCTCATTCGGGTGTTCGCGTGGATGAATATTTTGGGGAATAACGGCTTCTTGAACGAATTTCTGATGCGTTTTGGGCTTATCCATGACTACATTCATTTTCTGTATAACCAAAAAGTGGTGATTCTGGTCTTGGTCTATATGTACCTACCCTATGCGATCCTTCCCCTGTTTTCCACTATTGACAAATTCGACTTTTCCTTGTTGGAGGCGGCCCGGGATCTGGGGGCCACTCAACTGGAAGCCATGGTGAAAGTGCTGCTCCCTAACATCAGAAGCGGTCTTTATACTGCAGTGCTGTTTACCTTCATCCCCATCTTCGGCGCCTATGCAGTGCCGCTTTTGGTGGGAGGTAAGGATTCCTATATGCTGGGGAATGTCATCGCGGATCAGCTTACCAAGTCCCGGAACTGGCCCCTGGCTTCGGCCTTTTCCATGGTTCTCACCCTGATTACCACGTTGGGAGTGCTGCTCATGTTGACCCTCCAGCAGAAGGATGCGGCCCGGAACACGGATGTTTCTCATGGGAACAAGTTAGTATCTCAACCCACGGTTCAGGAGATGCATCGGTGAATAACAAAAAACTGATTCACCATATCATCACTTCCCTTAAACCAGGACCCTCTCAAGGAGAAGCCGCCCGCCACGCTAAACGGGCCTACCGGACCCGGTTCTCCTTTTCCCAGACGGTTTTTATTGCCACCATTGGCTTTCTCTTTCTGCCTCTGTTTGTGCTGATCTTGTACTCCTTTAATGCATCCAAGGGTATGAACTGGACAGGCTTCTCCCTGGTCTGGTACGAACAGCTTTTTTTTCATTCCCGGGATCTGTGGCGTTCCTTTTGGAACAGTATGCTCATTGCGGTGAGTTCCGCGGCCAGCGCCACCCTTATCGGTACCTTAGGGGCTATCGGGGTAAACTGGTACCGGTTTAAGCTGCGTAACTATGTGCAGACCATCTCCTTTCTTCCCATGATACTACCGGAGATCATCATCGGCGTGTCCCTTTCCATATTTTTTGCAGGTATTAAGATGCGCTTAGGGCTTCTGACCATATTTATCGCGCATACCACCTTTAACCTGCCCTTTGTGTTTCTCATGGTCATGGCCCGGTTGGATGAATTCGATTTTTCGATCATCGAAGCTGCCCATGATCTGGGAGCCAACGAAAGCCAGACGCTCTTAAAGGTAACCATCCCTATCTGTATGCCGGGTATTGTGTCGGGTTTCTTAACCGCAGTTACCATCTCCCTTGAGGATTTTGTGATTACCTACTTTGTGGCAGGCCCTGGCTCGTCAACCCTGCCCTTGTATATTTACTCGGCTATCCGGTTTGGGGTCTCTCCGGTGATCAACGCCTTATCCGTGGTGATGATCCTGGGGACGGTGCTCCTCACCTACCTATTGAGGAATTTCCTCAAATACATTGCAGCTAAATAGCCGTCTGTTCGCTGATGCCGTTTCCGTCTGAGGTTTAGGAACAGGAACCTATCCCAGGCGATACGGGGGGATTAGGGTAAACCAGTCCCCTATATAAAGTGGTTTTGTGGCGAAGGGATCATGCCTTCTCCACGGAAGGAGGAAAAGATGAAGAAAATACCTGTAGGAATCCCAGTCCTACCCTGGCCAGAGCTGTGGGGACGGCTGGGTATATTGGGGTTTATGACCGTGCTCATTACCGCAAGCCTCTGGGCAGGTGGTGGTAAGCAAGATACGGATAAACGGCTCTATATCTACAACTGGACGTATTATACCCCTACGTCGATTATTGAGCAGTTTGAAAAGGAATATGGCGTTAGGGTTATCTATGATGAGTTTGCCTCTAATGAGGACATGTACGCCAAGATTCAGGCCGGGGGTAGTGGTTACGACCTCGTGTTCCCCTCTGGGGATTACGTGTCTATTATGAGCAGCCAGGGAATGTTCGAAAAAATTGACAAGTCCAAGATCTCCAATCTGAAAAACATCGATCCCTTGGTTTTACAAAAAGCTACCTATGATCCTACCATGGAATACAGTGTACCCTATTATTGGGGGGCTGCGGGGATAGCGGTGAATACCGCCAAAGTACCTGACTTTGAAAAAAACTGGTCCATTTTTAGCCGGAGAGATCTCAAGGGCAGAATGACCATGCTTGATGATATGCGGGAGGTCATAGGAGATGCGCTGGTACATCTGGGGTATTCGGTAAACACCAAGAACCTCACGGAGATTGAGGCGGCCAAGAACCTGATCAATCAGGAATGGAAGCCGAACCTGGTTAAGTTTGATGCAGAGGCCTTTGGCAAGGGTTATGCCAACGGGGATTTCTGGGTGGTTCAGGGCTATGCAGAAGTGGTATACGCGGAGATCGCCGATAACGAGCAATTAAAGCAGGATACGGTCTTTTTTATACCCAGCCAAGGAGGGCCTGCCTACATCGACAGTATGTGCATCTTGAAAGGTGCAAAAAACAGCGACCTGGCCCATAAGTTTATCGACTTCATCCATCGACCGAACATTTACGCGGAATTTACCGACTATTTCGGGTTTCCTGCAACCGTCAATGTTCCTGCCCGGCAATACCAGAAGATTACACCCTATTACCAGGCCGAAGAACTGGCCAATACCGAACTGAAAGATGACCTGGGAACTGCGTTGGATCAGTATAACGATGCATGGTTTAACTCAATCCGCATAGGGGATTAGTCAGGTATACCACCGTATCTTTGGGGCTAGAAAAAAGTATGAGGAGGAACCCCCTCCCCTTACTTTTTTCTAACCCCTCATGTACTTCAAAGTAATACGGTGGAGGCTATCTTCTGGGCAGTACTCGGCTCGGTCAAGTATGCAATAATCTCCGTTGCCCAGGCTCCCGCAGTTCCTGCCCCGCGGCTGGTGATGATGTTTCCATCAACCACCACCTTGTCTTCTGACCACTGGGCACCGGAAACCCCGGTTTCCATGCCGGGAAAACAGGTAAAGCGCCGGCCTTGTAACAAACCCAAGGGAAAGAGCACTACCGCAGGGGACGCACAAATGGCGGCCACTAAGTTTCCCGCTGCAGCCATATCCTTTACCAGCCTGTTCACGGTTTCAGAGGCGGCAAGATTGGATGCACCGGGCATACCTCCGGGAAGCAGCACGCCATCCCAAGAAGCTGCAGATACCTGCCCCGCTTTCGCCAATTCCTGCAGGCTGGTATCCGCCAGGGTCAATAAGCCGTGGGCTCCCGGCACCTGCAAACCCGCGTCCCCAGAAGCGATGGACGCCACCGTTACCTCAATTCCAGCCCGGCGGAGGTAATCTATGGGGGTGATGGCCTCCACTTCCTCAAAGCCTTTAGCCAAAAGAACCAATACCTTTTTCGACATACCTGCTAACTCCTTGTAATATAAGTTTCGTCACCTTTCTATTGGGCCCTTGGGAGGACCCTGGGTGCCGTTAATAGTGGGGTGGTTTCTGCTGGGGCATAGTTCCCACTTCCTGGGAGATATGCAAGAGCTTGACCTTCATCGCCCGATGTTCCTCTTTGAGCCGGTCAAACTCAGCATTTCCTTCCAGCACCGTACCTTGAAGCTCAGTTACGAAATCTTCCAGGTACGCAAGTTTCGTTTCAAGCGATTCCAGTCGCTCCTCAATCCGCTCAAGCGCATAACCATACCGCGCAAGCCCCGGTTTTTTATTGCGTCTTACCATAGGTTTCTATCTCTATAGTACTCTCTATGACCCTTGTCTATCCATAAAAAATACGTATAATAAGGTAAAAAAGCTCGAAATCAAACAAAAGAGGAATATCTATGAGTGAAGCCTTTGATTTTTCCATTGAAGAACTGGGGAAGCGTAATATTAAATCGCCGATTATTATGTCAAGTGTTAAAGGTGATTTCATCGCTAATTATGTTACCGACGATCAATTTATGCGGCTGAGTACCGATGTAACCCTGGGAGATCAAGCTCGGGTTGAACGGAGTCAGGTTTTTGAGTATGCAGGTCCCCGGGAGATGCTCTATTTCATGCCTGCCCATGTTCATGCAGGTATCGTCAGTTGCGGCGGCTTGTGTCCCGGGATCAACGATGTGATCCGGGCTATTGTCCGCTGCTTGTGGTATCGGTATGGGGTACACCGGATTACGGGAATCCGCTATGGTTATAAAGGGTTCCTTCCAGAGTACCAGTACCCGATCCGAGAATTGAATCCAGACAATGTGGATAATATCCATAAGTTGGGGGGAACCTATTTGGGAAGCGCTCGGGGAGGGGGCAAAGAGGTAGGCAAAATCGTAGACGCCATGGAACAGCTCAACCTTAATATGCTCTTTACTATTGGCGGAGACGGTACCCAACGGGGTTCCTTGGATATTGCCGAGGAAGTAAGTAAACGAAAATTGAAAATCTCCATAGTGGGGATCCCTAAAACCGTGGACAATGACTTTGCGTTTATCCAAAAGTCCTTTGGGTTTGATACCGCAGTGACCAAAGCGGTGGATGTAGTTGCTGCCGCCCACATGGAGGCCAATTCACAGATTAACGGTATCGGCTTGGTCAAGCTCATGGGCCGGGAATCGGGGTTCATTGCCGCGCATACGGCGCTGGCTAGCCATGAGGTGAATTTTGTGTTGATCCCGGAAGTACCCTTCAACTTGGAGGGCTACAACGGTTTCCTGCACCACCTGGAAGAACGGCTTAGAAAACGGAAACACGCGGTGGTGGTGGTGGCTGAAGGGGCCATGCAGGATCAGTTGGTCAAGGAAGTGAAAACCGATGCAGGAGGTAATCTCAAAATGGCTGATGTAGGCACCTACTTGCGAGACCGGATCCAAAGCTATTTTGACGAGAAAAAGATGGAGATCAACTTAAAGTACATTGATCCCAGTTATATTATTCGTTCCGCTCCGGCAGAGCCGGGAGATTCCATTTACTGTGAACGGCTGGGTAATGCTGCGGCTCATGCGGCCATGGCAGGGAAAACCAAGGTCATCATCGGCTTGGTAAATAACGAATTCGTACACCTGCCCATGAAGGCAGCTATTTCTCACCGCAGCCATGTGGATCCCGAAGGTAATCTCTGGCGGGATACCCTGGATGCAACCCACCAACCGACCCTCATGGTAAATCAATTCAACCAGCCGCCCGTAGCGAGCAGCTAAGGGGATGGGAATGACCTATGTAGCGCAAGGGGGAGTCCGGCTGGATCTTTCAGATCAGACCCTGGATGCTTTGTTTTCCGAGGCATTGGCAAAGGCCCTGGATGATTTGGGGGATACAGGGCCGCTGCTCATCCTGCCCCCGGATATAACCAGGGTCCATTCCCGGGCAGGGTATTTTACTGACCTGGCCTGCCGGGAACTTCTGAGAAATGACAAGAACCCCCTGGGTGCGGTTATGCCTGCTTTGGGGACGCATATTGCCATGACTAAGCTGGAATTAAACCGTATGTTCCCCGGAACCCCGGTGGATACCTTCATTCCCCATGATTGGCGGCAGGATGTGGTTGAATTGGGCCGCTTGGAAGCAGACTGGATAGCAGCTATTTCACAAGGTGCGGCCTGTTACGATTGGCCGGTACAGGTGAACAAATTGCTCAGGGATGGGGGCTTTTCCCTGATCCTTTCCATCGGTCAAGTGGTGCCCCATGAAGTGGTGGGTATGGCCAACCATGCGAAGAATATTTTCGTGGGAACCGGCGGCAAAGAAGCCATTGACAAGAGCCATTTTGTAGGAGCTTCCTATGGAATGGAGCGGATGATGGGCCGAACCAATACCCCGGTTCGCGCTATGTTTGACGAGGGGATGCGCCGTTTCGGAAACCGTTTGCCTCCTATTCTCTGGGTTTTGACCGTGGTGGGTGCCCGCACTGATGCAGAAGCCGTGGCTGCAGGTAAAAGCCGGGGGTCCTTGGCGGTTCGAGGGCTGTATATTGGGTTTGGCCGGGATTGTTTTGAAGCTGCTGCTGCGCTTGCCCAGGAGGTGAATGTAGCTATTCTGGAGGAGCCTATCAAAAAAGCGGTGGTGTACTTGGATCCAGAAGAATTCCGCAGTACCTGGTTAGGAAACAAGGGAATTTACCGGACTCGTATGGCTATGGCTGATGGCGGGGACTTGCTGATCCTGGCCCCTGGTCTGGAACGCTTTGGGGAGGATCCGGGAAATGATACCCTTATTCGTAAACACGGATACCGGCCTGGAAAGGTCATCCAAGAGAAGGTGAGTCAAGACCCGGAGCTTGCCGCAAGCCTCTCCGCGGCAGCCCATCTTATTCATGGTTCTAGCGAAGGCCGGTTTACCGTGCGCTACTGTCCAGGCCCGGGTTTGAGCCGGGCTGAGATCGAAGGGGTAGGGTACCAGTGGGGGGATCTGGCAGCAGGCTTGTCCCGTTACGACCCCAAGACCTTGGGCCTTGGGTGGAATACCCTAGCCGATGGGGAACGGATTTTCTTTGTACCCAATCCTGCCTTGGGTCTTTGGGCTGAGAAAACCCGGTTTTATCCAGCGCCTTAAAGCGCATATCCTAGAGCGTTTAAGACCGTACGGAACTCCATAGACGAACTAAGGGGTATGTAGTACACTATACGTCCTATGATTGGATTTTTACTCAAGAAGACGTTTTTTGATCTGTGGGATAATTTGTTCAGGGTTGCGTTACTCAACATAGGATTCATTGCTTCTGCGGCAATTCCTGTATTTATCCCTCCTCTTCTACAATCCTGGCCTGTCCTTGAGGTATGTACCTTGGGTATCGGTATTTTGTGGTGCTTTGTGTACCTTGCCGCGGCTGCCTTATCCCTTAAATCGGTATCGGATTACGGTTCTTTTGGGTTCAGTGATTTTTTTATGCAGCTCAAGAGCGCCTGGCCTGTGGGTTTGGTTATGGGAGGTTTGGTATTCATTATCGGTATCCTCTTCCAGGTGGCAATTCCATTCTATTTGAACCTGGGTTCAGTGCTCGGCCTGCTTTTGGCCGCGGTGATTTTCTGGACTATTGTGCTGGGAATCCTTTCATTACAATTCTTCCTGGCTATCCGGGCACGGCTGGATACCAAAATAAGTAAGATCATTAAAAAATGCCTGCTCATTTTCTTTGATAATCCCCTGTTTTGTATTTTTTCTCTTATGTGCTGTCTGGTGAGCTTGGCGCTTTCGGTATTTTTAGCCTTTCTGTTTCCTGGTCCTGCGGGTATTCTCTTGTACCTAGATGAAGCCCTGCGCTTACGGCTGTTTAAGTACGATTGGCTTGAGGCAAATCCTGATGCGAACCGCCGTAAGATTCCTTGGGATGTGCTCTTGATTGATGAGCGGGAAAAAACCGGAACCCGGTCGTTTAAGAATTTTATATTTCCGTGGAAGGATTAGAACAAATACGGAGCCTGTAATCGATTACCCCTCAGTTCCCCAAGGCTTGCCGGGTTTCTGTCATGCGTAAGGGTAATTCCAAGCCGATACCCTGTAAAAAGGCTTGATCCCTGAGTAATCCTGGAACCTTGCTTTGAGCGGCGATTCTGCCTTCATGGAGGAAGATGAGCTCCCCACCTAGATCGAGCATCATATCCAAGTCATGACTTGCAATGAGGAGCGTACAATCCAGGGTTTTCAAAAGATCGATGATATGTTTTCGTGCCCGGGGATCCAAAGATGCGGTAGGTTCGTCCAAAAGCACCAGTTCAGGTTCCATGATGAGTACCGATGCAATGGCAGCCCGCTGTTTCTCCCCACCGGAAAGTTTATAGGGAGGCCGGTCTGCGAGGTGTTCCGCTTCTACGGCTCTCAGGGCCTTTAAGGCCTGTTCCCGTCCTTGTTGGGGAGAGACGCCGGTATGCATCACCGCAAAAGCCACATCCTCCCACAGGGTGGGCATGAAAAGCTGATTATCCGGCTCCTGAAAGACCATACCTGTCCTGCTCCTGGCTCCTTTGGTAAGCTCCCTGCGAGGGATCCCCTTAATCAGGATCTCCCCGGAATAAGGTTTCATACAACCGGCAATGAGTTCTAGAAGGGTTGATTTTCCCGAACCATTGGCTCCGGCAATACATAGCCGATCCCCCTTTGCTACCGAGAAACTAATATCCTTGAGGGACAGGATCTGCCTATCATAGGCATGGCATAGATGGCTTACCCGTAACAGTTCCATAGCCTATCCAAAACCCAAAGACTCGGAGCCAGGATGATACAGGCTCCGAGGAGCAGGGTATCCTGCAGTTTCCAGATAAAAACCGTGGTTATCGGCAAGACACCGGTAAACCCTCGAAGCTCCATGATATTCCCGATTTTCTGTGCCCTCAGCATGGCCTTTACCAGCGCGGATGCAAAGACCGCGGTATAGGAACGCCATTGTTCCAGGGTAGTTTGCCGGGGCCTGCGGCTCTGCATGGACAACACCGAAACAAAGACTCCCTGGTACATCACAAAGATATACCGGTAGGTTAAGACCAGCAAAGAAACTAAGGTAGCCGGTACCTTGAGTTTCATCAACCCATTGGCCAGTCTGCCGATTCCCAGGGGAATGATCAGTACCATGTACACAAGGGCCGCCGCGTTGATCCGTAGGGTATAGAGCAATGCCCCCCCAAATAGGCGCTCAAGGCTCCCTGGTCCTCCTGGGTCGTGGACGCCCAGTCCATTAAGAAGCAGACTCAACCAGAGGATCAGGGTAACGATGTTCACCGGGATAAGCCTCAGGAACAGCTTCCGCAGCTCCCTTGTTCCCGTTTTACCCATCAAGAACGGTACCACGGTTCCCACCATGATAATCGCTTCTATAACAGGATGGGTAATGGTAAGCACTACCAGGATGAGACAAACCGCTGCCAATACCCGGCAGCGGGGGTCAAAACCTTGAAAAGGGTCTCTTTTAAATTCGAGCCGGTCTAAATACATACCAGCAGCCCAGGGATTTTTTCACCTGACCGTAAACACCACAATAGCGCTGTTGTTATCTTCGTCTGTATCAGGATACTGGGATTTACGGGTATCACTGATCCGGACGAGCCAAACCCCAGGATCGGTGATGGTGAATCGTACTTCCCCTTTTGCATCGGTTTTTTGGGTTTGAGCATAAGCATTGGCAGTTTTGTAGTTGTAATAATCATAGGTCGCTGCAATGTCCGCATTTGCCAGAGGCTGTCCGTTGAATAAAACCTTGAATCTGGGCTTAAACCCTTTTTTGTAGTTTGCCGGATTGTCTATGGGGATTATTTCGAGGGTATGACCCAGGGGCTTATCAAAGGTTGTATCCTTTGTATCTGGATTAAGGTAATATTTTGAATACTTTGCAAAATACCGGGCAGTTCCAATGGTTTTTCCAGGATTTGCAGCAGCCACATCAGCCCTTTTTCCATCAGCATAATCACCATTGGTGAAAAGGCAGTAAAAATCCCCCTTCCGATTGCCTACCACAATGACCGGACTGGTATCAGTCAATCTATAGGTAGTCTCATACCAGAGCTTGTCGGGGTTTGCCTTAAGCAAAAGGTTATTACCTACTTTAGTGCCGTTTTTTACCACGTACACCTCATTTACCTCGACCGGTTCCAGTTCCTCCCCTACGGTGAAATAATGGGTGGAAAGGGCATTAATCTGAACCGTGTCACCGGCACGGTAGGCCTTTACCTCTTGGGGCATGACAAAGAATTCATGGGCAGGAAGATGGGCGGCAAGTGAGAACACTGCAGCCCCCAAGAGAAACAATCTGTTCATACGATACTCCTCTACGGGTGATAAGGAGTTCATCTCCGCACAGCCTATAAACCTATAAAACTGCTTAATCCCGTCATGGGATTATATGATAAGATTAGTTACGGGAAGACCGCGTCTTGGTGTTCATCACCAAACATCCGCTTTATTTGGGTATACTATGGGTATATGAGGCTTGTCAAGTGGGCTGTTTCAAAATTTCGCGCTTGATTTAGTCCATAAAACCATTAGGGCATATCGAGCAATTCCCGAAGCCTTTGGGCATTCACTGCACCTTGCCCTTTAGGGTGGTTGTTGAAATACACCAGGATACGATCGGTCTGGGCCTGCATCCGCCTGATCCGATCCCTCCAGGATTTGAGCGCTGCATCATCGTACCAGTAGTCATACCGGGCTGCCCCATCTGAAGACCACCAAGCACCATGATTCCGGCCATGTAACCGGATATACCCCAGGGGAGAGGTGATGGTCTCCAGGATCGGGGGCAATCCTGGTAAAGAGGGCAGATCCACTGCCACTAAGCTCGTCTGCCGCTCGCGCAAGCCCTGGATTACCCGATCCTGGTACCATTGCTTGTTACGGAATTCCACTGCCCGGGGAATTTCCGGGAATGCTCCTAACAGCATATCCAAATAACGCCGGTTTTCCGGTTCATAGTGGAATGCGTAAGGGAATTGAAACAGTACCGCTTCCAGACACTGGGCTTCTTGTAACGGTTTCAAGGCATCCCGAAAGGTCTGGGCCTGAGTTTTCCAAGCGTACCAATCTATCTTATGGGTCAGGGTTTCATGGGCCTTTATAGAGAACATCAGGGGACTCCCTGCTTTTTGTATCAGCGCGGCAAGTTGTTCTGGGGTAGGCATTCGATAGTAAGAATAGTTCAGTTCCACGGTAGAGAAAAGCCTTGCATAGCTCCGTAAATAGGCATCTGGTTTGGTACCTTCCGGGTAAACCGGTCCTACCCATTCACGGTAGGAGTATCCCGAAGTTCCAAGGTGAATTATCCCCATACAATCGGTATACTCATGTATAGAAAATTATATAGTACTCCAAATCTCAATGAGTTCATTACTCCATTTCAACTTATTTAGTAAGTATTTTATATTATTCATTCTATAGTCTAATCTTATCGAGACTTCTTTATAAGCCCTTGATTGATCACTGTTTTTATTTTTCATACTTATAATAGCCAAGCCCGCCATGCTTTCTGCTCTTAGACTTTGATTGTCAAGATTTATCTCTATACTTTTTTTAAAGTATTCTTCTGAGAGACTATATTCAGCCTTTTCAAAATATAAAAAACCAAGGTTGTTGTAAGGTTCGACAAACCTATAATTTAATAATATTGCTTTTCTAAAGGAATTTTCTGAATTCTCATAATCAGATAAATGATAATAGACAATACCCAGATTATTATAAAGATCAGGATTGTTTTCGTCTATTTTTTCCGCTTCTTTTAAATAATTCAACGCCGCTTCAAAATTATTTCCTTCATCATATATATAAGCCAAAGATATATACGCAAATTGATATTGCTTATCTTCGTCCATAGATTTTCGGAAATAATAAATTGCATTATGATAATCGCCTAAATAATAATAAAACCATCCTACCGAATTATACATGGTCGGTTTTTCCGTAAATGGAATTACTGGACGTATTAATTCATGCTCCCTGTGGGAAATCCAACTTTCGTATGCTGCATTATAATTCTCTCGTGCAATTTCATAATCTGTATTTGAAATAAATGATAGATGAAAATAGTTCATTGCATTGATATAATCATACTCTTGAAAATAAGCAACACCTATATTATTCAATACTTCATAGTTATTTTCATGTTCTGCTAACGTAATATTAAAATAGTCTATTGCTATTTTATTCATATTTAATTTTAAATAACATAATCCATACAAATATGCTAATTCATGTTGATACTTAAAATAGTGTCTATTTAACAGTCTGATAACTTCTTTATAATCTCCTAGAATATAATAGGTGGTCAAAATATATTCTATATCAGATTCATAAGATAAGTCTTGGGCAAATAATGAATACCCCTTATCCGAAAACTGAACAGCCAATAATGCCATTACAATGATACATTTTACTTTTTCCATTATATCATCCTATCAACTGTACCTATTTTCGGCACTATCCTGTTTTTATTTAATACAAATGATGATTTTTTCCGCATGAAGGCCACTTTGAAAGGCGAACAGGTGACGGGAGCTCCTTACCTTCGAGGACACGCAGTTGGGGCAGACGCTCTACATCACGCTGTGTTGGGAGAACGAGAAGGCTAGGCTGAGGCCGCCTTCACCGATACAGAGCCACGTGATAGCATAGGCAAACGCAATGGCGCGGGGGTTTTCGTATATAAGAGTTATGCGACATAGGGCCTAAAATTTATTGGAAAATTATGAAAATAAAAAAAGTAAAGTATCTTGACAAATGAAGCGATAATATACTAAAATAGGTTAAACTTTTAAAGGAGGCTGAAAATGGCTGTATTTGAATTTACGACAAAATATTTTGGCAACATTGCTATAGATGTAGATGAAAATGGACACGGAAATACTGATGTAAACTATAAAAATCAAAACATAAACATATTTTTT
>JAISGE010000040.1 GCA_031263265.1 Treponema sp.
GTCGGCCATTACTCGGTGCGTACCATGACGGGCAATTGTCGTCTCCTGCGCAATCTTGAGGATGAGCCGGGCTGGGCGCAGATGAGTCCCGCAGACTGCAAGGCGATTGGCGTTGAGCAAGGGGAGCTCATCAAAGTGGTCTCCAAGCGGGGTTACTGTATAACCCGCTGTCTGCCCACCGAGCGGGTCAAAAAGGGAGCCATCTACATGACCTACCAGTGGTGGATAGGCGCGTGTAACGAGCTGACCCAGGCTTCCCTGGACCCGGTGAGCAACACCCCTGAGTACAAGTACGCAGCCTGCCGTGTGGAAAAAATCGCGGACCAGGCGTGGGCGGAAAAGCACATCCTTGAGGAGTACGCGGAGATTCGCGAGCAGATGGGCATTAAAACAAAGGCCCGCGGCGGCTTGGTCAAGAAGACCCGGGTCGCCATGCCGGTTACCTAACTGCGTACCGTACCGGTATAGCAGCGCAAAGCCCCCGCCTTTTGGTGGGGGTTTTGTTTAAACCCGTCATTGCAAAAGCCTATCGGCAATGCTCAGTTTTTCTAACAAAACCCCCTACACATACCCCATCTGATAAGGCCCTTATTCCCGCCGGATTAATTTGATCACGAGAGCACCCTGAACTATACTTTATACATAAATATATAAAAATTGTTAATTCTTTGTTGTATAAGGAATTCACCAGCTTAGCGTATCTTTTACGAACTCAGTCAACTCCTTATTTTGTAAGGAAATACGAATTTCTATATGTTTAGTAATACGTAAAATATACATAAAGTAGGAGGATTATTATGAGTACAGGGCAACCGAATACTTCTAGACCAGCAGAGAAACCGCGTTTTCAGTTATATGGGATGGAATGGTATTTTTTCGCTCTTTTTACGCTTGTTATTCTTGCGGTGACCTATCTGGGTAAACTGCCCAAAGGGATGATCGGCGCATTGCCGCTTATGATCGTTATCGGTACCATCTTCGGGAAGATCGGCGATAATGCCCCCATAATCAAAACATTTCTTGGAGGGGGCGCTATTGTCATTATCTTTGGTTCCGCAGCTTTGGTTACCTTCAAGGTCTTGCCCGAATCGGCCATTCATATTATGGATTCCTTCATGGTGGGTGAAGGGTTTCTTGATTTCTATATTGCCGCATTGATCACCGGCTCCATCATGGGGATGAACCGCCAATTACTGATTCGGGCCGCGATCCGGTATCTGCCGGCCATTCTTGGCGGTGTGGCGGTTGCCATTGCCCTTACCGCATTGGTGGGAGCCATCATCGGTTACGGTGCCAAGGAAACGGTATTCTTTATTACCATCCCGATTATGGGTGGCGGTATGGGCGCAGGAGCGGTTCCCTTATCCAAGATCTTCGGGGAGGGACTGGGGCGGGATGCCACGGAAATGCTCTCGAAAATGGTGCCCGCAGTGGCCTTAGGCAATGCCCTTTCCATTGTGTGTGGGGGCTTGCTTAACCGGCTGGGAAAAGTAGTAAAGAACGGTTGGTCTGGAAATGGCCAGCTTATGAAGACTCAGGGATCCAATGCTGCCGCAGAACTTGAGTTGGATCCCGCTTATAAACAGGCCAGGGATACCATAAACCTCTCCCAAATGGGGATTGGTCTTTTAATGGCGACCAGCTTTTTTGCCTTGGGCGCGCTGATCAACAAAGTGGTTCCTGCAATTCATGGCTATGCCTGGATGATTTTAGCCGTGGCTCTGGTAAAATCCTTAGGCTTGCTGCCCCAGCAGTTTGAAATCTGTTGCTACCAATGGTTTCAGTTTGTGATGAACAACCTTACCGGAGTGCTCCTGGTGGGGATCGGCGTTTCATATACCAACCTGGTACAGGTTGCCGAAGCCTTTACCCCTCAGTATCTTTTGCTTGTTACGGTTACGGTCTTGGGGGCCATCCTGGGCGCAGGGCTGGTAGGGAAGCTGGTGGGATTCTTCCCCATTGAAGCGGCGATTACCGCAGGGCTTTGTATGTCCAACATGGGCGGAACCGGGGATGTGGCGGTATTGTCAGCAGCCCAACGCATGGAACTCATGCCCTTTGCCCAAATTTCCTCCCGTATCGGCGGAGCCTTCATGCTGATCTTGTCCAGTATCTTGCTGCAGTTGGTATCAGGTTTATAGTCCCTTATCTTTAAGGAAGCTGATTCAAAATCTAACTTTTTGCATCAGCTTCCCCTATTCGTAAAATCGTACAATCCTCTTGATCTTTATGTTAGTATTTTCTAACATAAAGAAGGTATAGTTACCTGTTTAAGTTTATTATTGATGGAGGATTTTTATGAAGAAGCAGGGTTTGGGTAAGCCCCTTACTGCAGAGGGGTGCCTTATGAATGTAGTTATCATTGGTGGAAATGACTGTATGGTATGCCATTACAAGGCTATCTGTAAGGAATATGCGTATAAGGCAAAAATTTTTACCCAGCCCAAGGGTAATCTCGAAGGCTTGATTGGAAACCCGGATTTGATCGTTCTGTTTACCAACCCGGTTTCCCATGAAATGGTCAAGGTGGCAAAAAAAGAGGCTGCACGGAAGGATATTCTGCTGGTGCAGTCTCATTGTGGAAGCGCCAACTCGCTGCGGAATCTTTTAGCAGGGGTTTCGCTTACCCCGTCTGCCGAGGGGACTTGATATGGATGGCTCTACACCAAAAACCCTACCCCATAAGACCGGCATGGCACGGCTCTGGGAATTAGCGTTCCGCAAAAAAGTGCTGGTTATTGCATCCTGCGTTCTTTCAGTAATGAGCGTGGCGCTTTCCTTTAGTCCCTTTATCGCCGTGTACTTTCTGATTCGGGAACTGGTAAGCCACGTTGCCGATTTGGGAAGTCTGGACAAAGCGTATATGCTCAGGCTGGGCTGGCTTACCGCAGGCGGGGCTGCCGCGGCGATTTTTCTCAATTTTATCGCGCTTATGTGCTCCCACCTTGCGGCTTTTACCACCCTCTATGACCTGAAGCTGGAATTTACCCGTCACCTTGCCGCGCTTCCTCTGGGCTTCCACACAGAACATGCTACTGGTAAACTGCGAAAGGTGGTGGATGAGAACATCGAGAAACTGGAGGGCTTCATCGCCCACCAGCTCCCGGATCTGGTAGGATCCTTTGCCATGCCCTTTATTACCTTGATTATCCTCGCGGTTTTTGACTGGCGGCTGGGATTGGCGAGTCTGGTTCCAATTATACTAAGCTACCTGATTCAAATGATTGCCTTTAGCAGTAAGAACGCTCAAGTTTTTGTTGATAAGTATCAAAATTCCCTTGAGGACATGAACAACGCCGCAGTGGAATATGTACGGGGTATTTCGGTGGTTAAGGCTTTTAATCAAACCATCTACAGTTTCCGCAAATTCTACCAGACCATCAAGGAATACGGAACCTACGTGCTGAACTACACGATGACGTTTGAAGTTTTTATGGTGCTTTTCATGCTGGTCATCAATCAGGTGTATCTCTTTCTGATTCCCGCTCTTATCCTCATCTCAGGTGGGGTAACGGATTACCCTGCTTTCGCGCTCGCCTCGGTGTTCTACCTTGTCTTTTCAGTTTCCCTTCCCGCGTCTTTTACCAAACTGATGTACGTTTCCCAGCACGGAAAAATGATCCTCACCGGCATTGAGCGGATGGACAAAGTACTGGATCTAGCTCCTCTGGCGGAAAGCGCTAGCCCCAAAACCACCGCGGAGTATTCGGTGTCTTTTGACAAGGTCATGTTTACGTACAATGAGGAAGGGGAATCCGTGGCCCTACAGGACGTGAGTTTTACCGCCAAACAAGGAGAAGTTACTGCCCTGGTGGGGCCTTCGGGGAGCGGCAAGTCAACCCTTGCGC
>JAISGE010000073.1 GCA_031263265.1 Treponema sp.
GGACTTATTATGGTTCTGATTGTTCTGGCCACCGCGTTTTTGGGAGTATGGTTGGTGAGAACCCTGGCTCCCCTTTTTCATAAAGGGAGACGGGGCCTTTCCTGCTGTTCTCATCCAGAGAGACCATCAAAGAAAACATCTTGCCCCTGTTCCCAGAATAAAGGATCCCTTAGTTCCTAAAAAATGAGGCGTTCCTGGTCTTCCCTATCTTCCCTAAATGAATAAGAAGTGCTATGTTAGTTATAGCTAATTATGTATATTCTAACTAACTAATAGGAGCTGACGATGAAAAAAATAGTCATTGTCTATTGGAGTGGATCCGGTAATACCGAGACCATGGCGAAATCAGTGGCCAAAGGGGCCAGTGAAGGAGGGGGCGAAGTGGTGCTCAAACCCGTAGGAGAAGCCTCGGCTGATTTGGTAAAAGGGGCTGATGCATTAGCCTTTGGTTGCCCTGCAATGGGGGATGAGATCCTTGAAGAAAGTGAGATGGAGCCATTCATCGTATCGTTAGGTTCTGGCGACGTAGGGGGCAAAGCCCTGGGACTATTCGGTTCTTACGACTGGGGTGAAGGCAAGTGGATGCAGGATTGGGTAGAACGAATGAAAGGACTTGGAGCCCAGGTTGATGGCTCGGGAATTATCACCCAACTTGAACCGTCAGAAGAAGCGCTCAATGCTTGTTATGAACTGGGGAAACGGCTAGCAGGCTAGGAGTTTGGGGGGAAGCGTAATTGCCGAGGAGTCTGTGGGGCTTTGCCTGTCTGTTGCAACAGGCCACAGGCTCCTTGAGGCAATTACGCCTTGTTTATATCGCTGCTATCCGGCGGCGTAAACTCAGTATATATGAAGGCTCTACTGAAAGCTCGTCCATACCCATAGCAACAAAGGTTTGAGTAAGTGCGGGGTCCGCACCAAGCATACCACAGATACCAACCCAAATACCCGCTTTGTGGGCATTTTCCACGGTCATGCGGATCAAGCGTACAATCGCTTCATGATGGGTATCGCAGAATTCCCGGATGGATTCGTTCTGCCGGTCAACTGCCAAAGTATATTGGGTCAGGTCATTGGTACCGATACTGAAAAAATCCGATTCTTGGGCAAGCAGATCACTGATAACCGCCGAAGCAGGGGTTTCGATCATGATGCCAATGGGGGTTTCAGGATTAAAGGGAATCTTTTCCGCAGTAAGCTCATCCCGTACCTGGCCGGCGATGTGTTTTGCCCGGCGCAATTCCGCGAGATCGCTTATCATGGGGAACATGATTGCGGTGTTTCCATAGGCTGAGGCCCGGTAAATCGCCCTAAGCTGGGTGGCAAACAACTGAGGACGGGTAAGGCAAATCCGTATGGCCCGCATCCCCAAGGCAGGGTTTTCCTCGGTGGGGAGGTGGAAATAATCGACTTGTTTATCCGCGCCAATATCCAGGGTACGGATAATAACCTGCTTACCCTTCATATCCTCCACTACTTTACGGTAGCTTTCGTATTGAATGTCTTCGCTGGGATAGTCTTCCCGGCCCAGATAGAGAAACTCGCTCCGAAACAGGCCGATTCCTTCTGCATCACTGGCAAGTACCGCCTCCACATCGGTTACCGAACCGATGTTGGCGAAGAGCTTGATTCGCTGCCCGCTTTTGGTGATGGTAGGTTTTCCCCGGTATTGCTCAAGTTCCTGCTGTTCTTGTAGTATCTGTTCCCGCTTTTTCTCAAGGCCCTCAAGGATATCTGGATCCGGCTCCACGTATAAAACGCCGGCTTCACCGTCAAGCGCTACCTGCTTACCCCCCAGGCCAGGAGCCAAAGATACCCCAAGCCCAATGATCGCGGGAATCCCCATAGTCCGGGCAAAGATCGCGGTATGAGAATTCGCCGCGCCTTGCTGGGCAACTAACGCCAGGACTTTGGTACGGTCAAATTGGGCGGTTTCACTGGGGCTAAAATCATTGGATGCCAGAATAACCGGATCGTCTTCTGCGGTAATAGTTTGCTGAGTGCCTGCAAGGACCGCGATAATCCGCTTAGACACATCATCCACATCAGCAGCCCGCTCCCGCATATACCCATCATCCATTTCTGCAAAATCCTGGGCCAGCCGTTTTCCACATTCGTGCACCGCGTATTCTGCACAAACCCGCTGGGTTTCTATCATCTTGAGTATGGGATCCAAGTAATCAGAATCATCCAGCATCATCCTATGAATTTCAAAGAGCAGGGCGTTTTCTTTGCCGATTTTTTCCGTCATGGTGTTTGCCAGCTCATCCAACTGCTCTGAAGCGGTATACTTGGCAGCGTAAAAGCGCTGGATTTCACCGGCAGTATCGCTTATGGCTTTCTTCTCCACCACAAAGGAAGCGCGCTCAAAAAATACCAAGCGCCCGACCGCAATTCCATTGCTTACCCCTTTTCCTGTTAAGGTAATCATCCTACGTCTCCCTTACAGATTGGCAGAGAGAAAGGCTTTCACCGATTCGATAGCTGCATCTTCGTCCAGGCCTTCGGCTTTCACCACAATGGTCTCCCCCTGTTTTACCCGCATTTTCATCAAGGCGAGGAGTTTCTTTCCGTCGCAGCTATCATCTCCACGGGAGATGGTCGTGGTGCTGGAAAACTTCGCCATGTCTTTTATCAACAAGCCTGCAGGCCGCGCGTGAATACCGACCGGGTCGGTAATCGTATAAGCAAATTCTTTCATACTGTACTCCTTGTATGCTTCTTAACCAAAAACTTGTTAGACAACTCGGTTGCGTGTCGAACAAGTCTTGCACTGTTACAATGTTTCGCCGTTGCTCTCAATGACTGATTTATACCAATAGAATGATTTCTTGCGCGACCGCGCCAAACTGCCCTTGCCATTGTCGTCCTTATCAACATAGATAAAGCCGTACCGTTTTGACATTTCTCCGGTAGAAGCACTGATGATGTCGATGCAGCCCCAGGTGGTGTACCCCCACAGTTCAACCCCGTCTTCCTCAATAGCTTGCTTCATCGCCTTAATATGTTCCCGCAAATAGCTGATACGGTAGTCGTCGTTGATGCTGCCGTCCGCAGCAGGGACATCTTTAGCACCCAAGCCGTTTTCTACAATGAACAGGGGCTTTTGGTAACGGTCGTACAGGAAGTTAAGCGCAATGCGAAGACCCATAGGATCTATCTGCCAGCCCCATTCAGAAGAGGCAAGGTGGGGGTTCTTGATACCCCCGAAGATGTTCCCCGTGCCTTTGTCGCCAGCAAGCGCAGGATCAGTAGAAACCGCGCTCGACGAATAATAACTAAAGGACACGAAATCAACCGTGTTTTCCGCAAAGAGCTTTTCATCCTCAGGCCGTATATCAATGGTGATCTTGTCCCTGGCAAATGCCTTTTTGATGAAAGCCGGATACGCGCCCCGAACCTGTACATCGGTAAGATAGTAGTTGTTTCGCTCAAGACGCATCTTCTCCCAGGTGTCTTCCGGTCTGCACGAATAGGGATACGCGGTCATCGACGCAACCATAGAGCCGATCTTCGCCTCGGGAAGCATCCTATGACAAGCCTTGACCGCCAGCGCGCTTCCCACCAGCATGTTGTGGGCTGCCTGGGAAGCAAGCTGTTTCTGCTGGGCCGGGTCATCCACCACTACCCCTGCCCCCATGAAGGGCATGTGCAGGGTCATGTTGATCTCGTTGAAGGTGAGCCAATACCGCACCTTGTCCTTGTAACGGGTAAACAGCGTTTTTGCGTAAGTTTCAAACAGGGGAATAAGCTCCCGGCTTGCCCAGCCGTTGTACTTCGTGGTAAGGGCGATGGGCATCTCCCAATGGGAGAGGGTAACCAGGGGTTCTATCCCGTATTGCTTGCACTGGTCAAAAAGCCGGTCATAGAACGCAAGCCCTGCCTCGTTTGGCGCACCAGTACCGTTCGGGAAAATCCGCGCCCAAGAAATCGACGTACGGAATACCTTAAATCCCATTTCCGCAAAGAGCGCAATGTCCTCTTGGTAGTGGTGATAGAAATCTACCGCGGTCCGTTCCGGAAAGTAGCCCTCCCCCGCCTCAATGTTTTTTCTGATGGCTTTGGGGTCGAGTATTTCAGCAATGCGGCCCTTGCCGCCATGAATCACATCGCAGGTAGCAGGACTTTTCCCGTCTTCTAGGTATGCCCCTTCTGCCTGATGAGCGGCAATGGCGCCGCCCCACAAAAAATTGTTTGGAAATCCCATGTCAAAACTCCTTCTCTCTTTTCAGTGTTATAAGCGAATCTCCTGTGGAAATTCGTTCACTTTTCGTAACGATGATGTCTTTGAATTCATCGCTGTTCGCAATAACGATAGGCGTTACGGTATCAAGACCTGCATCTTTAATTGCCTGAATATCAAATTCAATCAGTACTTCCCCGGTCTTTACCCGCTGTCCTTCCCTTACTTTAGGGATAAACGGCTTCCCATTAAGTCCAACCGTGTCCATACCGATATGTATCAAAATTTCAGCGCCATTATCGGCAATGAGATTGATGGCATGTTTTGCATCGGTAATACTGTCTACGGTTCCTTCAACCGGAGAGGTCAACATGCCCTTATCAGGCAGAATCGCAATACCTTTACCTAAAGCCCCCGAGGAAAAGGCTTCGTCTTTTACCTTTTCCAGCGGAACAAGCACTCCTGAAAGCGGACTCGCCAGGGAGCCGCTTTTTACCCCCGCACTTGCTTTTTCCGCATCCACGTTTGCCGCGGACCTTCCGGTTTCCTCTTTTGGATCCTCAAAACCAAAGATAAGGGTCAACACAAACGCGAGTGTCGCGGAAATAACGCAGGTAATCACCGCAAAAACAAAATTGGTAAGCGGTTCCCCAAGATAGGCAGGCAGCGTCAAAAGTCCGGGGGATCCGCTCATGTAACGGCGTACCCCTAAAATGCCCGCAAACAGGGCAGAGACGCCGCCAGAAATCAGCACCGCATAAAGCGGCCGTTTCAGCCTGAGGGTAACACCGTACATAGCCGGTTCGGTAATGCCGCAGAGCGCGGTAACCCCGGCGGACGAGGCGAGTTGTTTCAGGTTTGCGTTTTTTGTTCTAAACGCAACCGCCAGGGCCGCGCCGCCTTGGGCAATGTTCGAGCCGAGCATCCCGGGGCCTACCAGCGTATCAAAGCCCAGGCTTGCGATATTCATCGCGCCGATAGGAACCAGCGCATAATGCATACCGCCCATAACCAGCAGGGGAGTAAGCGCGCCGATAATCATGGGGGTAAGCCAGCCAACCCGTGCATTGAGGAAGGTAACACCGTCGGCAATACCAACGCCAATAAAGTTACCCAACGGCCCGATAAGGGTTAGCATAACCGGCGCGGTTATCAGCAGGGTAATAAGGGGTACCGTAAAAAATTTGACAATCTTGGGTGAAATTTTCTCGGCAAAGCGCTGGACATACGACATGCCCCACACACTTAAAATGATCGGTACCACCGAAGATCCGTAATTGATAAGCGAAACCGGTATGCCGATAAACGTGAGCGGATCACCGCCCGATCGTGCCGCGGAAACCATCGCGGCAAAGGACGGATGCAGCAGGACGCCACCCAAGGTCATGGCCAGGTATGGATTTGCCTTAAACTTTTGCGCGGAGGAATAGGCAAGCATAATCGGCATAAAGTAAAAGGCCGCATCCGCGATGAAATTCAGAATTGCATAAATTTGTGATGTATTACTAATTGCTTTAAAGGTAACAAGAAGCGCCATAACCGCTTTAATCATACCGGCGCCGGACAGGGCAGGAAGAAACGGCGTAAAGATACCTGAAACCGTATCAAACACCGTGTTGACGATTCCTTTTTTCGCGCCGCCCTCTGCCCCCGTATTACCCTCACCAGAAAAATTGCCGAGCGCCGCAATTTCACGGTACACGTTTGGCACATCGTTACCAATAACGACCTGATACTGTCCGCCTTGCGCCACAACACCGATAACCCCCTGGGTATTTTTAAGCGCGGCTGTGTCTGCCTTCTTCTCATCCTTCAGATTGAATCTCAGCCGGGTCGCGCAATGGGTCAGCATCGATACATTTTCTTTTCCTCCAACTTTTTCCAGTATAGCGATTCCCAGTTTTTTATAATCAGCCATAATTTCACCTCCTAAGGCGGTTTCAAAACCGAAGTTTTGAAACCGCTTCACGTATCTACATCTGCGCTCCTGCCTCAGCATAGCTCATGTCGCCCACTGGTCCGTCAATCCGGTATGTTTTTGACGCATAGTCATACACGAGTTTGGTAACGCTTGAGTTGCCGAGCTGGGCCGTAGCCTCAATCCCTATCGCTGCAAGCAGGAATGAGATTGATTGCCCGTGAGCGACAAGCATCACGTTTCCGCCATTGGGATTTTCAGCTACAATGTCATCCATGCCTTTGCGCAGACGAGCGTACACCTCGGATGCATCTTCGGAGATGCGGTACTCGGTATCGATTTTCTTGTTGAAGTCCGCAAGACCCTCAAGAAATTTTTTCATATCCCCGCCGTAGTATTGCACGATGGGCGCGGTAGCGGCTCCTATCGACTTTGCGTCATCGGGAATCGTAAGACCCAGATCGTTTGCAAACGCGGCATACATCATCCAGTTCGGGTCGCCTTCAAAAATACCGAAACTCACCTCCCGCAGCTCCGGCTTTTCGACAACCGCCCATTCTTTTGTCGCCCGGTTCTGTACCATCGCAAGCCGCGCCGTTTCGGAGGCCCGCTTCAGGTCGCTCGAATACACGGCACGGAACGGCACGTCCCGAAGACCCTTGCCCATGTTGACCGCGCCGGTGATGCCCCGCTCGGTTAGGATGCCATCGGAAATCCCCTGCACTCGGTCCATCAGGTTAAAGATGGTTTGACCGTGACGTACCACATAAATGGTGAGCGTGTCCTGTTTTTCGGAAGCGCCACCGGCAAAAACATTCACCGCGCAACAGAGCGCAAGACACGCCACTACCATTTTTGACCATGAACCTGCTTGTCGAACAAGCCTCATGCACCATTTCCTTTTCATTTTTTCTCCTTCTTTCTATATTCTTATAGATAAAACCCTAGCGGCTATTCCACGTACAGGATAACTTCGCCCACTGCCGCATCTCCGGCTTTAGCCTGGGTGATCCTTTGATAGTTCTCCGTGTTGGTAACAACCATCTGAGTTTCCAGGCTGTACCCTGCCCGGGCGATAATATCCTTGTCATACTCAAAGAGCAATTGACCGGCAGTAATCGTATCCCCTTCTTTGATGTGCGTGGTAAATCCCTTACCCCCAAGTTTAACCGTGTCAATGCCGCAGTGGATTAAAAGCTCAACCCCATCCTTGGACAAAAGATTCACCGCATGTTTCGTGTCAAACACCATTTCAACTACCCCATCAAAGGGTGCAAAAATCTTTCCACCCAGAGGCATAAAACATACCCCTTTACCCAAAGCTTCCTGTTGATGAGCAGCATCGGCGGACTGGCTAATCGCCATAACCCGGCCTTTAACCGGCGCGTAAATTTTCTTTGCCTTCGCCATATTGACCTTGGAAGTATCGATAACCGTGGCTTCTTCAGCTTTGAGTTCCGCTGCATCAGGTTTGTAGGTGAGATACACCAGAATGAAGGTCAACCCAACCGAAACCACACTTGCTACAAGTGCGATCACCAGGTTCATCGCGGCATGGGGAAAGTTCGGGATCAAGTAAGCAGGATACGCGAACACGCCCATCGCACCCATACCCGCGGCAATGCCACGCCCTTCAGAGACCAGCAGGTTGCCCAGCAGCGCCGCCAGTGCACCCGCACCTGCCCCGCAGAAACAGGCGGTAAAGAACGGCCGTTTCTTGGGCAGGGTAAAGCCGTAAATAATCGGTTCAGTAATGCCGAAGATACCGGCAACCCCTGCGGCAACTGCAGCGGACTTTCGTTCCGCGTTCTTCATTTTAACCGCCATCGCAAGCACCGCGCCCAGTTGTGCAATAACCGCAATCTGGGTATACGCTGAGATGACCGAAACGCCGCTGTTGCCCCAGAGCGGATTCGGGGTGGCCGCTTCCTGTATGAATATGGGGACAATCGCCCAGTGGAGACCAAAGACAACCAGCACCTGCCAGAAACCACCGATGATAAGCCCCAAAAGGATCGGCCCGATAAAGCGTATCTCCACAATCGCCTTGATTGCGTTCTGAATTCCCAAACCTACCACACCGAAAATCGGCCCGATGATAAGGAACATCAAGGGAATGGTTATGAACAGTGTAAAGAAAGGCGCGATAAAGTTCTTGATCGCCGAGGGAAGCGTTTTACGGAAATGCTTGTACAACATGGACGCACCGTACACCGCGAAAATGGAGGGCAGCACCGTACCGGAGTAACGCATCATGACCAGAATGTTCGCGTCCAAAAACCGGTGGACTCCCCACGGGCCAAACGGATAGAGCGCGACAATTTCCGGGTAGACCAGCGCTGCGCCGATCACCATGCCGAGAATCGGATCAAGGCCGAACTTTTGCGCCGAAGTATAGGCGACCAGAATAGGCAGAAAGTACAT
>JAISGE010000108.1 GCA_031263265.1 Treponema sp.
AGGTATTGAATCATTTGAAAGCATTTGAAATGGCGTTTTTTTACATCAATTACGGTTTCGTTTAATGCCTGTCATACTGTGTGGATCACCTCCGAATTTTCATATTCCGAATTGAAGTACCCAAAATTACAGGACCTGATCCGTTCTGCGCTGCATCTTGACCACTGCGGAGCCTGCCTCTTGCGGGGCCGTGGTTACGGCCCTGGGGGTTTCCCTAAGCTATTCCGGGGCCTCCCGGAAATTTTGCGCCAGGCGCCGACATTCCTACTCCTAGCCGCCGATGGTACGGTGTTGCGGTGAATACTATACTACCCATGTACCCAAAACAGGCCCCAATGGTACCGGCTTCATAAGCCGCCGGAATGCCCGCCTCCTGGGACTGGATAATTTGACGATGGACTACCTCTGGACTAAAGCTGAGGCCGACCACAAAAGCCCCGCTCAAATCATCGGTGAACTGGTGCGCGAAAAGATAGCCGCCACTTCCGCATAAACTGCCTGGGTATCGGCGTTTACGGTCTTATTCCGGGAAACAACCACATTTTAGAAGAAATGGTAACCGCTAAGTCAAATTTTCTTCTAAGTCGAAAAAGTAAAGAAAGAAGGAAGGAAAACTTATTCGACTTGGCGGTTAAAAAATACTATTGGCGTTTATCCCTTCACCGCGCCTGCGCTTATTCCTTTGACAATGAATTTTTGCAGGAAAAGGAACACGATCACGATAGGGGTAATGGTAACCAAGACCGCAGGGAAAATAAGCTGCCAGGGATTGCCGAACTGGCCCGCAAGAATCTGGGCAAAATACAGGGAAAGCACCAGGGTCTTGTTTTCCGAATTACCGATTACCAGGAAGGGTAAGAGGTAATCGTTCCATATCCACATAGCATTGATGATGATCACCGTTACGGTAATGGATTTTAAAAGGGGCATCACTATCATAAAAAACATCTGAAAAATATGGGCGCCGTCTATGAACGCCGCTTCCTCAACTTCCAGAGGCACGCTCTTTACAAAACCATGATAGAGAAACACCGACATGGAAAGCCCGAATCCCCCGTACATCAGGATAAGTCCGCCCAGGTTTTTAAGCCCTATCGCGTCAAACCACTGGATAAGGGGGTACATAATAGCCTGGAACGGGATCAGCATGGCCGCGACAAAGGCCATAAAAATAACTCCTGCAACTTTTACCTTGCTTCGTACCATTATCCATGCGGACATAGAAGAAAGCAGCACGATGAGTAATACCGCAAACACGGTGATAAGTAAGGTAAAGGAGATGGATTTGAGAAACTGAAGCTGCACTATGGCGTTGCTGATGTACTGGAAATTAAGCTGCTCAGGCGGCGCAATAGGATTGTCTACAATCTGGGTTTGGGATTTAAAAGAATTAACCAAGAGTATCCATAGGGGTGAAAGGGTTAACAATGCCCATAGGCTCATAAGGCCATACCGGATACCCGCTTGTATGCGCTGTTCCCGGAAATAAGCGTTTGTTTTCATGCTTCAATCTCCTTCTTTTTGGTAAAATACACTTGGGTCAGGGTAATCACCGCAACCAAAATGAAGAATATCACTGCCTGGGCTTGGGCTTTGCCGTAATCCGCGGGGTTTGAGTCCCTTATGGTCCTCAGAATCTGGTAGGCCAGCATCCGGGTGTTAAAGTTCCCGTCTGTCAGGGCTACGTTTTGATCCAGCAATTTGAAGCTGCTGGAAAGGGTCGTAAAAAGTACCACCGTAAAAGAAGGCATGAGCATGGGAACGGTTATTTTCCAGAACGTATGCCACGAAGAAGAGCCGTCTATGCTTGCGGCTTCGTAGTAATCCTTGGGGATGGTGTTAAGTCCCGCAATGTAGATCAGCATCATGTACCCCGAAGATTGCCAGGTGGTCAGGATCACCAGGGCAAACAGGGCTTTCACGCTGTGCTGGGTCATGTAGCGCAGGGCTTCGATATGGAGAATCCCCTGAGGACTGAAAATCATGTCGGTAAAAACCACCTGAAAGATAAACTGAAAGATGTACCCCAGGGCAAGTCCACCCAGCATATTAGGCAGGAAAAACACCGTACGAAAAATTCCCGCCAAGGTATTCGTCATCTTGTTGATCAGCAGGGCCAAGGAGAGGGACACCACGTTTATGAATATTACCGCAATCAGGGTATACCGGACCGTGTACCACAAGGCTTGGATAAACCGGGTGTCCTTGAACGCGTTAATATAGTTATTGATGCCGTTGATTGACTCAAATACGCTTTCCGCCCTGGTCCTGGTTACCGGGTTGAAGTAATAACTGCCTCGCCACACCGTAAAGGAATTGAATACCCCGACAATAAAGGGAAGTACAATTACTACTATAAAAAATAGCAGGGCAGGGATCACAAAGGGCCAGAACCAGGTTACATATATGGATTTATTTTTTTTCACGAATAATCCTCCATAGAATCGCTGCACTTCTGCCGTGCATGGTCTATACCTGCACGGCAGAATTTGGGGACTACTGATTGAGCAGTTCTATCCACTTGGCGACGCCGAAATCGGCGATGGTTTCGTAATCCCGCTGAGTCCACTCTGGTTTTATAAGGTACTGTTCCATTAAGAACGAACCCAGGCCGTCTCCTGCCCAAGGCCCTGGAGCGCCATGCCAGCGATCTCCAATGGTATCTCCATTCTTCATGTATTCCAGAATAGAGTTCCCCAGCGCATTGGGTACGGTCGTTACTGCCGCATCCGCGTTATAGGGAATAAACGCCATGTCTTCTATGATGAACCGCTGGCCCACAGGAGAGGTATTCATCCATACGAGGAAATCATAGGCCTTCTGTTTCTCTTCTTCTGAACACAGCGCATTGACCGTATAGTAATTCGGTACAAAAACCGGTATGGAACGCTCCATCTTTTCAATGCTTACTCCCTGCGCGGTAATATCCCCAGGGGTAAAGGGCATCTTAATTGGAAGGAAATAGAGCCGTTCCGCGACTTCCCGGTTCACCGCCAGAATGTTGTTGTAAGCCCAGTTACCCTGCTTGAGGAACAGGGCCTTTCCTTCGGCCAATAGCTGTACTGCCTGGTCATACCCGAAGTTCGCATCTGATACCAGGTCCTGCCCCCGCTGGGCCGGTCCGTTTTTCCCTGCCAAATGCCTAGTCTTGAAGTCCAGAGCCTTGGCGTACGCGATGAGGGGGCCTCGGATACGGCGTATGTCCGCTTCTTTGGCGTTGAGTGAATCATTGATGGTGGTAAACGTCGCGTTAAGGGCTACATTAACCAGGTGATCCCCATAGGTCCACGTTTGAGATCCCATAAAGGCAATGACCCCGGTCAATTTACCGGTCAGCTCTGTTTTCGACACGGCCAGGTTGTAGGGTTTTCCGCTCACCGTAACCGGTCCGGTAGCCTGGTTTTTGATCCAGTTGTCTATCCCGGTAACAAAGCCTTCCCATTCGCTATAGCTTGCGGTCTTTATGTCATTAATAAGCGTGGTCGCATCAGAGAGGCCGAACAGTTCGGCGAGCATTTTCTTATCCACGATATACCCGTAACCTTCCAGGTTGTAAGGAATACCGTAATTAGTCGTCCCCCCCAAGGTGAGCCTGAGATCCGGTGCAATATCCTGGACCAATTGAGAAAACGCGGGGTTATTTTCTACTTTAGCAAAATCCTGCACATACCCCCCTTCAAGCCACATGGCGAGGTTGTTGATCCCCTGCACTGAAAAGATGGTGGGCATATTTTTTGAATTCATTTCCGTATTCATGGGAGCGCTCTGATCCGCGCCTGCCCCGATGGAAAAGGTTTTAACCCGTACTCCGGTAAGTTCCTGATACGCCTTGGCCATAGCCTCCACTTGAGCGGCGTTTTCACCTTTGGCGTTAAAGATGTAGATGTCATACCCTCTATCCGCAACGGATTTCTTGGAACAGCTTGAAACCATGACGGCGATCAAACATACAACAACCGCGAGATGCATAATCCTTTTCATAAAAACCTCCTTGGTGCTCCACAGCACCTTATAAAAAAAATAAACGCTGGTATATACTCCCGGCTATCGGTGATTACCAGCGGTATAAGAACCTGCTTTAGAGGGCCCAAACCCCAAAACTTTGTCCTTCCATGCGGCAGGTATCGCCGTTTATACAACTCTGTCCAATGGAATAAACCTCTTTTGCGGAAACTTTCCCTGGGATCAGGATACTTTTTGCGGTAAGGTCAGGGTTTACCGCCACAAGGAAATTGCCCCGCCGGTATACCAACGGCCCCGAACTTGGGGACTTATCTTGAGGATATATAATTTCAAGATTCGCCCTGGATTGCAGATCCGGATTTTCGTGGCGTAGTTTTAAAAGGGCCTTTACCGTTGAGAGCAGGGAACCAGGATCCTGTTCCTGGGCTTCCACCGTGGGCGCGTCTGGGGAAAGGTCTACCGCCAAGTAGAGCTTGTCCGCTGCTGCATCAGAAAACCCCAGGTTCTTACCGGCCTTCCATTGCATGGGCGTCCGGGAACCGGTCCTGAAATAGCCCCCTTCCTTGGTGGGCAGCGACAGGTAGCGCATCCCAATTTCATCCCCGTAGTACAAGAAAGGCACCCCAGGCATGGTAAAGATAAAACCGTAGGCCAAGGCAAGTTCTTGGGGATTCAGGGTATAGGCCAGGCGGATCGTATCGTGATTTCCCGTCACCAGGCTTATATACCCCTTGTCCTTGGTAGCTTCATACTGATCCAGATATTCATCAAGAAAAGCGTGTATGTTTCCCTTTGCCCCGGCTTTGAAAAAGCTCGTATCAGAGCTCCCCGTAGCATTGGTACCATAATTGCGGAACAGACTCCGGTAGCCTCCCTGGTTTTCCGTGAAGTCAAGGAAAAAATCAATATGGAAGCCTCCGTTAATCGCCTGCTTAGGAAAACTCCATTCCGAAACCAGCACGGCTTCAGGATACTCCGCATCAAGCATTGCTCGTATGGTCCGCCAAATGGACTGGGTTCCGCTTTTGTCCGCATCGTCACCTTTCACCAGGGATCCCGCCATATCCACCCGGAAACCATCGCACCCTGCATCCAGCCAGAATCGCATCACCTCCTGCATCGCTTCCCTGGTGGCTATACAATCAGGGTGATCCATAGGCAACTGCCAAGCCTCTTTTGGCTTGAGGAAGCCGTAGTTCAGGGCAGGCTGGCACTTAAAGAAGTTGATGATATACGTCGCCTCCCGTTCCGTCTCCCCTCCGATAAACCCAAGCCCCTCAGCCCGCTTGAAACAGTGATCCGTCCAGATAAACCGGTTCCTGTACTCGGTAGGTTTTGCCTTACTACTTTCAATAAACCAGGAGTGCTCTTCCGAAGTGTGTCCTGGAACTAAATCAAGCAGGACCCGGATACCCCGCTGGTGCGCTTCGGTAAAGAGGCGCTTCAAGTCGTCGTTGGTACCGTACCGTGGAGCAGCCTTTTGGTAATCCCGTACATCGTAGCCCCCATCCTTGAAAGGCGAATCAAAACAGGGATTGATCCACAGGGCGTTACAGCCCAGGTTTTTGATATAATTGAGTTTCTGGATGATCCCTTGAAAATCCCCAATTCCGTCCCCATTAGTATCCAGAAAAGATTGGGGATAAATTTCATAGAAAACCGCGTCTTCAAGCCATGCAGGCATAGTACTTCCTTCTTGATCCATTTCAGTATAAAGTCATCTTGGCAAGCATTATGTAATACTATACGTACTAGTGTATACCTAAGTCTCAATATTTGCTATAACTTTTTTTCTTTCTTTTGTTTTTTGGTATGATTTTTTGAATTCCCCTTATCGACCCTCTGTTAAAAATCAAAAAGAGGAAGCTGTAATCCGAGACTATCCCCCTCTGAGAGGAGACGGCGGATCCGGCCCGGATCATCAGGCCGATCAAGGAAAGCCCCGGTCAGGGTGATAAAGTAACGCGCCCGCTTAAGGACGACTCCGAGACTGCGCAGGCTCTCAAAAGAAAGAACCCGGGAACCTCTGGTCTCGATGATACGCCGGCCTGCTTGTGCCCCAATGCCGGGAACCCGAAGCAAAGCCTCATAATCAGCCGTGGAAACTTCCAGGGGAAACTGGTCGAGGTGTTTGATGGCCCAGGCTGTTTTGGGGTCGAGTTGGGTATCAAGATAGGGAGTAGCAGGATCCAGGATTTCATCGGCCCTAAAATGGTAAAACCGGAGCAGCCAATCTGCCTGGTAGAGCCGGTGTTCCCTGAGCAGGGGAGGTTCGGGAATATCCGGCAGCCGCGGGTCGGTGATGCCTCCCTGACCAGAACCCCCCACGGGCATAAAGGCTGAATAGTACACCCGTCGCAGGGCAAATTTACGGTAAAGGGAAGCGGATAAATGCAGGATTTGCCGATCATCATCCGCGGTGGCTCCAACGATAAGTTGGGTACTTTGGCCTGCCGGGGCAAAGACCGGAGTCCTCTGGAGTCGCTTCCGGTCTTCCTCGTATTGGGTACCGAGTTGTAACACCTCCTGCATGGCCTGGAAGATCAAGGTCCCTGACTTTTGGGGAGCCAGGTTTTGGAGGCTCTGGTCTGTGGGCAATTCAATATTGGCGCTCAAGCGGTCTGCCCAGCGTCCTGCCTCACGGATCAGGGTCTCCCCAACCCCGGGGATGATTTTAAGATGAATATAACCCCCATAGCCTGCCTTGGTTCGCAGTTGTTTCGCCGTAGCAATGAGCCGTTCCATGACCATATCAGGATCCCCAAAGATCCCAGAGGAAAGAAAAAGCCCTTGAATATAATTACGCTGATACCATGCACAGGTCAGGCTTACCAGTTCATCGGTGGTAAAGGAAGCCCGCTTCGTATCTGCCGAGACCCGATTCACGCAGTATGCGCAGTCAAAACAGCATACATTGGAATAGAGGACCTTCAAGAGGCTGATGCAACGGCCATCTCCGGTCAAGCTCTTGTATACCCCCCTCGGATTACCGGCCCCAGAACCATGCCTGCTTCTCTGAGAGTCCCCTCCGGACGCACAGGATGCGTCATATTGTGCCGCTGCTGCAAGTATGGAGAGCTTTTCTGCTAAATCCATAAAAATACCATAGCCGGAATCCAGTCCATCTGCTTAGCCATATCTGCTCCTTTTCGTGTCATATTTGCGCGATTTATGATGATATATGCGTCCATAGTGATGATTTGAACGCATATATCGTCAACATTGAAGCATGGTATAGCAATAGAGGCGCATTGATCAATGAGAAGTGCGCCCCTATTGCCCACCTTGCCCTTACTTAACAAGACAACCATTGTCTAGTATAATTAAGTACGAGTAGAAACTAATCCTGTGCCCGTGAGGAGGGGAAGGTGGAAATTATTTTTGATTTAGATGGGACACTTTTGGATACTTCTATTGGTGTGTTAAGTTCAATTAGATATGCTGAACGTAAGCTCAATTTATCGCCTATTTCCGATGAAAAAGTATGGGATTGGTATGGTCCTTCAAATGTTGATGCTTATGCTAAAAATTATGTATTAAGTTATGAAAAAGCGGTTAAAGCAAATGAGTTTCATTTAGAATATAGTGTAAAAAACGCTACTCATTTAGCAAAAGTATATCCAGAAATTATTGAAACATTAAATAAGTTAAATAGAAACGGACACACTTTACATGTTGTTACCTTGCGCACAAAAAAATTTGCTAAAACAATTTTGAAAAATTTCGATTTAAGTGCTTATTTTGAGCATATTTGTGGACAAACCGATATAAATAACTTTGTATCTAAAGATACAATTATAAAGGATGCGCCGTTTTATAAGCCAGATAAAAAATTATTGCTTATTGGCGATACAAAATCTGACTATTTTGCTTCCGAAAAACTTAACATTGATTTTTTAGGTGTAGGGTATGGATTTGGATATAAAAAAAATGATGGCCTCGAACATTTTGCCATGCATTCCGAAGAACTATTATGTTGTATTGAAAATTATTTAAATAAAGAAATAATGCAAGCAAATAAATTTGGTGTTAGAGATAGTTGGGAACATTATATGTCTATATTATGGTTGTCAGTTTTGGATAATGTTATGCTAAATGAAAGTGCTAAAAAGAGCACGCTGGGGAAAACAGATATAAAAAAAGCAGTAATTGTTGAAATTGCACCAGGTGCAAGACATAAAATTGGCTTAGCTTTAGCAGATAAAAATTTTTGCGGGACACTTTATGTAATTGACCCACATCCAATTGGATTAGAAGTAATTACTAACAAATATAAAGAAAATCTACCTAACGCTATTGTTATCGGCATTGAAAAACCAATTATCAAATCACTTGAAGATATCAAAGAAAATGTTGATATTATTTTGGGAAATCATATTCTTGATGATTTAATTATTAGTAATTATTTATCAAGTCATGATTTTATAACATCATTTAATTCTACTAAAATGACTGATAGTTATGAAGTTCTCATGGATAATTGGCAAAAATTAATTGCTAATAAAAATACATTAAAAGAAACGATTAATAAAACTTTATATGATTTACAAACAACAATAAATTATTTGAAACCTAATTATTTAATTTTAAGTCAATATTATAGTAATACCTTTTTTCGGAATAAGCAAAAAATACAATATAGTGATAAAATTGCAATTAGTGTTTTAGGTCAACTACGACACTTAAATTGTATTGATGACAATAAATTGGTTGCACAATTTAATCAAAGATTACCTTTAATTGATGTTTTTTATAAACAGCAATGGTATATAAAAAATCTATTTGAGCCAAAACACTGGTTAATGATGAATTTAATAAAGACGAAAAACATATCGCTTACTACATTATTTTCTTTTGAAAGATTGCTAAAAGATACAGGTCTTTAAGTGTCATTCAATGACTGTCAATAGTTTGTACGTTAGTTTAAGCTAAGAAGACAAGGCTTTGTACCGGAACTTCAGCGACTTGGGCGGAGGTTTGTCTCTGGTCTTTGGGCAATGAACAGTGCGGGCACAAGACGTTTGTTGAGTATGATACCTACAACCAGAGAATTATTGGGTAAACAACATCTTTTATTTGAATCGTATCAACATTTCTGATCTCGGTACAATTTCTCCTATGATCGCGGCATATTCGTCTCCGGCAGTTCTTATACGAAGGACAAGTTCCTCCGCTTCACCGGGAGGCGCGGCTATCAAAAGCCCTCCCGATGTTTGCGGGTCGAACATCAGCTCCTGGGTGGCAAAGGGGAGCGGGCTGACATCAACGGCCTTTTCCACCCGATTACGGTTGCGCTGCCCCGCAGCAGTCAAGAGGTAATCATTCGCGTAGTCTACTGCTTCAGGAATAAACGGCAGGGCATCAGGATAGAGTACCATTGCCGCAGAGTCTCCGGCCATTTCCAAGGCATGAACGAGAAGCCCGAACCCGGTAACATCCGTACAGGCGCTTACCTTAAAGTCTGCCATGCTTTCGCCGGCATAGCGGTTCAGTCTTTCCATAGAGGCAAGCGCCCGCCGGGTCGCCGTCTCATCTGCCATCCCGACCCGTAGCGCGGCCATCACGATTCCTACGCCCAGCGGCTTGGTAAGTAGTAATTTGTGCCCAATCTTCGGCGTATTGTTACGTAGTACCTTCGCTGTTTCAACGATCCCGGTAACAGCCAGGCCGTATTTTGGCTCCTTGTCGTATATCGAGTGCCCCCCACCCAATACGGCTCCGGCTTCCGCGATCTTTTCCACGCCTCCGGCCACTATATCTACCAGCACTGTTTTGTCCATCGCCTCAGGAAAACACACCAGGTTCAGCGCCAGCATTGGACGGCCGCCCATTGCCCATACATCGCTCAAGGCGTTTGCCGCAGCAATCCGCCCGAATGTTTTTGCGTCATCGATCATAGGCGGAAAAAAATCAACGGTGAAGATAAGCGAACGTTCCTCATCGAGTTGATAAACCGCAGCGTCATCGGACGTGTCATATCCAACGAGTAGCCTTGGGTTACTACCAACTGGAATCCCTGCTAACAAATGTGCAAGCCCCTCACTCTCTATCTTCGCACCGCATCCACCGCTCACGCAGTTTGACAACAGCGAATCTTTTCCTTGCGTGCTCATAGTTCCTCCCTTATTATTTTTGCCCACCGGATATGAGTGTCCTCAAGGACGCGGCAAGCACTTCCCGGCTTTGTGCTTCGACGCGGATGATATACCCGCAGGACGCGCCGAAGCTGTAGGGCGACGATGAACTTCACGCGGCCGCTGATTTTGGGCGGCAGCGCAGCGCGAAAAACGCGACCAGGACAAGCCCGACAAGGACGGCGACCTTTCCGTTGAAGGGCACGCCGGAGGGGGAAGCGGCAAGGGCGAAGTTATGGGCCGTGGCACCCGCCGCGATAAACGCGAGGAGGCAGATACCCGCGTCAGCATCCCCCTGCCCCGCCTTGATGATCTGGCGCAGCGGGCAGCCACCTATCAGCACGGAACCGAAACCGGCAAGAACCATGCCGAGAAAATTCCACAGGGCCTGAGTGTGCGCGATGGGCTGCCCCGCAAAACCGGGTTTGAATGTCCCGACGATCAGGTTTCCCACAAAGGCCGCGGCGATTATCCCGAGGTATCCGGCAAAGGACCAGCCTTTCTTGAGCAGGAAAAGGTCCCGGAATCCGCCGGCGATACAGAAACCGCTTTGGTGGCAGAGGGCGCCGATAATAAGCGCCACGGCAAGGGCGATAAGAACGGGCGCGTGCAGGGAGCCGGGTCCTTCGGCGCTGAATTTAATGAAGGCGGGCCGCACCACCAGGAACACCAGTAACAGCATGGCCAAGGCCGGGATGACGAGGGCGTTGAGGCCCGCCGCTGGTCGACCCTGGTTCGCGTCTGTCCGGGCGCCGCCAGCATTTGCAAGGCTGAAGCCCTTTTTCAGGGCAAACGCGCCCAGTCCCGTGCCGGCGAAAAACCCGGCAAGGCCGACCACGGCGTTAAGGTCCCCCGCCCCGACGCGAAGGGCCAGCCGCAGGGGGCAGCCCAGAAACACCAGGCACCCCACCATGATAAAGAACGCTATGGCAAAACGGATAAGGGGGCTTGTGGAAACCTGAACAGGTTTCCAGTCGCGCCGCGCCAGGGCAAGCAAAAAAGCGCCGAGGACGAATCCCACGATTTCTGGCCTCAGGTACTGGACCGTTGCCGCGCTGTGGAAGCCCAGGGCCCCCGCCACGTCCCGCAGGAAACAAGCGGCGCAAATCCCCATGTTAGCGGGATTGCCAAGCGCCATAAGCGTTATCGCTGTGGCGCCTATGACGATGCCGGTTCCGATAACCCACATCCGATCTGTTCTAACTGCCATACTGCCTCCTCACCCCCTCCTTGGGGGTTTCCAAATTTTAACTAACCACAAGGGCTAATTTTTCAAACAAGGGCAATTCCCCTCAGGAATTGCCACTCCTCACTCTGAGATACTGTTCCGCCATATAAGCGGCTATGGCTCCGTCGCCAACGGCAGTGGCAATCTGCCGAAGCGTCTTTTTCCGCACATCCCCGGCGGCAAAAATGCCTGGTATGCCGGTTTCCATGTCTTCGTTGGTGATGATGTAAGCTCCGAGGCTTAAATTGAGCAGCCCCTCGAAAATAGAGGTGTTTGGGAGAAAGCCGATGAAAAGAAAACAACCGTCAACGTCTAGGGGATTACATGCTCCGGTTTGGGTGTTTTTCAGAACCACCTGCCTGAGCAGGTCGTCCCCCTCAAATCCCGCTACTGTGGTATTCCATAAAAATCGAATCTTGGGATTGGCCAGGGCATTTTCCTGGACGGCTTTCTGGGCCCTTGTTTTCCCCTCCTCATGCCGCACGGAAATCAGCACCTCCCGGGCAAAGCGGCTAAGGTAGATGCTCTCCTCAAGCGCGGTATTGCCGGAACCGATGACCAGGACCCTTTTTCCGGTATACTGCGGCGCGTCACAGGTCGCACAAAAGGAGATGCCTCGGTCCATAAACCGTTCCTCGTTCAAGGCGCCGGTCAAGCGCGGACGGCCACCGGTGGCGGCAATCACCACTGGGGCCAGGTAGTCTGTCCTGAACGTGCGGACCAGTTTATAATCCCCGCGATTCTCCACGGATTGTACGTCCGTCAGTTTTATGGCTACGCCGCATTTCCTCAACTGTTTGTCAAAAAGGCGCATGAGTTCCGTGCCGTCTATGCCGTCCGGGAAACCCGGATAATTCTCTACCAGAGCAGTCCCGGTCGCCTGTCCTCCGATAAGGGACTTTTCAATAAGCAGGGTTTTGAGCCGCGCCCGGCCTGCGTATAGGGCGGCGGTCATGCCTGCCGCTCCACCGCCAATGACAATCACTTCATATTCTGTGTTTTCCACCATGATTCATACTCCTTATGGTTTAAGGCTACCAAAAGAAGCGATTTTATGCCGCTCCCAGCGGTCCAGCACAATCCATAGCAACAGCAGCACCAACAACTGGACAAGCATTGCCGGACCGATGCCGCCCAGCAGTTTAGGAAGGTACAGCCCTTTGCCACTATAAAGCGCCGGGGTCTTCGTAATCACGGTCATCAACGGGGCGCTGGCTATGCCGCCGGCAATGAAAAACACCAAGGTAATCAGGCTCTGGACGTACCCTTCACCGATCCGTATAAAGGTGCCGGAAGCGCAGCAGCCGGCCAGGACCGCGCCGATGCCGAAAATAAAGGCGCCAAATACCAGATGAAGCCCGATAGGGCCGCCGGGCGCGGTTTCCGGCAGTTTGGAAAGGTCTACGCCGTAACGCGCCAGATGAAGCCCGCCAAACCCGATGGTGGATACCGCCAACGCGACAACCAGGGCTTTGGATACTTTCGCGCTTCCCGTGAGGACCGGGTCCCGGTAGGCTGCGGTGAAGCAGAACCGGGAGTGCTGTATCGCGTAACCGATGCCCAGGCCGATGAAAAGCATGAATCCTGCGGCAGGGGCTTCTTTTTTGGTGAGCAGGGCAAAGACGATTCCCGCGGCAAGAAGGACGAGGGCAACGGTTATCTGGATGCGCTGGTTCCTTTGGCGTTCAGCGGCGCTGAGGATTTTCCGGCCCGCCCTGCGTTCATGGGAAACCGGGGGCAGGAACCACCGGGTCAGTATCTTTCCGCCCACCGCCGCGCCGAGGAACACGAACACGAGGAATATCCAGCCGCTTAAAGACATGGCGGGTATCGAAGAAAACATCGCGCCGATATTGCATCCCGGATTGATCCGTGCGCCGATTCCCATGAGAAAGCCCCCCAGGACAGCGGCCCAGACCTGCCGGGAGCTTTTGATGCCCCGGATTTTCCACTGGGCCGACAACAGGCATGAAATCAACGCGCCGAAGGTAAGGGCCACGTTGGTAATGGAAGCCTGGTTGTTCACAAAGTGGTATTTGGCAAGGCTGCCGTTAAAAACCGGCCATTTATCGGCGTTAATGCCGATGAGGGTGAGGAATTTGCCGCCCCAGATAGGCAAAGGCCCAAAAATACCCCAAGCCCCGGCAAATGTCGCGAGCATTACGGCCAAGATTGCCATAACGACCGCGCCTGTGGTGTAGCTCCACTCGTTCTTGATGACGGTTTCGTAAAACGTTCGTTTGCGATTTTCCGTAGCTTACTCCTTGTTTATGGGTGCTTTTTCGATCACGATGTCCCATTCGCCTTCGCCGGTTTCTTCAATCTCAACATGGTAGGACCTGCTCCTAGCCCAGTCGGGAATGTTTTTAACGGCGCACGTATGGTCTACGTTTACCCTGAGTACGTCCCCTGCGGGCATGGTCTCAAGCTCCTGCTGCGTCTTGATGAGTGGAACCGGACAAGCCTCGCCCAAACAATCAAGAAAATGTTCTGTCATTTTTGCCTCCTGCAAAATATGGTTTTGATTCGCATTAATACTCCGCGCCGCGTACCAGCCTGAAACGTTGCAGGAATTGTTTGGTACGTTCTTCCCTGGTGTGATCAAACACATCTGCGGCGCTTCCCTGCTCGACGATTTCGCCCCCGTCGATGAAGACCACGCGACTTGCCGCTTCGTAAGCAAACTGCATCTCGTGGGTAACGATGATCATGGTTACGCCGCTTTTTGCGACATCCCGGATAAGGTCAAGGATGTCGTTTACCATTTCAGGGTCCAGGGCGCTTGTTGGTTCGTCAAACAGGAGGACTTTGGGGTTGAGCGCAAGCGCGCGGGCAATGCCTACCCGCTGCTGCTGACCGCCAGAGAGTTCAAAGGGCCGCGCGTCAAAGCGGCTTTTAAGGCCAACCCGGTCGAGAAAATCTTCGGCGATTGCACGGGCCGCGTCTTTTTTCATTTTCTTGGAGACGAGTAGCCCCTCCATGATGTTTTCACCGGCGCTTTTGTTGGCAAATAGCGCGTAGTTTTGGAAGACCATCGCGGTTTTTCTGCGCATCGCGATTTTTTCTTTGCCGCTGATTTTTGCGAAATTAGTGCTTGTGTCTTCGATGCGGATAAAGCCTGAGTTTGCCTTTTCCAAAAAGTTGATGCAGCGCAGCAGCGTTGTTTTTCCCGAACCAGAAGGACCGAGCAACGCGACAACATCGCCTTCGTTTACCGCAAGATCGATGCCGCGCAATACATGATTACTGCCGAAGGATTTACGTATTTGTTTTATTTCCAGCATATTAACCCACCGCCTTTGTTGTTTTGGATAACATGTTTTTTTCGATGAAAAGAAATATTTTTTCCGCAACGATGAAGATCACCCAGAATAGCAATCCCGCCGCCAGATATGCTTCCAGATAACGGTAATTGATGGTCGCCTCGCTCAACGCCGCCCTGAGTATGTCGTTGACTCCGATGAGGCTCGCGGCAGGGAGGGCTTTTAATGTCCAGATAAATATGTTGGACAGGGGCGGGAGTAGCGCCGGAATCAACTGGGGGAGCACGATTCTCAAGAAAACGCCGCCTCCCGTATGCCCTACGGAATAAGCGGCGTCAAACTGTTCGCGTCCTATGGATTCGAGCGCGCCCCGGATCGCTTCGGCAACCTGCACGGAATAATTCAGCCCTATTGCCAGAACCGCCACATACATAATGTCAACATGCGGGAACTGGGCGAAATACAGATAGAACACCAGGAGGAAAATCAGATAGGGAATGCCGCGCAGAACAGTATGAAAGGCTTGGAAGAACGAGGCAAAAAACCGGACATGGTAAAACCGCGCCAGCGCAACCGGCGTGCCGAGTGCCACGCTGAGGAGGAGGGAGAGTACTACCATAACAAGGGCATGGGGAACAGCGCGAACCGCCGCCCATACCGCCTGCATAAAAAACGCAAAATCAAAATCCATCGTTACCTCTAAGCACGGTCCGTGGGGCTACAGGTTCGCGAAATAGTCGAGAACCGCCTCCTTATAAATGCGGGCAAGGGTCCCGTCAGCTTTCATGTCCCGCAAGGCTCCATCCACCGCTTCTTTCAATGCCGGGTTGTTTTTGGCAAATATGAAGTATGCGCCGGATTCAATCGCCGGGGTTTCGCCCCGCGGAATGAGGCGGAGGCCGTTTCCGATTTTGTTGTAACGCTCAGCCATAACAAGCATCAACAGCGCGGCAGACCAGCGGCCCGATTTGAGGTTCTCAAGCAGCAGTGTCGGTGCTTCTATTACATAAGTCTGATACGCAATCTGAGCGGTATGGGTCTGATTGTACGTTTTGATAAAGGCTTCCATGTTTGACCCAAGATTCACCCCGACTATGGCGTTCGGATTACCCGCAATTTCATCTAAAGAATTGATGGTTGCCCAAGGCCCGTCCGCGTGCACCATCAGCCAACTGTCGTAATCGCTGTACCGTTCGTCCCCGTAGAGATAGGTCGCGCGGCGGTCGGGGTTTTCCTCATATTCATGGGCCGCAATATCTATCTTTCCCGCGCCCAAGGAGAGAAGGATATTGGCAAAATCGAAGGTCTCATAGCTGAACGAGTACTGGGGCAGCCGCCGGTCAACTTCCACGAGCACTTGGTAATCATACCCGATGAGGTTGCCGGAAGAATCCGCGTAACAGTAGGGTTCATACTTGTTCCCGGTTCCCACCACTATGTTGGTAACAGCGGCGGTATTACCGGCGCTTCCGACGACACTTTCCGTGGCTTGCTTTTTATTCTGGCATGAGGACAACAGGAGTCCTGCAACGGCCAGAACCGTAACGATACATAAAGCTTTCTTCATATTTTTCTAAGCCTCCTTACTATAACTATGGCGGAGATGCCCCGCCTATTTTCCCTAAGCTCTGTTCACCCGGGGCTACTGGTTCTCATAATAGTCGAGAACCACTTCCTGATAGATGCGGGCAAGGGTCCCGTCCACTTTCATGTCCCGCAAGGCTCCGTCTACCGCTTCCTTCAATGCCGGGTTGTTTTTGGCGAATATGAAATACGCACCGGATTGAATCACCGGGGCTTCACCCTTGGGAATGAGGCGGGCCGTTCCGATTTTGTTGTAAAGCTGAAGGTCCGCAAGCATCAACAGGGTGACGGAATACCGGCCCGATCTGAGGTTCTCAAGCAGCAGCATCGGGCCTTCTAATGCATAGGTCTGATACGCAAGCTGGGCGGTATGGGTCTGGTTGTACGTTTTGACAAAGGCTTCGTAGTTTGAACCAAGTCTCACGCCGACGACGGCATTGGGATTGCCGGCAATTTCATCTAAAGAATTGACGGTTGCCCACGGCCCGTCCGCGTTCACCATCAGCCAACCGTCGTAATCACTGTACCGTTCGTCTCCGTAGAGATAGGTTGCGCGGCGGTCGGGGTTGTCTTCATATTCATGGGCAGCAATATCGATCTTTCCCGTGCTCAAGGAGATGAGAATATTGGCAAAATCGAATATCTCATAACTGAACGTGTACTGGGGCAACCTCCGGTCAATTTCTACGAGCACTTGGTAATCATACCCGATGAGGTTGCCGGAAGAATCTGCGTAGCAGTAGGGCTCATACTTGTTCCCGGTTCCCACCACTATGTTGGTAACGGTATTGCCGCTGCCTCCACCATTACTTTCCGCGGCTTGCTTTTTATTCCGGCATGAGGACAACAGGAGTCCTGCAACGACCAGAACCGTAATGATACACAAAGCTTTTTTCATATTGCTCTAAACCTCCTTACTATACATGCGGCGGATGACCCGCCTATTTCTCCAATTTCCGTTTTGTCTGCGTCTTTTGTTCGATATATGAAAAAACGCGCTGAATGCCGAATGACAAAACAACAAAGATAATCGCAGCATCGATATACGCTTCCAGAAAATGGTAGGAATGGAGGCCCAGGGCCTGCGCCCGGCCCAGAACATCCCAAACGCCCATCGCCATGGTAAGCGCCGTGTCTTGCAACAGCCCTACAACCATGACCCCAACACTGGGGACCGCTATCACCACGGCTTGCGGTGCGATAATCCTGAGATAGCTTTGCAGTTTGCTGTGCCCAATGGAAAACGCCGCGTCCCACTGAACAGACGGAACCGCCAGAAGCGCCGAACGGACGATTTCCGAAAAAAACGCAGACGAGTTCAGGCTGAACGCAATATAGATGAAAAGCATCTTGTCCGCCCGCACGATGTTTATACCCAGTGGGAGAAACAGTATGGGCAGCCCATAGTAGATAACAAACATCTGAATCAGAACCGGCGTCCCCCGCATGAACGAAACGAGAAAGGCCGACACCTGCCTAAGCACGGGTACCCGTTCTATCCGCATGATGGCCATGATCGCGCCAAACAAAAAGCCTGCGGTTATGGCAATGCCCACCAGTTTCAGCGTAAGCGGCAACGCGGAGAGAATAACCGGAAAAAATTCGATCAATGTTTTAACGTCAAATGGCTGCATATACTTCTGTTTACGGTTTTAGACGGCCGCGCCGCTGTATTTTGTCCGCAGTTCCTGTTTTTCCATTTCTTCAAGACTGATCCTGTCGTAAAGAATATCCTCGTTAATCTCCCGTTCCAGTTTTCCGGACATGAAACCCGACAGAATACTGTCGCTCACGTTTATCAGGGTTCGTCCCATGTCGATGATGAAATCAATCGAGATAAGAATGGTAACCAGTTCTATCGGAAGCCCCATCAAGGACAGCACGAGGAGCGAAACATTGATTGCGCCGCCGCCGACTCCGGCTGTTCCGATGGATGCAATCACTACATACAAAACAAGCGGCACAAGGAATGCCGGGGACCAGACATTCCAGCCTTGCACGAGTCCCACCAGTATCGCTATCATCGGCGGGGTCAACCCGGCGCAACCGTTTTGGCCGATGCAAGTACCCAACGCCGACGCCAGGTTAGCGTTTGCCTCACCCACACCAAGGCTGCGTTGGGCTTGTATCGTGAGCGGTACGGTCGCCGCACTGCTTCGGGAGCTAAAGGCAAAGAGCAGAGGAGGGGCGGTTTTTCTCAGATACAACAAAGGGGAAATCCCTCCTACCGCGGCAATAACAAGATGCATAATGAATATCAGCAGCATGGTAACAAAGGACGCCACGATCACCAGTCCAAGCTGGATGATGAACTGACCGCTCCCCGAAGCGACGCGGCCGGTGATTATTGCCAGAACACCGTACGGGGTGAATTTAATCACAAAGTGGACCATCTTCAGCACCAGGGCATACGCGGTTTCCAGAAACGCCTCAAACCGCATTCCCAACTCCGCATTTTCCCTTTTAACCGCCAAATACGCAAAGCCGAGTAATACCGCGGCAAATACAACTGGTAACACGGAATTGGAAGAAAACGCGGCGAAAAGATTGTTCGGTATCAGATTGATGATGGTCGATGCCACGTCTGCGGGTTGGGATGTGGACGCGGTGTATTCAATCAGATGATCCGCGCTTAAATTGAAAAGCCGAACGACGATTATGGTAAAGACCGCGGAAACAGCGGTGGTTACGAGGAGGAAGGCGATGATCCGCCCTGCTTTTTTGAAACCCTCGCCGAAACTGGTCAATTTCGTAATCGCGTTGATAATGGATACCAGCACCAGCGGCACGATGATCAACTGCAAAGATTTAGTAAAAAGGGAACCAACAATGTTTATCCACTTTTTAATTGAAGCCCCTGCGCCGGTCGCGGTCTCTGCACCGAAAAGAAGCTGCAAGACAACGCCGAAAACAGCGCCTATCACCAGGGCCAAGCCCACGCGAGCCGTAAACCCCAGTTTGTCGCGCAGCACCGCCAACAAGCCCATGAGTCCGGCAAATACCACCAAGCAAAGAACTACCAACCAATTCGTTACGGTAAACATAAACTATCTAACCTCTCTTATAAAAAAAATAAAAAATTAAAAAAGCGAGTCGGGAACACCTGGAACAACAACATAAACGTCTTTTATCAGCTTATCAACATCGACATCCGCCCTAAGAATACCAAGCGCCTGCATATCTTTTGCGTTGTGTTCAAGTGCGGGCAGTGCCTGGCTTACCGATGCGCGGTAGCTAAATGTTTTGAGAA
>JAISGE010000128.1 GCA_031263265.1 Treponema sp.
GAGCTTATCCGCAAAATCCATAAGCACCTATTGCATTTTTCTCAAAATGAAACTGGACATTTTACCCGATAGTGTCCATAAAAAAGACACCTTCTTCCAGGTTGTCATGGCAGGATAAAAAAATTTAGTTACTTTATTAAGTATCATGGGGAAAAAGCACGGTAGGACAGCAGGAAAGGGGGAGGCTTTGAAACGTGATATGAAAGAACTCAAACCCTTTCATGATATGTTCTTTTGGCTGCATTGGGTATGTATAGATTTTTCTTTCTATTATAAAAAAGACATGAAGAAAGAATTGGATACCCCATGTAAAGAACAATTAACAGGTAACCATAAGGAAGATTAAGAAACTAATGGACACGTTGTGTATAACGGTAGAAATGCTTGATAAATTGAGACCAAGAATTTGGAAACAAATGCTTGCTTCTTTGCTTATTATAGGAATGGTATATATACGATTTTATGATTTAGTCCCTGATTTCAATGTTACCCTTAAGGAAACAATAACCGGTACGATTGGATTGGCGGCGCTATTTTTGGTGTGGTTTGATTATTATGTTTCTATGAAGACCTATCGTAAATATCAGGATATATTAATTTCAATGACTGAACCAAGGAACATCAGGTAAACGTACCTACTAAAAAAAAGGAATTGAGGATATGTTCTGTTTTACCAACGCAGCAGCCGAGGCTCTTTTCAGTAACCTCGTCCTTATAGGCATCACCAGCTTCATGTTTAACTTTGACTGGGCGCGGCCAACCCCAGAAATAATCCGCGCTAATTTCACCGATCCTTGGGAGTGGGAGGCCGCCGACGGTTTCAAGGTCAACCAGCTCGGCCATCCCTATCAAGGCTCAATATACTTCAACGCCGGCCGCGCCAACGGCTTTAGCTTCTACGAATCCTTCGGCTTCACCGCCCTGGGCAGCTTCACCTGGGAAGCCTTCGGCGAAGGCCAGCACGCCGCCATCAACGACTTTATCACCACGACCATCGCAGCCGCGCCCCTCGGTGAAATGCTCCATCGCCTCTACCTCGAAGCCGATGCCGCCGGCGTTCCCGCGCCCCTTACCTTCCTCATAAGCCCTATGGATGGGTTCAACCGCCTCATCACCGGCAAACACCGGTACCCTGCCGGCGGCAAGCTCCAGGCCTTCTCCCTCACCGCCGGATTCGGCGCTTCTTCTGCCGCCTTCTCCACATCATCCGGGGTAGCGGAAAACATCTACTCCTTCTATGGTCCTGCCGCCCACGTCGGCCTCAACGTCGTATACGGCGACCCTTTCACGCAATCAAGCCCTGTCCCGTATGAGCACTTTGAAGCTGCTGTTTCTTTCGGTCTTAACCCCGGACGCTATCTCGACGCCCGCGTTACTTCCGACGGCTACCTCTTTTCGTTCTCCCCAGACACCACCCATGCCCTCAGCACCGGTCTCACCCTGCACTATGACTTCTTCTCCCTCGGGGAATTTCGCATGGATGACTCCACCATCGACTACTTCGGCACTGCCCTCGACTGGACTGTGAAATACCACCGCGCGCTCGATCACGATTGGAGTGCGGAAGTAAAAGCCCACGCCGGCAGCACCTTCTTCGGAGTCTCAAACTACTATGCGCCTGACACCGCTGAAGCGACCAGGAAAAACTACGGCGGCGGCGTCAACACAAAACTATCTTTCAGCCTTATGCACCCGAAACAGGGCGCCTTCTCCCTGGGGCTTCTCGGCTTCTGTCTCTGGACCTACCCCGGCACAAGCCGCCTCAGCTCCGGTACCGCCTCCTGGCTCTTCATTGACGCGGCCTACACCCGCCCCATCTCGCCGCACGTATCCCTCGGCCTAAGCACCTCCTTCGCGGCTGAAATTGCCTCCTACACCGCCTCCGGCACCATTCCCGCCACGAAAAAACATGCGAATTGCTTAACGCTGGTGATGACCTGGAGTTTATAAGGTGAGTTCGATGGAATCCGGGGATCGCGAACCAGGCTTAATCACGGTCGTGAATAAGCCTGTTATATATCCCAACCAAATTCAGAAAAAATTGTACACACCGGAGATAATCCGGTTAAGGTTTATCCCCGATTATGGCTTTATCCCTAATGTGGACTTGAACCGTTATCGTGCTTGCGGTTATGGAGGTATTGCCGGTGTTGTGTATGACCAGGGTAATCTGGAGGGCCTTCTGGTTTGCCGCGTCTGTATATTCAACGCTGTGATAGAGACCGCCGTATCAGGATACCACCGCCCCTCGTTTTGACAGGAGAGCATCAAAATTGTCAGAATAATTAAACATGGCATATATCTTTTCATATCAGTATTTCACCCCCCACGGTAAAACCGTTTAGTTTCTAATTATAAATTTTTCTCCATTTCAAAACACAAGTAATGTATACCGCATTGCCCAAAAATAAGCCTGCAATAATTAAAAATTTAACCAAATCAAAAACAAGTTGCGAAAACATGTCAATATTTATAAACGGTATAACCATGCCCGCATAGCGGATGAGAATGAACCATATTCCTCTGTTTACCTGCGCAGAGACATCAATGAGAAGACATAATGTCGCTATTAGGATGCCGATTAAACAAGGCTGTACAATTGTTTTAGCGACATCACATCTTTTATTATTGACCATAAGCCTAATCCCGTTATAATAGTTCCTACTATAAACTGTAAAGCCAACGGAGCCTTCAACGCGAATTTCATATAAATTCTCCATTATCCTTTCTTTATGTATAACAACCGGGTGATAAACCCTATGATTCCCGAACAAAAACCAATGATCAAATTATGCAACTATAGCGTATAGATTGATGCAAAGGCTGAACGTTGGAATAAGGCTGGCTATACCTATAAAAATAATGGTTGTTACTATGCTGATTTGTAACTTGCCTTTTTTTGCCGATACGGTCTGTTAATTTGTCTGTCACTATGCATGCCCCGGTTCTGCTTCCATCTATACATGAAATAACCAACCACACCCATACAGACCCCTCCGATAATAAAACGCGGGAACATCTTCAGAAATGTTGAAAGATTTAAATGATGTTCATCATCAAGTATGAGGAATAATAGCTCGGTAGGTATACTCCAGCAGATAGTGATAAAAAATATAATAGAGTACCATGCTCTTTTCAATTTGAATAGTGCCATAATTTAATTTTCCTCAACATCGCCGTGAACAGCGGTTTTTTATTTCCATAAAACAACAAAATGAGGTTATTTCAAAACTTCAGTTTTGAAATAACCTCTCCGGTTAAGGTTTATCCCCGATTACGGGTCTATCCTTAACGGGTAAGCCGTGCGATAAGATCCATTACTTGCTGACCGGCCTGAGCGCTGGAGAGCTTACCATACGCCACATTCTGGGCAATTAGAAAGAAGCTGCTGTTCCATTCGGTATCCCCAGGCATATTGGGATCCCGAGGCCGGGCATGGGCGCCTGCCACATCCAGGTAGGCAGCGATCTTCCTGGCCGCGGGGGTAGTAGCCACAGCAGACCGGCCTGCCGCATTGACCGGCGTACCAGGATCAGCACCCATGATGTTCCATACCGAAATATCGTTCACGCGGTAATTGATAAACTTGGCCGCTGCTTCGGCATTCTTCGAGTTTTTACTGATAGCCATCATTTGGCTCATCTGTCCCCAGAGCGTATTGGTTATCGCGGCGTTGGGGAATTCAATGAGGTCCAGTTCGTCTTCTATGGCATTCTGGTAATTCAACAGTTGATTCGACCAGATCACACAGGCCGCGGTCTTTCCCGATATGAGGGAGGAAGAAGACTCATTGGCTTCTGAATAATCCGCCGCAGCTTCTGCCGGGGGAATCAGCCCTGCACGGCGGTAATCAGCCCAAAGCTCAAAGTATTTCTGCACGTCCCCTACGGTAAGGTGGGTTTGCTTACCATCCCACATGACGGTTCCGTTCTGGCCGCACCAATACCCGAAAAAGACGCTCTGGTCTGAGTTGGCGCTGTTATCGGCCAGGGGGTACATCCCTGTGGGAAGTTTCCCCTTTACGTCGGTAAGCCAGGACCGGAATTCATCCCAAGTCATGGAAACCTGGGGCAAGGGAGCCCCGACCCTTTGAAGCAGGGACTTATTGTAGAGCAGAGCCGGCATATTGGCCGCTAACGGTAAGGCGTAAAGGACCCCGTTCACCGTTCCTTCGGTAACTGCGGAAGAATCCACCTTAGAGAGATCGATGACTCCACTCGCTACAAAGGGATCCAGCGAAAGAAGGACCGACCCGACATTGTCCCCCACTTGTAGATTGGAAAAGTCTCCGCCTAGTTGGATGATGTCCGCGGCATTGCCTCCGGCAAACTGGGTCTTGAATTTGTTGAAGTGATCCCCGGTTCCAGGAGCAGGCTCCGCAGCAACGATGATTCCCGTGTTTTGGGTGAACTGGTCAATCGCTAACTGGGTATTCTTGATGCGGGCCTCACCGCCCCAGAAAGACCAGCGTACTACTGCTGAACCGGTACCCGATCCTTCCCTGGACTGAGAAGCGCCATTGGCAAAGATCACTGCACTTGATACCGCAAGCGCAACCAAAACAAACATGCCTTTTTTCATGTTTACCTCCAAAAATAGCATAAAGGGTACACTACCCTTTGATACCCGTTGTAGCAACTCCCTGTACAAAATACTTCTGCAACGAGAAGAACAGGATAAAACAGGGAATCAGAGACAAGACCGACATGGCGAACATGGAACCCCAGGAGGAAACCCCGGAAGCATCCAGGAAGAGCCGTAAACCCATAGGCACCGTGTATTTTTGCGGTGAATTAAGATAGAGCATCTGGTTGAAGAAGTCATCCCACGTCCACAGGAACGTAAAAAGCACGGTGGTAATAAGAGCCGGCATGCTTAAAGGTACGATAATTCTGCGGTAAATGCCGAACTTTCCGCAGCCGTCAATACGGGCCGATTCATCCATATCCTTAGGCAGGCTGCGGATAAATTGCACCAGGAGAAACACAAAAAACGCATCGGTGGCAAAAAGCTTAGGAATAATAAAGGGGAGGAACGTATTGATCCAGCCAAAAGAACGGAAGATGATGTACCGGGGAATGGTGGTTACGTGTCCTGGCAGCATCATGGTCAGGATCATCACCGCGAACCAGAAATTCCGTCCCTTAAAACGCAGCCGGGCAAAGGCATACGCGGTGAGGGAACAGAAGATGGCATTGGCTACAATACACAAGCTGCAAATAATAAACGAATTGACAAAGAAGGTACTAAAGGGAACAATACCTATGCCCTTCCAGCCATTGCGGTAATTTTGCATGGTCCAGGTCTTGGGCAAAAGACCGGGATCGCTGAATATCTGGGCACCTTCCTTAAATGACGCCATAATGAGCCAAATCACCGGATACAACATGGCAAAACCCAACACAATAATGATAAGATTTGAAATGCTGGATCTGAGGGTCTGTATAGTCTGCTTGTTCATTCTCCGCCTCCGTAGCTTACGAGGGAATTTGAACCCCTAAAGGTCAAGGCCGTCAAGAGTGCAATGATAAGGAGCAGCACCCAGGCCATAGCCGCAGCATAACCCATCTGGGAATGGGCAAAGCCCCGCAAATACAGGTACAGACTGTAGAACATGGTTGAGTCAACCGGACCCCCATTACCTCCTGAGATGATATAAGCCTGGGTAAACGATTGGAACGCGCTTATCATCTGCATCACCAGGTTAAAGAAAATAATCGGTGAAAGGCTGGGCAAGGTGATGGAAAAAAACTGCTTGACCTTCCCCGCTCCGTCCACGCTGGCAGCTTCATAGTATTCCTGGGGTATTTGCTTAAGCCCGGCAAGGAAAATGATCATAGGTGAACCAAACTGCCATACCGCCAGGAGTATCAAGGTGTAGATGGCGAAGGTGGGGTTTGAAATCCAGGACGGTGGGTTTATGGCGCCCCCGCTGAGCATCCTGATCAGGGTATTGATGGCGCCGTCCCCGGCAAAGAGCCTGCGCCACAGTACCGCGATGGCCACCGACCCTCCCAGGAGGGTGGGGATGTAGTAGATGGTACGGTAAAACGGAATCAGGCGGAGCTTCTGGTTCATCAACATGGCTACGACCAGGGCAAAGGCCAGCTTCAGGGGCACGGAAATAAACACAAAGCGCAGGGTTACAAACAGGGAATTGAGGAACCGCTCATCCCGGGGATACTCGGCGTTACCCACAAACATGACGAACAGGTTCCGCAATCCTATCCATTTGGGGGGCTGCAGAATCGTGTACTCGGTAAACGAAAGATAGAACGAATAGATCATGGGGTACAGGGTCAACACAAAAAAACCCAGCAGCCACGGAACAAGGAACAGATAGGACGATATCTGCTCTTTTATAAGGATACGGTTTCTTATATGCATACTTCCTCCTCAGGGTTTGATACCATAACTATACCGCCCTGTTCAAGGGCTTCTTGTACGGCCACAAAGACCGCACGCTCAAAAGGGGTTTGGTTTGGGGTGTGTATCGCCAGGTACAGGATACCCTCAAGGCTGCGGAAAAGCATCCCATGCCCCCCATCAGCGCAATACAACGGCTTTTTTTCCTGTATCCAAGGCCCTTTGAGGGTTCCGTCTGCTGAACGGGCTACCCCCACGCAGTAGTTGCCTGTCTTACCAAAAGACGACCACACCATAAGCAGGTTTCCCCCTTGAGTACGGTACATAAAAGGGCCGTCAGTCACGTAGGAATCCGGTGTACGTCCTTGAAGGGGGTATACCCAAGGAGCCTCACTAGCCCGGAAAAGCACTACCGCCTTGCCCGCTGCTTGGCGTAGATCAGGGCTTAAAGCCATGGCGCATAATTCCCCGTCCCCCACTTGCTGCCATTCGTGGCAAAACACCAGATAGGGCCTTCCCTGTTCTATAAACAAGGTACCATCCAAACATTCCCAGTCCCCAGGGCTTACCGGCCCTGAAACCCCTGCTGCAGAAAGGCTCCAGGGCACAAAAGGCCCAAGGATACCTGATGCACTTTTGAGTATCGCCGTACCTCGTCTTCCGTGTGTGGGCTTGAACGTGGCAAACATATACCAAGCCCCCTGGTAGGGGTGTACTTCAGGAGCCCAGAAATTCGTCACGGACCAGAAATTTTCAGGAGGTCTAAAGACCGGGAAAGGCCCCTCAAAATCAGTTAAGCCCGCTCCCGGGGAACTGATATACCCATCAAAGCCGGTTCCTGGTCCTTTCCAGATGTCCTTATCCGTAGAGCCGAAGAGATAATACCGCCCCCCTTCTGGAACCACAAAAGGATCCCGGATGGGTATATCAGAGATACGCATGCAGTCCCTCCGTGTGAACCGTAAAACTTTTGGGGAATCCCCCCTTACTGGCTCCCATCATGGCAGCGGCCAACAGTAAGCCCCCGTTTCCAGGCAAGTACAGGGGGAGGGCATTACTACCGATCTGCTTGTTATGCCCATTGGGAAGATAGGTATTTTTGGGACTCTCCAGCATCAAGAGATCCATAGCATCCTCAACCCGTCCCAGCCGGTATGCGGTCATGGCCATCATGGGGAAGTCCCAACCCCACAAAGACTCCCGATCCCACACCGCAAGCACCTGGTCAAGAGTGGCTGACATCAAAGCCGGGTCGATTTTTTCACTGGGGAGCACCCCGTACATAGCCAGCATTGAGGGATGGTCGGTGTAAAAAGGCATGGCCTTAAAGGTGTCCGGGCAGTTTTCGTGGGCCAGATAACCGCCATCTTTGTACCGCGGCAGGACCAGCTTTTCCGCCAGTTCCCCAAAGCGGGGAGCTTCCCCCAGCCGCAGGAGCCACCTATCCGCCTGCCGCAAACCCCACCGGAAATATTCAAGCTCATAGGGAGCATTCAGCACGATGGTGGGGTCATGCCGCTCTTGGGCAGGTATATAGGGCGGCCCCACCACCCCCTCGGTTTCCGTCCAATGCACAAAGCTCGCCATAAACTCTGCGGTTTCAAGGATAATATCCCGGTATTCCCGTAAGAAATCCTCATCCGGGGATGCCCGGTAGCAGAGTTCGGCCAGCATGATAGGATGGGGCTGGTGCCACAGTAAGAGTACCGCTATGGAGGAAGGGGTATTACAACCCCGGGGATCGCACATCTTAGGCCACCGTGCCCCTTGATAGCCCTGAGACGCGGCTATACTCCGGGCACGGGGCAGTATTTTTTTATAATAAGCCAAACTTTTCTTTAGCTCGCTCGTTCTGCCCCACAAGGCAAAATGCGCGGAATGCCAGTAGTGCATCTCCAGATGAAACTTGCCGTACCAACTGTTACAGGTAAGTCCGGTTTCCGCGGGAGGAAAGATCCCCCGGCTTTGTATCGCGGTGAGGTACTGGGAAAGGACCAGCCGCCGCTCTAGCTCTGGGGCGCGACTATCCTTTGAACCTGAATAGTCGATAGCTCCTCCGCTCATCCAATAGGTTTTCCAGAACGTACTACAGGCGTCCTTGGCGTGGGTAAAGGAGAGAAACTTTTTTTCCGCTTCTGGCTCTCGCACTAGCTCCATCGCTGGTATGCTGAGGCTCTCAAACCGAAAAGCCAGGTCCAGGGTTTCAGGGCCTCCTGCTTGTCCCCCCAAGATGAGGGTATGCGCAGGAAGTGAACCAACACCCGCGGGTACGGTATCCATTGATAGGCCCGTAAAACCCAGCGTAACCCGGTACCTTGTACCGTCCATCATCCGTTCAAGACCTATACTCTGGGCGCTTTTATGGGTAAGCACGGTCGTATGCCGCTGGGGAACCGTAAAATCCGCTGCGGATTTGTGGTGGCTCCCGTAAGGGAAACACAAGGCTACGTGCAGTTTCCCCGCGGATACAAGGGATGAGGTAACCCGCACATAGAGGGTGTCTTCAAAGGGGTGGACCAAGGTTTCAGTTACCACAGGAATATCCCCCAGCATCCATTCCGAGTGTAAGCAACCTTCCCACAGATTGAGGGTCTGTTTCCCTGCCTTGCACGTATCCAGGGTAAGAGGCTTACCGGCAAGGGTAAACCCGATGTTCCCCAGATGAAATTTGTGGGGATTCTGCCGCAACGACCTGAAAAGCTCCTCCTGACCCCTTGCATCCACTGCATATCCCACTTCCCGGCCATAGGTGTCAAAGGGGGTAAGGCGAAGAGCGGAAGCATCCGGCGCTGCATCGGGGTAGCTATGCCAGCCCCATTCCGCCATGGTGCATAGGGGGAACCCGTCATCCGGGGCAGCATACGCATCAAAAAAGGTTTGCAAGCCGGTAAAGTCCGCGGTAAAACAGAAGGTCCCATTGCCTACTGAAAGAGGCGCGTCTTTTTTAAGGTTTGAGTAAACAGGATTATGTCGTGTTACCAAGTCATACCGGTCAATCATGATCCTTCCTGTTTATCTCCTTAGTACCATTACGAGGTAAGGGTTTTTGAACACATCTCGTCAAAAAGCGAACGAGCATCCTGCAAGGGCAAGGTCTGTATGGCCAGATCTTGGGAAAACACCCGGAAGGCTTTTTCCTTGTCTTGCTCAAACACCGCTTCGATGATCCCTTCCTGAGCTATTACATGATGCAGCACCAACGCCCGCAGGTCCGTGGGTAGTCCCTGGCTTACCAGGGGCTGAATACTATCCCGGGAACATGCTGCGTTGGTTTCAACCACCGCGTCCCGGGGCAAATCAGGCATCTGCCCCTGATTGGGCATATTTACATTGGTTACCATAGCGCCAAGCCCCAGCAGCGCTTTTACCAGCTTAATCCCCTCTTCCCCAGAGGGCACGGGGTGCATGGTTTTGGTTCCTTCCTGGTACGCTCGTGCCTGGTCTATCAGGGTGTCCCGGTTTGCAATACGCCAGGATACCGGGGTGAGGGCGAATCCCCAGCATTCTACCTGTTCAGGGTTTGCAAGATACCAGGAATGGGGACAAAATTCCGCCAGGTGCCGGTCTCCTGCCGCGGCAATGAGGCCATAGCGACGGAAAAGATCCATCTTAACCCGTTCCGCGCTGGAAAAGAGCCTGCGCCGCAGCGCTTCTTCAGGGTCTTCCGCAGCAGCATACCCTCCGGCAAAGGTGGTAGCCGCTACCGCGCCTCGGAAGCCTGAGTCAGCATAGGTATCCACGAATGCGGTATAGTAAGGAAAAATATCGATGTTTTTCCAGGAAGCCTGATCGATCCAGGTAAAATGGTTGATCCCCAAAACCCGGGTGCTGATTTCTTCCCGTTTGATGCTGTCCTTGGGGGCAAGGCCCGCTGCTTCAAGTACCGTACCGAGCAGTTTCTGGGTATTGAATACCTCATGGCAGCACCCCACCGCTTTAATGCCGGGAAACTCCTTGTATAAGGTACGGGTACAGATACTCATAGGATTGGTGTAGTTGATCACCCACGCATTTGGGGCATACGTTCTTACTGCCTGGGCAATCTTACGAAACTGGGGAATGGTCCGTAAGGTACGGATGATACCCCCTGGTCCTGCGGTGTCCCCTACGGGCTGATAGATCCCGTATTTTTCAGGGGCGTGTACGTCTACGGCCATTGCTGCAAAATCTCCGGGAAGAATCGAGACAAACACAAAATCACTGCCTTCAAGCGCGTCTTCCAGAGAAGGGTTGGCATGAAATACCCAGCGTCCAGGGTTATGCTGCGCCAAAAGCCGGTTACCAATGACTTCGTTAGTCTGCGCGTCTTCCAGGTGCAGGTCGTACAGTTCGATACGGCCGGCAATTTCCTTCTCAAACACCAGGTCTTGCATTAAGACCCATGCCCAGTTGCGGGATCCTCCACCGATGTAACATAGTTTGGTACTTTTCGCAGCCCGTTTCATGTACGCTCCGTTCATCTTAACGTATCCCCTATACTACCGG
>JAISGE010000185.1 GCA_031263265.1 Treponema sp.
AAAGACCTGGGCATCACCGGCAGCCTAGCCAAGTGGTATGACAAAAACTCCCGGGAAAACCGGCGGGAAGAGCTGCAGATGTATGCCAAGGAAATTTCCAGTACCGTGAAGCCTGGGGATACTATCCTTGAAGTTGCTCCAGGACCTGGCTATGTCTTGATTGAACTTGCCAAGCTCGGCAATTATCACCTAAACGGTATGGATATCAGTGCGGATTTTGTGGAAATCGGTAAAACCAACGCCAAACGGGAAAAAGCCACGGTTAATTTTGTGCAAGGCACGGTTTCGGCCATGCCCTTTACCAGAGAAACCTTTGATTTTTTGTTTTGTAGTGCCGCGTTCAAGAATTTTCACGACCCAGCCCAGGCGCTCCGGGAGATGCACCGTGTGCTAAAACCAGGTGGCAAAGGGCTGATTATCGACATGAACAAAAACACTACTGCCGCAATACGAAAAGCGGAAGTAGCAAAAATGCACCTCCACGGGTTTAATTATGGGTTTATGCGGTTCTCTTTTGGTACGTTTTTACGGAACGGCGCGTATACCAAAGAGGGTTTTGAACAATTGCTTGCTGCCTCTCCGTTTTTAAGCTGGAACATAGCGGAACAGGGTATCAGCCTGTATGTATATCTGTACAAGTAAGCGGCTTATCCTAAATTTGCTAAAAATAAATGAATGCTCCCTATTGACATACCGGTAATAGTATGTTCTTATAAAAAGAAGCGCTTCTGTAAAAAGAAACGCTTGTATACAACATCAAGGAGCATGTGTATGGAAATCACGTCGAAGAAACGAGTACTGGTACAACAGGAAAAAAAAGGGCTTCCCATAAGGGATGTATTACTTATCGGTATCCTGCTTGCCGCAGGCGCGGTACTCAAGTTTTTCGTTGGATCGGTTATTAACTTTGGGATGAAGCCTAACTTCATCATTGCCATGTATTGCCTTATCATCCTGCTGATAAAACCCCGGCTGCTGGAAGCAGCTATTATCGGTATTCTGGCAGGGGCAATATGTCAGTTCTTTCCTGGACAGCCCTACATCAATTTCGTCAGTGAATTAACCGGGGCCTTGGCTATGTGTCTTTTGACGAAACTGCCCCTGGAAAAATGCAAAATCCCGGTAAAGACGCTTGTTTGTACTTTTTTCAGCACCTTGGTAAGCGGTTTTACCTTCATCGGGGTAATGTATGGGCTGTACTATTCCGGGGTGGATATTACCCCCACCCCATTGGCTATTTTTATGGCCATTATTGGGGGTACTGCGTGTATTAACTCGATCATAGTCCAGATCCTGTACATACCTTTGAAATTGGCGTTACGGGAAAACCGTCAAAACCCATGATTAGGATAAAAGACCTGAGCTTCCGGTATAGGGGAAGTGCGGAATACGCCCTTTCCCGGATCAACCTGGAAATACCTCCTGGAGACTTTTTGGGGATCATTGGTTCCTCTGGCGCGGGGAAATCAACCCTAAGCTACGGGATAAACGGCGTCGTACCCCATCATTTCTCTGGGGATTTTTACGGTGAGATTACTATTAATGGTCTTGATACCATAAGCGCTGGTACCGAAACCATCGCTCGACAAGTAGGAAGCGTATTTCAGGACATTGATGCTCAAATGGTGGCCTCGGTGGTAGAGGATGAGATCCTTTTCGGCCTTGAGAACTTCAAGGTTCCCCGGGAAGAAATTGAAGCGCGGCTGAAACAGGCCCTTGCCGCAGCAGGCATCTCAGAACTCAGGACGCGGACCATCAGTTCCCTCTCTGGGGGACAGAAGCAGAAAGTCGCCATCGCGGCTATAACTGCCCTGCGGCCCCGGATTATCCTTCTTGACGAACCTACTGGAGAATTAGACCCCCAGTCAAGCCGGAATATCTTTGCCTATCTCAAAGAACTCAATGAACAGTTTGGTATTACCATCATTGTCATAGAGCAAAAGATCATACTGCTCTGCGAATTCGTCAAACGCCTGGCGCTTATGGATAAGGGGGAGCTGCTGCTTGAGGGACCGGTTCCCGCAGTGCTGAGGCAGGTGGATACCTTGAAAGCCGCGGGGATCAACATCCCCCGGGTAACGGATCTGGGGAGCAAGCTCTCTCACCGGGGCTGGTATCCCGGTGAACTGCCCCATACCTTAGCCCAAGGAGAAGCAATGATGCGTCAGGTCTTAGCCGGGGAGGAGCTGTTTCATGCTGCGCTTTGAACAGGTGAACTTCACGTATGGAACCAGTAGAACCATAACAGATGTTTCTTTTACAATCCTCCCCGGTGAGTTTGTGGCCCTTCTGGGGGAAAACGGGGCAGGAAAATCCACCCTATGCCGGCTGGGTAATGGCCTGCTCAAGCCTTCTTCGGGTACGGTGTGGATCCAGGGCCAGAATACCAAAGCCATAAAAACCAGTAGTGCCGCGCGCAGCGTGGGCTATCTGTTCCAAAATCCGGATCGGCAGCTCTGCCAAAACACCGTGCGGGAGGAGATCCTTTTTGGCCTTGAATATGCGCTGGGGAATAGGGAAAACCTGGCAGCGGAAAAGGAACGTCGCTGCGAAGAAATGCTGGCCCTTTTTGCTTTGGACGGGAACCGTGCGCCTTTTGGCATGAGCCGGGGGGAACGCCAACAAGTCGCCCTGGCCTCGGTACTCGCCCGGAAACCCCCGCTCTTGATATTGGATGAACCCACCACAGGGCTTGATTACCGGGAATGTATGACCATTATGGGGATCATGTCCCGGCTGCACCAGGAAGGAACCACCATTCTTATGATAAGCCATGATATGGAAGTGGTGGCAGATTTTGCTGCACGAGCTTTGGTGTTGAGTAAAGGCAGGCTCGTGGGAGATGGGCCGGTAAAGGGCATTATGAAAAACAAAGCCCTGTTAGACGCCACATCCCTGCTTCCTGCGCAAATACCGGCCCTTGCCTTGGCTTTGGGACCAGGGTTCGAGGATATTTATACGGTTGATGAAATGTACGCCTTGATAGAACAGCTCAAGGCCAGGAGGCGGTTATGACCGGAGTGCTTGACTATGTATCGGGGAATTCGCTGCTGCATCGCCTGAATCCGTTAACCAAACTCATCCTCGCGTTTACCCTGTGCGCTTCCTGTTTTGTAACGACCCAACACCTACTGATCCTGGGGATTATCACCTTGAACCTAGGTTTGGCAGCTATAGCAGGAATCATCAGGAGGTCGATTACGTTTCTGGTATCCCTTCTGAAGTTCTCCCTGATTCTTTTTACGATTCAGGTGTTTTTTGTACCCCAGGGAACCGTATTGCTCAGGCTTCCCTTGGCCCTTACGGTTACCGATAGGGGCATCGGGTTTTCCCTGCTTTTCGTATTACGGTTTCTCGCGGCGACTATGCCCCTGACCTTGATGCTCTCGGTAACTCAGATGAGCGATATGGCAAATGTGCTGACCCGGTATCTGCATATCCCCTATAAATATACCTTTGTGCTCACCACGGCAATGCGGTTTATCCCTCTTTTCTCAGCGGAAATGACGGGAATCATAGAAGCCCAGATTGCCCGGGGGATTGAGTTTGATACCCGGAATTTCGTTAAGAAAATACGGCTCCTCTTGCCCCTATGCGTTCCCTTGCTCGTTTCTTCAGTACGCAAAATAGAAGGGGGAGCGATTTCTGCAGAATTGCGGGGGTTTAACATCCGTACCCGTACCAGCGCCTATAAACAGTACGGGTTTATCCTGGGGGATTGGGGAGTTCTGCTGGTTTGCGTCCTTTTGATCATCGCAGCAGGCTTGTACCGCTAATTTTTTTATACCTGAGGCTGTTTCAAAACTTCAGTTTTGAAACAGCAACTTTATACGCATTGACTCAAAATTCATCTATAAACCTGTTATTCCAAAAATCTTCTGTTCCACTATTCCCCATTTTATTACCTCATCAAGAATCAAATACTAAACTGAGGGACCCCTGGGACACCTGATACACCAAGGCCCCGGATTTACGGTACCGTTGATAGGGTTCATCAGGAAGAAAGGTAAAAAAGGCTTGTTCATATTCAGGAAGCACTCCCAGGAATTTTCGCCGTTTTTCATGATCCAACTCTAAAAGTACGTCATCCAGAAGCAGCACAGGGTACTTCCCGGTTATCGTGGAAAACCGCCGGGCCTGAGCAACCCGCAAGAGCAGGGCAAGGAGCCGCCGTTGGCCTGTGGATGCTTTCCCGGCAAATTCAAGTGGTCCTCGGATAAAAAGGTAGCGATCGCGATGGGGGCCTGAAAGGGTAATGCCTGCGCTTCTATCCCTTTCCCGGTACTCCTCCAAAAAACGGCTGATCCCCTCAAGGCTCATAGCCTTCCAGGAAGGGATATACCGAAGCCCAAGCTGATCAAGACCGGTAACCTGTCCATAGAGGGTACCAAAGAGTGCAGAAAAACCTGCCGCAGCCTCTTCTCGCTTTTCCATGAGTTTAAGCCCATAAAAAGCAAGCTGCGGGTCAAGGGCATCCAGCATGGAGAGGATACGGTCATCCCCTGTTTTGAGCAGGGTATTTCTGGTTTTAAGAACCCGGCGGTATTTTCGGAGGTCTTCAAGATAGCTCAGATCAGAAAGCCCCAGGGTCTGATCAAAGAACCAGCGCCGCCGTTCTGGGCTTCCCGTAACGAATTCCATATCTTCATGACAGAACACAATGCTCGGGAGCACCCCAAGCAGGTCTCGCCGATCCTCAATGGGTTTTCCGTCCAGGTATACGTTTTTTTTGTGCTGTTCATAGGTAACCAACACCTGGTCATAAAGCTGCGGATCAGCAGAACCAGGACTTTCAACAGAACCGGCAAAATGGGCAGCTACAGCCCCCTGTTGCTCCCCATCCCGCACTAGCTCCTTATCCAGTACTCCCCTGAAGGATGAAGCATACGAGCAGACATAGACTGCCTCAAGGAAATTGGTCTTGCCCTGTCCGTTTTCACCGACCAAAAAGATATCTTTTCCCTGAGTGTTAACCTCTGCATCTGCAAGATTCCGAAACCCAAGGGTACGCAGCGTTCCAAATATCACAGTTGCATAGGCATGACAATGTGGAAGAAGTCTTGAGGAGGATCCGGCATGATGGTTATGGCCCGGGTCGCCTCGGTAAACTGAATAGTGATCTCCTGGTTATCCATTACCTTAAAGGGTTCTTCAAGGTACCGGTAATTGAGGGCAATAGACAGTTCATCCCCTTGGTATTTACAAGAAATCTCCTCTTTTGCCGTTCCTATATCGCTTTCTTCAGAATACACCGCTATGGTCTCGGAACTAAGCCCCAGATACACCCTATGGGACTTTTGTTCGACCAAGAGGGAGACCCGCTTGAGAGCATCAAGCATTTCCAGGCGGTTCACCGAGAACGAATAGCTTTGACTTTCAGGAATAACCCGATGGTAATTGGGAAATTGCCCTTCAATTAACACGGAAGATAAATTATAGGATCCAAACCGGATAAAGATGACTTTATCGGTTACGGAAATCAATACCAATCCTTCATCTCCTGCCCGTTTCATGATGATGTTGAGTATCTTAGGCGGGATGATGATACCGGAAAACTCCTTGATCCCTTCATCAAGGGCTTTACTGATGTAGGCCAAGCGCCTGCCGTCAGTGGCAACCATGACGATCTTATCTTCGGTCTTTTCCAAGAATACCCCGTTCATGAAATACCTGCTTTCATCATCAGAGACCGCAAAAATAGTCTGGAGGATCATCTCTTTGAAATCCTTAACCGGCATTTCAAACGCATCATCGGTATTAGGCACGGGAAATTCGGGAAATTTCTCAGAGGCAATGCTCTTCAACTGAAACCTAATCTTTTTGGAGGTAGGTTTAATCGTTATTTTCGTCTCAATTTGCTCAAACTCAAGCTCTCCCTCAGGAATAGCATTGAGGATCCCTAAGAATTTATCCCCAAACACCGTGGTTGATCCCGGTTCTATAACGAGCACCGGAACCTTGGTTTCAAAGTTGACCTTTATATCCGTAGCCTTGACAGAAAGCGTATCATGTTCAGCTTCAAGATAGATATTAGACAGTATGGAAATGGCATTTTTTGAGGAAATGATTTCCTGAGCTATGGCGATTTCTTTAAGCAGAACGCTCCGTTCACAGGTGAATTTCATATAGGCTGATCTCCTTTTTTCTTTAATATAACTAATGCGGTTTCAAACTTCAGTTTTGAAACCGCATTACCTTATCGTATTAAACAGCTCCATCATACCGCTGATAAAGGCAACAAGCCCTATCCCCAGCCTTGGAGTTTTGCCTCAAAGCGCTCTAAGTCTTTCCCTTGCAGGTTTGTCCCCGAGGCGGTTCCCGGAGCCTCCCCCAGACGCCGCCTGATTTCCCTGAACTCTTCCCGGGAAAAAGAAACTCCCTCAAGGATATGCCCTTCAAAGGACGCACAAGATAGGGGAGCCACTTTTTTCGCGATGCTCAACAGGACCGCGGCATAGCACTGGATTTCTTTTTGAGCATGGGCACTCAGGCGAAGCTCCAAAAAATGAAACAGGTTATGCAGATCAATCTGCCAGTACAACTCAGTATACAGGGAAAGGGGTAGGTTTATCCGGGCCAATTCCCGGGCAATCCCCTGCTCAATAAGCGCCGTATAATCGGTATAAGCTTGTTTTTGGGCGCTTGCCATACCCGTACAAATCTTTTCGGCAATCCCTGGATCCAGGGCTTCTGCACGGCCTTGTTTATGGTCAGCACTTTGGAAGGCTACATCATCGGGAACCGGCACGTAAAACTCCTCCTGCATCACCGAATACCGGCCTGAGATCTCATTAAGCCGGGCAGTCCGGTGCCGTATCCATTGGCGAGCCACAAAAATCGGCAGTTTTACATGAAAGGTTACTACTACCTGTTCAAAGGGCGACGTATGATGGTTCCTTATGAGGTAATCAATGAGCCCTCCATCTTCTCGGTATCCCTTGGTTCCCGCTCCGTAGGATACTCGAGCGGATTGCACTACCCGCTCATCTCCTCCTAAATAATCTACCAGCCTGATGAAACCTTTATCCAAGACCGGAAATTCCTGGTCTAGTATGGCTTCAGCTTCAGGCACCACACAATGAGCCATCTCATCCCTCCGTTTTGAGTATAGCATATTTCAGAATTCACGAAAAGCGGTTGATCCTGAGCCGTTTTCTGCAGGGATCCGGATGTTATAGACTTGGCATGATTTTCTGGAATGGGAAGACATCGAACGATACGCCAAAGCCGAGGAAGTGACGGTAGAGTGCGGTATATATATCGAGTTTATCTGGGGAAGAGGAAACAGATGGCTTGGTCGAATGAGTATCTCGAACGGCTTCTTTTTCAATCGCAACGTGCCTCTGAACCGGGCTAATGTATATGCTTGCGGAAATTTCTGTGTTTTGGCCACTTGACTCTTTTTGCCTAATTGGATACGGTGATTACCATAGTGGAGGCTTACGGGAAGCCTATCAGGTTACAACGGTATCCAAAACACCGGCAAGTCTTCAAAGGTCTTCAAACACCAAGTAAGGATACTTTTGGGTGTAAGTTTCGAAAGAGTTATACTTGCATTAAATAGTCGTGAGCGCGTTCAAGATATTAAGCGATGGAGTTACGCATGAAACGGTCTTCTATGCTGTTCACAGTCCTGTCGGCTGTGGTCGTGGTAGTTGGGGGAAATATCGGCTCTTTTTTGGGTCTCCCTGTTCCGGTCTGTTCCGTAGTCTTTTTTGTGGTTTTCAGCGTTATATGGCATATAATTTTTGATAAAAAATCAGAGTCATATTATGTAGAAAGTATCAAACAATCAACAGAAAAAGAAGACGCCTGGAAAAGCGTGGTACAGTTTTTAAACGGCATCAAAAAGAACTCAAACGAAATAAACGGACGCGTTTCAAAAGCCCTTGACGCTGCGATCAACGCCGGCAGTCAAATAGGTGAAAATATCAGTTCTATAGGAAAGAAAAACCAATCACTTTATGAAAGAATCAGCGAAGCGTCTTTGGCGTCTGAACAGATTACGGCTACCATTATACAAACCGGCGTGAAACTTGAAAAAAATGAACAATCAATAGTCCAAACAGGAACAGCTATAGAAGAAATAAACGCCAATGTTCATAGTGTGGAAAATATTACCAGGCGGAAAACAGAAGCCCTTGAGAAATTGCAAGCAACGCTGGAAACAGGATCGCAGCGGATTAGTCTTTTGGGACACGCAATATCGGAAGTAACTACCCTGGTAAACAATATTTCCGGTGTGGTTCAGGTAATCAATGGCATAGCGGCGCAGACGAATCTTCTGTCAATGAACGCCGCGATAGAAGCTGCTCACGCAGGGGAAGCCGGGAAAGGATTCGCGGTAGTCGCCGCCGAAGTACGCAAACTTGCGGAAAGCGCATCCGTAAACTCAAAATCAATTACCGAATCAATAAAAAATATTGTAACTAAAATTGACGAAGCTAAAGAAGCAAGCCGCATCGCCGAGGAAACCTTTAACAATATACAAAACGAAACCAATAATTTTGTAAGCGCATTTAGTGAAATAGCACACTCCGCCGAGGAATTATCAATAGGCATGGATCAAATATTAAAAGCCTTCAATGAAGTACGGGAATTTTCAGTGGAAATCGCAGGGGGAAGCAAGAAAATGGCCGTCGGTTCTCAAAACATTGAAGAATCGTTACGAAAGATTACCGATTACGCCGGTGGAATAGTAAAGGATATAGGGAAAGTACACAAAAACGCGATGGATATAACCGGTGCGCAAAGCGACATAAGTCAATTCGCCGTAGATAACGATAAAAACATGACGGCTTTATATAAAGAACTTGAAAAAAGCGGTTTCCTTGAAAAAGAAGGGACTATTTTTAATTATGAGTTAATAGTATTGATGCACCGCAACTGGCTGGCGCAATTACGGGCGTTTCTTGACGATCGTAAAGAAAATCTTGTTGTTACCAACAAGGATTATATAACATGCGATCTTGGAAAATGGATATACGGGGAAGGGAAAGAATTTGAAAATAATAACCATTACCAGACGCTTGAAAAACAGCATCAAGAGTTTCATAGGCTTGCGTTGGAAATATATAAAGCGAAGCAAAGCGGCGATACAGTAAAGATGGAAGCATTATATAAATCTATAATGGATGAATATCAGAAGGTTGTATCATTATTAGGAAATTTAAATAATAAAGTAAATCATGTAATGTAGCCTAACGAGGCTGGCGAATTAATTATTTTTTCTGCTCGTCAATCACCTGCAAGTTATAGAGTGTCCCTTATCCTCCCATTTCAGCCGCTACTCCCGGTATACATTTCCCTATAGTAATGTGAGTTCGATGAAAAGTTAAACAAGAAAAGGCAGGATCCTTTCATCGTGGAAGCCCCGCATGGACGGCTTATGAGGCTGATAACCCCGCCAGTAGGTTGACTAGGAAATTGACCGGGCTGCAGTGCCGACGGTGTTCCACCTGGCAGCTGTTCTTTAGAAAGTCATTCACTGACTCTATTACCGCTCATTTCCTCAGTAAGATCTTATGGCACACGTTAAGGGGGGTTGAGTCCATAAAACTGACCCCATATCAGATTTGGGCAGGGCTTTCTTTATCCTGTCAAACTAGGGTACAGGACCCTTGTATCCACCGTATCTCCATGCCGGATGTCCTTTGATGAGCCACCCCACGTCGTCTCTCCCCGCATAATCCCGATCCTCTAAAGGAAACAATTAAAAGTAACCGTATCGTAACCGATAATAGGGTATGCGGAAAAATCATGCTCATGCTGGTAATGAACCCAAGTCTAAATCCGTGGTTAAAACAATTATAAATCCCTCTATCGTTGCTTGGTTATGTATAGGTATCTATATCGCAGCGATTGGATTTTCGGGATTCCGCCTCTATATCGATGTTAAGGAGCGGCGGAATGTAGCGGAACAAGAATTTTTCAATCTTGTGAATATCTCCACCTCTGAAGGCGCCCAAGGGTTTATGACCGAAGTATTTAAGGAGAAGATACTGGATGCTTTGGGAACATCAAAAACTCTACAAGGGGCGATTCTCTCCGCAGAACCTGCCGGGAACTACACCTTCGAACGTTTTAAGGGAGAGACGGTGAACTGGAGCGGTGATGTCCCCCATTTCAAAGCCCAATTCGGCATCTCAAAAAAGCCTTTTATTGAAAGTGTGCAGATTGCCAATATGCGGAATGTATATATCAGTGCGGTCTACAACATGATTGATTATAACCGGATCCTCACTATTTTAAAATATACCCTTTTTGTGATTACCGCTACCTTTGGCATAGCCTGTCTGACCTTGATACTGCAATTCTTCCCAGCCCAGACTGCCTACCCTCCGATGGTGAAATCTTCCTCCAAGACTAAGCCGAGCGCCCCTTATGTACCCCAAGAGCCTGAAGAATCCCCGGTAAAGGATAAGCCGAGCGCTCCTGAAGACCCCTTCTTCAGCTCAGGGCCTACGGCTCCCCCCCCCTCCGCAGAGGAAGTCCAAGGCCTTTTGGGTAAACATCTCGGTGAAGAATCCGCTACCCGGGATAGACTTGCCTCAGAGCTGCATCGCTGCGCTTTTTTTGAACAGGATATGGTATTCATGATCATGGCCTTGGAATCTACACAGCCTGATACCGTATATCCTTTGATTACCGATGAGGCGGTACGGTTTTTCATCCTCCCAGACCTCATTTTTGAGAAAAACCCCTGGGGTATTGCCCTTATCCTGCCGGATGTTAATCTGGATCAGGGACTTGCCAAATCAGGCGAATTCCACCAGCAGGTTTTAGACAAACACCCAGAATTCTCTCAGGATCACGGAAACCTGTATATCGGTATGAGCTCCCGGGCTGGAAGATTCATCACCGCAGAACGACTCATGCTTGAAGCAAGCCAAGCCTTGGAAAAAGCCCGGGAAGATGCTTCTGCTCCTATTGTCGCCTTTAAAAGCGATCCTGAGAAATACCGGGCTTTTATGGCTTCTCAAAATACGAAGCAGCCCTGAATATCCGGTTTACCGTCCATTCTGCCAAGGCATATACCCAAGGAGTACCAGAAACCACCGCACTCCGCTGGTTTGCTTCTAAGCCCGGGCCTATCCTGATACTACGGCTCAGACCGTCTCCCCAATCCAGGACGATCCTGCCTTGGGTAAACCCATCGTCGGTACTTGCTTCAGAAGCAGGGATAAAATCTTCCCCTTCGGCTTCCAAGATCGACCGTATATACGATTCTACCCGTTGATTGTCCAGTTCGTTCACCGAGGCGCCCTCAATAATCCAGCCCCCGCCAGATCTGCTCAGGCTAAAGGACGGTTCCGGCATACTCGGTCCCTCTTGCTCTTCTGCAGTTGCCTCAAGGGTAAGGGGCTCCACGGTAACGCGCTGAACCGATTCGACCGCATTTTCTTGGTCCGGGAAAAGGCGAAGATTGTACCAGGATGTCCGAGAACCGGAGATGTACCCGGAAAAGCTATCATTCCCAGAACGAACCTCTGGACGATCCTGGGTTCTGAGGTATACCTCCCGCCCAGTAGGATCCCGATGCCCTACCAAGAGATCAAGCAAGGGATAGCCTACAGCCCCTCCCTGGATCAGGATCCGGGATGCCGTGTCTTCGGTAAGCCCCAGCCGTTCATGGGAAGCGGTTTCGGTTCCCCGAACCGGGTAACTTCCCTTGGTGGAAAGGAGCCGCAGGAAATCATCAATCCGCTCAAGTTTTGCCGGATACTCCCCATCATCCCGGGAAACAACCCAAGCCGTATCTTTCCGTACCAGGCTAAGAGCATCTCCTAAGCCGGATAGTTCTATGCGCTCAACTTCGTCCAGCATCTTAGGGTCGAGCCATTGGAACGCGGCATTCCGGGAATTCACCCGTTCAGGCTCAAAAATCAAGGTTCCTCCATAGAGGAGCGCCAAGACCCCTACAAGACCTGACAGGAAAAGCACTTTCTTTTTATACACCATTATGTAAGCTCCTTATCCGGGAACGCCGTCTCCAGGCAAAGCAGACTCCCACCACCACAACCCCCAGGGGGATGCATACCACATTGATAATCCGGGCAAACACCATAGCCATGACCCGTTTTTCTTCATTAAGGATCTTATCCAGGCGTCCTCCCTGGTTCTCTCGGTTCCGAATACCGATGATATCATCATCATTACCCAGCCAGGATGCAGCTTGGACAAGAAAATCAAAGTTCCGCGGTTCCCCTCGGGTAAAGTTCGAGGCTATATCCGTATCCCCAATAACGATGATCCGGGATTCCTGGGATGCTGCAGGCAGCTCCGGTAATTCCTCAGCAGCCCCCTCCCTGACCGGTTTGGGCAGATTGGCAAAATAGCTGGGAAACCTGCCGGAAAGCGCAGCTCCCAATACCTTTACCCCCTTGGTATCCAGGGCTTCGCGTTCAAAAAGCGCAGCCCCCATAACCGGATCCACCGTAAAGTCCTTGGTCTGTAGCCACGCTTCCGGTGAACTGGTAAAGAGCGGCTCGCCGCTCACCTGGTCCGGAGGATTCAGTTCAAGGGGACTCGACCAGAATAGATCTACCCCGCTGAATTGCGCGGTGAGCGGATGCTGTTTGTTACCGTTTTCTTCCAGTATCCCTATCCAATGGGGGTACCGAACCAGGTGTATTTGAATGGCGCCGCTTGGGTTCTGAGTCTGATATTGCAGGGGCAGCGCAGACCGATCCAAGACCAGTTCTGGTTTTACCGTGGCGCCGTACCATGAAACCATAGCCAGCAAGCCCTTATCCATCAGCAGCCGGGCATTGAGGTTGCCCTGCGTATCGATAAACACGCTTTCCAGGGCAAACAGCACTTTGCCTCCTCCTTGAATATACCGGTCTATACGGTAAAGCGCCCATTCATCCAAATCCTCGGTTCCCCCCAGGACAAACAGCACCGGCAAGGCATCAGGGATTTCATCCCCTCCATTGATGAGCCGTACCCTGAAACCTGATTGGGCCAGGCTTTGATTGAGGTATTGATAATCACTCGTCCACTGCCGGTATGTATCCGCCACGATAACCCCTAGCTCCCGATCGAGGCCCCGCACCAGGGACCGAATCCGGGAAGTCAAATCGTATTCCAAGGTTTCTAGGGAAAACACCACAGGTAATACCTCAACTTGGTCCAGGTACTCAATGGCGATACCGGTATAGACCGTGGCAACACTAGCCTGGTCTCGCTCCACGGTCTGAATTTGCTGGGCTTGGATACCGAGCCGCTCCACCGCCTGATCCAGCCCTGCCTTGGCAGGATCCCGCCGGATGAATCGGATCTTCCCCCGGGAATAGGCCGCGTATTCCCGCAACAGGTCTTCAATCTCCCCAGGTAAGGGATGCATGGCTGCTAGTTTATCCGAAAGATAATAGGTGATCCGTACCTGGTCAGGGATTTCCGTATACAGTTTCCGGGAAACCTCAGAAATGGTATAGGCGTGATTCTTTGTCAAGTCGATCCTGAACCACAGGCGGCGGCTTACTAAAAGCCCCAGAATCAGGGCAAGCACACTTAAACCGGTGATGATCCGTACTTCTTGTTGCGTCATCCCTTACCTCCATTTCCTGAATATGAGGACCCGGGTGTTCAAAAACAAGAACAACACCGTAGTCAATACGAAGAACGCGAGATCCCGGGTATCAATAATACCCTTGGAAAAGGTTTCAAAATGAAAGGACAGGGAAAAGAAGTTGATCCCCTCGCTTACAAGAGGCGGGAGGTTCAGGGTCAGGGTAGTCTGATTGATAAACATCATGATCAGGAGTACCACGGCGCTTCCCAAAAAGGCCCCTGCCTGGTTTCTGAATAAGCACGAGAGCAAAAGCCCAAGACTCGTGGCGCTGGCCCCCAAAAGGAGCGCCCCGGCATATTCACCCAGAATCACCCCCCCGTCAAAGTCTCCCAGCGGCAGGAGGCTCAAGGGTACGGGGATGGTCAAGGCGATGATAAGCCCCAGCACGGTGAAGGAAGCGATGAACTTTCCCAGCACCAGATCCCATTCAGAGAAGGGCATGGTGAGCAGCAGTTCAATGCTTCCGAGCTTCCGTTCTTCTGCCCAGCCTTTCATGGTGATAGCCGGGATCACCAGGACAAAGCCCAAGGGAAAGGCCGCGAAAAAAGGCCGCAAGGTCGCGGTATTTAAAGTAAAGAAGCGCTGCACGTAAAAGAGCCATATCGAAACAAAGAGGAGAAAAAACACCGTGATGCCGTAAAAGAAAGGGGCAATACTATACGAATAGAGTTCCTTCCGTACTAAGGCCAAGGCTTTTCCCGGGGTTTTGTGTGCTACACCGCGGTTTATCATGCAGCGCCCTCCTCACCGGTGAGTTTTACGAAGATGTCTTCTAGGCTGAGTTTCTTCTGGTGCATCTGTAAGATTTTAAGACCCTCGGCCACAGCCCAGTCAAAAATCCGCTCCCCGTCTATACTTTCGGTACTATCCCTTCCCAGGGTAAAGCGCAGGTGGACCGTACCAGGGGCTTCCCCTTCCTGGACGCTCACCGCGGCGCCGGTACCGGTGAGCTGCCGGGCTTTCTCGGTGATCCCCGGCAGATCCGCGCCTTTGAGGGTCAATTCCCAGGTGTCGGTTCCTTTGAGGGTTCCGGCGATTTCCTCTGGCCTGCCCTGCGCGGCAATACGGCCTTCGTTGAGGATGAGCACCTGAGAACAAACCGCCTCAACCTCCTGCAAGATATGGGTGGAAAGGATCACGGTCTTTCGTTTTCCCAGTTCTTTGATGAGATTCCGGATTTCGATGATCTGATTCGGATCTAATCCTGAAGTGGGTTCATCCAGGATAAGGATGGGAGGATCATGGATAATAGCCTGGGCCAAGCCCACCCGCTGTTTATACCCTTTAGACAGGGTTTCGATGGTTTTTCCTGCTACCTGTTCCAAGCCGCAAGCCGTAAGGCTGCTCTGTATGGCTTCTTGCCGGGCATCTGGCCGAATCATCCGGGCATCAGCTATAAAAGAAAGGTATTCATCTACCGTGAGATCTCCGTAGAGGGGAACGCTTTCCGGCAGGTAGCCGATACGCTTTTTTACTTCCACCGGATCCTCCTGAACAGAAATGCCGGCTACTAAGGCGCTTCCTGCAGAAGGGAAATGGTATCCCGTAAGGATCTTCATGATGGTGGTCTTCCCGGCTCCGTTAGGGCCGAGGAAGCCGAGGACTTGCTCGGTGCCTACGGTAAACGATACACCCCGTACTGCCTCAACCGGGCCGTACCGTTTGGTGAGTCCCTGAACTTCTATCATGGGGCATTTACTCCTTAAAAGGGCATAATAACCCAAGGCTCAGGGTTATTTCAAGCAGCAGAGCATACGGTTACGTCCTGAAATCAGCTCAGCAATCACTTCCCCGCGGGGATGTCTGTCTGTTTGTTTCCCAAGGTCCTTCAGGGTGGATGTTGCTGGTTTTCCGATTCCTGCGGCGGTTTTGCCGAGTCTCTAAGAAATCAGGGAGCCACATACAGAGAAAAAGCCCTGCTCCAAGAGAAAAGGCTACGATCTTGATCGTGGCGTCGGAAATATACTGGGGTTCAAGTGCGGTGAGTAGTTGACCTGCTTCACTCTGGGGTTTCCTGACTCCCTCAAGACCCACAATCCGGATGAACCGCTCGTTGTTCCTGCTATACCCCAGATCCCGGGCATACATAGCGATGGTTTCTTTATCATACATGAGGGCATCTTTGGTAATTTCTAGTTCTTTATTAATTCGTTTTAAAGATTCCATGTTTTCCGAGAGTTTATCATGTTCCTGGTGGAGTTGATTATATGCAGATAAGCCTACCGGTCCCCGTATTATTGAGAATAACGTATAAACAAGAATCCCAACCCAGATGGGAATGAGATATTTTACGGACCCCATTATCTATAATTACGGATTTTCTCTCGGTATTCTTTAGGAATCTCCCCGGCCCCCGCGTCCCGGTATCTCAAGAATCCGTTGTGGTGGCCGATATTAAGAGTTAATAGGATAACTAACGAGCTAGTCCTGCAGGAGCGGTGATGATAGGTGAAAAGTCCACGGTAGACTATAACGGTGATCTTTCGGAAAAGGGTGGATCATCTCAGGAACTTGATGTCTATGGGGTATGGGTAAAAAGTGAACCTCAGACCATTTCAGACGGGATACCGGATATTGCTGATATGTTCAATCTCCCAGATGAAGCACTGGCTGAGGAACTTCTTGAACCAGATCCTTCCGCCAAACAGCAGGATTTTATCTATCCTCTAGAAAAAAGAGAAAAAAAAGAAAAGACAGGTGAGGGTTCGATTACCGAGAATTTAGATGAGGATCATATCCGTAATGATGGGGTTACTGCTGACCTCGAGGATATTGTAATTGAAGATTTTCTTGACGCCTCACGTCCTGTGCTTGATTCAGCACCCCCTCAGGATTCAGATGCAACGTTTTCTCAAGAGGAAGCACCGGAGCACGTCCCGGTAGTTCATCAAACTATTCCCAGCCTAGACCAAGAGGCAGGGCAATTGTTAAGAAACATTTTGGAAGAATTAACGTTGATACGGCATGAGGTATCCACGCTCAAAGAGCTTGTAAGCCGGCGGGAAACATCCCCAGAAGTCTTTGCGCCCAAGACTTCTGATCCTGGTGAGGCAGAGGATGAAAAGGTTATCATCACCGGGGATGAACTTACCAATATCTTCAAGGGCGCGAGTATTACGAAAGATTTGATCCCTTCATATACCAATACCGCGGCTTTTGTCCAAAGGATCGAACTGACCGATGAAGAACCTGAGACTTTCTCTCAGAACGATACGTTTGAAATAGCTTTAATAGATGATCCTATCCTCTTGAAGAAAGACACTGGGAATGCAGAGAACCAAGGGACCTTACCTTATGAGGAGAGCGTGGATCTGGTTACCGAAAAACAGGTAAAAGCAGCGCCGGATGAGCTGGTCAATAAACCTGCGGTTAACATAAAAGCCGACAATTTCTTGATTGATGATTTATTGATCGAAAACGGGTCGATCAAGGATATACCCATTGAATTGAGTCCTGAGGATGAAGAAGAAATTGATCTTGCCTTCAATGCCCTTGAAGCGCTTATTGGTACTGAAGATGAAATCAACGACGAAACCAGGAGCGATGATGAGCCTCCAGATGACACCTTGGGAGGGATTGGCCAGGGAAGTACCTCAGACGCCGGCTTCACAGGTGAAGCGGATCCGCCGAATCAGGAGGAGCAGAACGAGCCAGCCGATGCAACCAGGACTACGAACCATAAGCTCATCAACTTGAAACAGGAAATAAAAAACGTTCTTTTGTTTATGGATCAGCTCTTAGAATCCCTGCCAGAGGATAAAGTCGGAGAATTTGCTGAATCCGACTATTTTGATACCTACAAAAAACTTTTTAATGAATTAGGGATCGCCTAATATGGGGCTTTTATATAAAGCCGCTTCTCAATATACCGTCAAACTAGATGATAAAGGGAAACTATTCCGGGATCGCATCTTGAGAATCGCCCAAAAAGGAGCTTCTCCCTATACGGTCTTGAGTCTGCTTAAAACCTATGGTTCGTTTCATTGCGGTATTTGCCTTCGTTTGATGGATGGGCTGTATACCGGTTACGCTTCAGTCGGCATGGGGATAGAAAAGACCGTTATACCGCTGGAACGGTTTCCCCCTGGTTTAAACAGGCTCATGCATCAAGAGAATCCGGCGCAGCGTATGCCCTACTACAACATCGGATCTCCGGTTATGCTCTCCATCAGTTCTATGGATCCTCAGGCCGTTATATGGGCCTTTCCGTTAGACGATGAGCAGCCCTGTTTGTCTATCCTGCTCTTAGCCGAGAAAGCCGTTCCCCACCCATCAGCAGTAGAGTCCGGGGATTTTCCGTTTAACCCGATCCTTATGGCCCGGATCCTTATGGATATTAGGGTAGTGTTGCGTGCTCCTGACAAAGAGAACCGCCCTGAAAGCGCAAGCCCGGATAAAGTCTCTGAGCCTCGCGTCCTCAAGCCCCAAACACAGGCCATGAACCCCCCAGAAGCCCTTGGTATAGACCTTTACCGGGAGATCTGCCGATACTATGCCGGTACAACCCCGCAATCCCTGGTTCAAGGCATCCTGCTTGCCTTTTCAGGGGATATGGCCCAGGTTCTCCCGATGGTAGCCCCCTGGGCTTCCCTTATCCGCGTATCTGCCCGGTATCTTCTTGTGCTGTTTCAAAAGCCCTTGGACCGGGAATTACTTGCCCACCGGCTTTCAAACGGTCTGGGCCTCAGCACGGTCGTAAGCTTTGAGGCGGACACCCCTGAGGCGCTGTTGAGTTTGATAGGGCCATACCGCTAATATGTCCCCCAGTCTGCACCATACCCTCCATTCCCGGTATAATCCTCAGAAGGAGGCGGAAAAATACCTCGCTTCCTTGGATTTACCGCTAGGTATTCGGTTCTTTATCCTCATAGAACCAGGCCGGGAATACCTGATCCCCCTGCTGTACCACAAGTTCCCGTTGGCGAAGATCATCGCCCTGCATCTTGATGCCCCCAGCCTTCCCACCGCTGCTGAGGAAATCCTAGTACAACGCTGGAGCCCTGAACAGGGCATCCCCTTGCAAACTTTTCTGGAACAGGAGATCCCCGATACCTTAGCCGCGGCCATCCGTATCATCGAGTGGAGGCCCGCGCTGACTGCATACCGGGAAGAATACCGTAGGATCCTTGCAGAAACCGTGGATTTCATCAAACGGATTGATGCGAATACGCGTACCACCTATGCCTTTGGCCGCCGGTGGTTCAGAAATTTTTTTAAGAATCTCCGGCTGATACACAGGGTTCTGGTACAGAATACAGCCGCGGCCTCGATACCGGTGATCGTAAGCGCCGCGGGGCCGAGCTTAGAAACCGCAATTCCTCTAATCAAGGACTTGCAGTGCCAGAGTCCTCACCTCATTCTGGCGGTTTCTTCATCGGTGCAGGCCCTGCGGGGGCGGGGTATGGTTCCTGATGTGATCATTGCCACTGACGGCGGAGGCTGGGCCTGTTTCCATCTATACGAGTGCCTCCGGGGCATTGATCCGCACGCCCCTCTAGTGCTTGCGGCAAGTCTCAGCGCGGCGCTTCCCTCCCAATGCGAAGGACTCGTGCTCTTGCCTATAAGTGACGGGAGCCTCTGGCAGCAGCAGATCTTACAGAGCCTAGGACTCCCTTGTATCAGCCTTCCTCAACGGGGAACGGTCAGCGCTTCGGCCCTGGACTTGGCGCTCAGGTTAACCCAGGGGAAGATCTACCTCACCGGGATGGATCTTGCCCATAAGGATATTAGAACCCATGCCCGGCCCTACAGTTTTGACCGGCTCCTCGAAGCAAAGGCTTCCCGGCTTAATCCTGGGTATACCCAACAGTTTACCCGTTCAAAGGCCATCCTAGACGGAGGGAGCCACGCTATTTATGCCGCATGGTTCAATCAACACGTACGAGCCTATCCAGAGCGGCTGTTCACCTTGGGAAGTAATAATCCGGTGTTTAATGCCCTCAACCCAAGGACCCTTCAGGAGCAAGCAGAACAGCCCCTGGTCTTGAGGGTTCAAACCATTCCGTGGCAGGATGATCCGGTTGAACAGGCCGCCGCGCTGCTGCTCAAGGCCCTTGCTCACCCCCTCATCGGGGCAAGGATCCAGGAGGAATTAGGGTCTCTCCTGGCCCTTGAAGCGCCTAGAGAGACCCAGTGCGTCGAAACCCTCAGCACGCAGATCCTCAAGCTCATCGAACCCTATAGAAGAGCGCATAAAAATGGATAAGCCAGGGTTTCTCACGGCTAATCTGCGGGCCTTGGCTGAGGCTGATCCGGAACTTGCTGCCCGGCTTAGCACAGCCAGAACCAAGACGCATCGTTACCAGTTTCTCTGTTCCCGTTCAGGCTCCCTCATCCCGGCCATAAGGGATCCCGCAGGGAAAGCCCATCCTTTACACTCCCTGGTGGATCCGGTACGGGAAGGGAGCAGGCTCATCAGTACGGTCAAAGATGCGGGGTTCTTGGTTTTTTTTGGCTTAGGCGGAGGATTTGCCCTTGCCGCGGCCCTGGAACGGGAAGATATTCAGTACGTCTTGGTCATAGACTACGATATGCCGAGCATCGGGGAATTACTCGATTCCAAACCATACCACGGCATCTTGGAGGATCCCCGGGTGCATATCCTGGTGGATCCCAGCCCTGAGTTGATTGAAGGGTATATCCTCGAGCGCTATCAGCCGGTCTTATACCGGGGTATCCAGGTCATACCCCTGCGAACGAGGATCGACGCGGAACCTGAGCCATTCAGCGCGGCGGCTCAGGGGATTAACGCTGCCATAGCGCATATTACCGGGGATCATTCGGTACAAGCGCATTTTGGGGCACGGTGGTTTTCTAATATCCTGCGGAACCTCCTCAGCGCAAAACCTGCGACAGCTCCGTTTCCCCGGATTAATCAGGCGGCGATCTGCGCTGCCGGACCTTCCTTAGACGTGCAGCTTCCCCTCCTGGCCAGGAAGCGGCACGATTGCTTCCTCATTGCTACAGACACAAGCCTCCCTAGCCTGCTTCATGCAGGGCTTGAACCAGATGCGGTGGTTTCCATTGATTGTCAGCACATCAGCTATTACCATTTCATGCAAGGACTCCCCAGGCACATACCCCTCTACCTTGACTTGGCAAGCCCGCCGGTGGTGGCCTCCCAAACCCAGAAGCCCCGGTTCTTCTCCGGGGGGCATCCGCTGACCCGGTACGTTGCCCAGTATTGGCAGCCCCTGGTTTTGGTAGATACCTCGGGGGGTAATGTAACCTATGCGGCGGTGTCCCTAGCGGATTGCCTGGGTGCGGAACAAGTGGAACTCTACGGCGCAGACTTTGCCTATCCTCTAGGACGCAGCTATGCCCGGGGAACCTACCTGTCCCCCTTTTTTGATGCCCGGCAAACCCGTTTTACGCCTCTGGAAGCATTATGGTCGACATTCTTGTACCGAAACCCTGAGCTTAAACGGATACAGCGGGGGGATGACTGGTATTATGAGACCCCGACCTTAAGCCGCTACCGCAGGCTGCTGGAAGAAAAAACCGCCTCCCTGCACGCCCGGGTCATATCCATAGCAGGCATGACCGCGCCCCTGCATATCAGGAAACAGCAGAAAACCCGTTCCTCAAGCCCGTGTATGAGCTTTGGTGAGCCGGGGATAGCGGCCCGGGACTTCATCGCGGGGTATCGGGAAGCAATCCGCGCGCTTCCGCGGCTGCAGGGAACGGTTCAGGGGTATCTGCAGGGGCTTAGTGCAGCCCAAGGCTGCATCCTTACCACCCTGCTCCCCTTGGCTGCAACGCTACAGTACCGTTCACCCTCCCTGGGTACCGGGGAACTGCTTGAAACGGTCCGTACCTTTTGCTTAAACAAAATCGATACCCTCTTAGGGTCCGAGCAAGTCGTTCCATAGTTTCTCTAAACCTCCCTATTTTTTTCTATTGCGGTTTATACTATGTTATGTATGAAGGTAGGAAAAGTATGATGCATGGGTTAATCCATCTGTATATTGGAGACGGGAAAGGCAAGACCACCGCAGCGGTGGGCTTATCGGTCAGGGCCGCAGGAAGGGACAAGCAGGTGCTCTTTGCCCAGTTTTTAAAGAGCAGCCCCACCGGGGAGTTAAGGTCCCTGGAAAAGCTCGGGGTCAGGGTAATCCGTTCAACCCTGGTCTTGGGTTTCACCCATCAGATGGATGAGGAAACCAAGGCCCGGTGCAAGGCTGAACAAGCGCAGATCTTCCGTGGGATTAGAGCGGCCCTTGTCCCGGAAACAAGGGATACCACCATCAACAAGCTGGCTCTGGTGGTCTTAGACGAAGTACTGGATGCGCTTACTACAGGGATGCTTGCCGAAGAGGAGCTGCGTTCTCTGGTAGAAACCAAGCCCCCGGAACTGGAACTGGTACTCACCGGACGGAACCCCCCTGCGTGGCTCCTGGATGCAGCGGATTATGTTTCGGAAATCAGGAAGCTTAAACATCCCTATGACCGCGGTATTCCTGCCCGGATTGGTATCGAGTGCTGAACGTTCCTTACCAGCCCCGTTGGTATTCCTTAAAACAGTCAAGACAGACCTTTTTGCCTGCCTGGAACCGGATCTTATGCTCCGGTGCCAATTCACCGCAGACTTCACAGGGGAGAGAAGCAAACAAACGGGCCTGTTCCGGGGCTTGTATCGTCACTTCCCGGCATTGGAAAAGCTCATCCACCGGGGCATTAAGCAGATAGTCTTGATACGCGGACCGCTCCATACCCTTATGTTGCCCCTTGAAATAGAAGCGCATGGCTTTGCCCGTATTCCTGTGGATAAACGTAAAAGCATGTTTTCCCGTATCGCGGTAGATGAGGTTCCCCTTTCCCAAGGTACAGCTCATAATCGCCTGTATCGCATCTACCCCGCACGCGTCGTTTTCGGTGATACAGATCAGCTCTTCGTCAAAAGCCGGACTCACCCCAAGCTTCTCCACCGCGGCTTCACAGACCTTAACCCCGATAGCAAGACCAGGACATGCATGCCCATGAAAAGCCCGTGCCTTATCCCAATACCCTTGATTCATATTTTCCCCTATTTTTCCTTCGCAAATTCATCTTCCTCTTGATCAGGAGCAGCCTTCTTTTCTTTTTTTGGTTTAGGCTTTAACTTTGATTTCGCCTTGACAACCTTGAAGGTATGCCGGAATCGGACTACATAGGAAACCAGAGAAAAATAGGCAATCAAGACCAAGGTTACTCCCACTACCTGCCACGAGGTAATGATCTGAACCAGAAGGTTTTTAAGTTCATTTGAAATCATGACTATACTCCTTACTAGTACTTACATACTAACATACTAACCCAATTACAATGGTATAAACCACAATTTCAGGCAGTATATTTATCCTTAAAAGGTCTGGAAGTTCCGCTATGGAGTATATATACTATGGTATGTTTACCATCATTCCCTGTGCCGCAGGTTGCGGCCGTACTGCCATTACCGGATCCCAGATTTGCGCAGTTCATGCAGCGAATCCGGAAACAGAAGCTTCTCGAATTGTGGACCAGATTCAAAAGCAAAAGACCGTTAAAGACCTCAATGCCCCGGGTTTACACTTTAAGCATGCAGATTTCTCGGAACGTCGTTTTTATGGATGCAATTTCAAGGGCTCCTCCTTTATGGGGTGCATCTTTACCGGGGCTTTGATGCGGATGGTTTTTTTCGATTTTGCCAGCTTCCTTGACTGCGATTTTACGCAAAGCGACCTGCAATTTTTATCTTTTGCAGGATCCAGAATACATAATTGCACCTTTGAAGGCTCAGAACTGGTACATATCAATTATAGCGGTACCCACATTACCCAATGTACCTTTAACAACTCTAATCTCTATAACAGCCGTTTTATCAATGCAACTATTGAATATTCCGATTTTATCAACTGCAATACCAAACGGGTCAATTTCATTAAGGCTCGGCGTGAAGGGGTTTCCTTTAAGGCTTCAAACACCGCGGAAGCGGTATTTGAACTAGATACGTACTAAGCAGCATCAGCTTTGATGGTATGCTAAGGATAGGGCTATGAAATTATTTTTTCATTATTGTCCGGTGAGTTTCAGTAATTGTTACGTGTTAGGAACTGAATTTTCCCCTGAAGAGGCGCTTCCCGGTACACCGCCCCATAAGCCAGCGCACCGGAAGGCAGTGCTCATCGACCCCGGTTATATGGACGAAGCCATAGTCAATTTTATAGAAAATAGCGAGTATCATTTGCTGGCCGTGCTTATTACCCATGACCATGCGAATCATGTGCGGGGTTTACAGACCCTCAAGCGAATATACGATGCGGATATTTATGCGGTGAACCCGCTCGTTTTGGATTATAAGACCATCCTGGTACGGGATCGGGATATATGCCGGATAGGACCGTTCCGGTTTGAGGTCATTTCAGTACCTGGTCATTCCCCGGATTCTGCGGTCTTTAAGATCGATAACCTGCTTTTTACCGGAGACGCCCTGAGCGCAGGTCTTGTAGGCCGGACCGTCAGCACGTACGGCGCTGCAACCCAGATGACCGCTCTCCAGAGCAAGATCCTCTCGCTGCCCGGGGATTTTACGATATTACCTGGTCATGGCCCGCCCTCTTCTTTGGAGGCTGAACAGCGGTTTAACGCAGGGGTCCAGCTCTATGAACAAAGCAAGAACCAACGCCGGGTGTTTACCGTTGAGTAAGCCCCACGAGTTCCACGGTGGTTTTCAGTTTTTTCTCTTGAGCAAAACGATGGAGCGCGAGTTCAATGAGCCTATCAATCAGGGCCGTATAGGAAACGCCGCTTGCCTCCCATAGTTTGGGATACATGCTGATTTTCGTAAAACCCGGCATGGTATTGATCTCATTAACCAGGATGCTCCCATCTGGTTTAAGAAAAAAATCAACCCGGGCAAGCCCTTCACCGGCAAGGGTCTTGAAGGTTTGCACTGCCAAGGCTTGTATCTTTTTCGCGGTATGCTCCGGTACGGATGCAGGGATTTCCAAGACCGCGCCCTGCTCATCAATATATTTGGCATCATAAGAATAAAACTCGTGGGAAGAAATGACCTCCCCCGGAACCGATGCAAGCGGCTCAGTATGCGGCAGATCCGTATCGAGAACCGAACATTCCAGTTCCCGGCCTTGGATATATTCCTCAATGATGATCTTCCGGTCATACCTGAAGGCTTCTTCGATACCCTGTTGCCATTCTTTTTCATCCTGGATCTTGCTCACCCCTACCGAAGATCCCATATTGGCGGGTTTAACAAACAGGGGCAGGCCCAGACTGTCCCGAAGCTCGGTAAAATCCGGCAGCGGCTCAGAGGCGTTGAGGACCCTGAACTTGCCGATGGGGATCCCCCCATCCCTAAGCAGGCGTTTCATCACATCCTTATCCATCCCAATGGCAGAACCCAAGACCCCGGCACCTACAAAGGGGATATCCGCAAGCTTTAAAAGCCCTTGAACCGTCCCATCTTCTCCAAACGGGCCGTGGAGCACAGGAAAAATCACGTCAATGATCTGTTCCTGTTTCAAGGTACTCCCATTGGAAATGATCCCCCGGCTCTGGGGAATCAAGGCCACGGAATGACTGGATGCGTTAAGCCTAATCCGTTGCGGATCATCCGGGTCAAGGAGAAACTTCGATGCATCATCGTTCAACAACCACGTACCGGCTTTATCAATACCGATGAGGATGGGGGTATATTTCTCCCGGTCTATGGCATCAAACACATTCTTTGCCGACTGGAGGGATACCTCATGTTCAGCGGACTTCCCTCCAAACAAGATACCTACCTTAATCTTTTTGTTCATGGTTTCCTCTTTTTTTCTCTTTTTTTCTCAGTTTGGCTCTATATACTATACCATACATTACCTGGTGTAAGTAGGAAGGATATAAAAAAGGCAGGACATTTACTTTTTTCAGCCTCAACCTTAAAACTGCCTGACAATAAATACGCATTATGCGTAATAATTAACTATGAAGTTTCAGGAAATTGAGCGGATTGTTTTACATGATGGATGGACCCTCAAGGCGGTTAAAGGTTCTCATCATCAATATGTTCATCCGGCAAAGCCGGGCAAAGTAACGATTCCGTATCATTCGGGAGACATTGCGCCGGTAATCATCAATTCCATCCTGAAACAAGCCGGGCTCAAGTAGGGGAGGGTAACTTATTGAAACTTACATATCCCGCAATTTTTTATGCAGGGGAAGGCGGTTATGCCGTAGAGGTGCCGGATCTTCCCGGTTGTGTAAGCGGCAGTGCTTCCCTTGCCGAAGCTATCATCATGGGAACCGACGCCGCTTCCGGGTGGATACTCACCGAACTTGAGGATGGGAAACCTATACCAAAACCCAGCCCTGTGGAGGCGATACATCCCAATCCGGGGGGCTTTATAAGTATTCTGGTACTGGACATGGATGCCTATACCGAGAAGTACGGCAATAAGGCGATGCGGAAAAACGTAAC
>JAISGE010000190.1 GCA_031263265.1 Treponema sp.
TGTATAAATCCTTTTCATCAAACGGGAATCCATCATTCAAGACGGTGTATACTCTGCTTGACATCCTGGGATTCCGCCTTAGGATAGAGCAGAAAGTATCCGCATAAACCAGCCCAAGATGCTGAAGTGAATATTGAAAAGACGCATCCGATACACGGCAAGAAGCGCCCATAATCTACCGCCACCCTGCGGCATGGGGAAGGAAGCCGAGGGCGGAGTAACCGGGGAGCTGCGGGCCTGGGGCCGGAAGCCGGGGGTAGAGTAGGCCGGGGTAATCAGGGGCTGGTACTGCCCCGCAAGAGGATAGTCGCACCCCAGCAGGTGTGTGGATTGAAACGATTGAAACGATTAAAACGATTGAAACAAATATAATGTTAAAAATCAGTGAAAATGTCCTATAATACGTTCAATAGAAATGTCCTATCTGATAATTTTAGTGAGAGCCTGTTCCAAAACTCCTAAATAAATAGCTGGAGATACTTTAAGGCGGCCAGGCACACTACCGCAGTCATTAACACGAACGATACTTTCTTGTATCCTTGCGGTCGCCCGGACTCCTGCCCCGTCAACTGCCCATTTGATTATGGCCTTCTTTACCTCAGGCTTGCAGCCGTTATAACGGTATTCCGCATAACATGTTTTAGGGGAACACCCCGGGTTATTGCAGGCATACCGCTTTTTCCCATTTGAGGTGCCGTATGGGCCTTCACTTGTGCAAAACGGGCACTTTAATGCTATCATTACCATAACTTCCCCTCGCAAAGTTTTCGCTATAGTATATCCGCATTTATAATAATAAGTCTAGACCATTACCGGATTTATCACGGTATATGCTTTAAGCTGTTCCTGGACATGAGTTCTTACCTGGGCTTCTAACTCAATAACCCCATCGTCGTATGTTTCCGAAAGAACCCGGCCATTACGGTAGAGCAGCCCCACCAGATCCGTACGATCCAAAGGGAAGCGGAACCGGATGATCTCTCCTGAGAGGAGTTCCTCTATACACCGGGCAAGTTCCTCTATACCGGTATGGTCTTTCGCTGAAATGAGTATGCTGGCTGTACATCGTTCAGCATACCGTTTCTGGAGGTTCTCCAGGGTTTCAATAGAGTCTACTTGGTCGATCTTGTTAAGTGCCACAATCATAGGGAGCTTATAGGCACCCAGTTCCCGGAGCACCGAGAGGGTGGTTTCAAAATACCGATCCACCGCAGGATCAGAGGCATCAAGCACCTGTATAAGCAGGTCTGCATGACTCACTTCTTCCAAGGTCGAGTGGAAAGCCTCCACCAGGGTATGGGGGAGATTGCGTATGAAACCGACCGTGTCAATGAGCAGCAAGGGCCGGCCCCTTCCCAGTTCAAGCTGTCGAGTAGTAGGGTCTAGGGTGGCGAACAATTTATTAGCTACCAGGGTATTGGCCTTGGTCATAGCATTGAGCAGCGAGGACTTACCCGCATTCGTGTACCCCACCAAGGCACCGGTAGGAATCCCCAGGCGTTCCCGCTTTTTTCGTTGTACCCTCCGGTTTTTGCGTACTTCTGCCAATTCCTGTTTCAGCCGGTCAAGCTGCTTTTCTACAAGCCGACGGTCTGTTTCCAGCTTGGTTTCTCCTTGACCTTTAGCCCCGTATCGTCCCCCCCGCTGCCTGGCAAGATCCAGGTATTTATGCTGCAAGCGGGGTAAAGAATAGGTCAACGCGGCAAGCTCAACTTGTAACTCCGCTTCTCTGGTTCTTGCCCGATCCGCGAAAATCTGGATAATAAGTTCCTGCCGATCTATCGCGGCAATACCGCTGAGGGTTTCCCAGTTCCGCTGTTGAGAGGGACTCAACTCCCCATCAAAGATAAAGCAGTCCGCCTCGAGTGCCGCGGCTTTTTCCGCCAATGTTTCGGCTTTTCCGGTTCCCATACCGAATTTGGGATGCCGTTCCCGGACATGCACCTGATCCTGAGCAACAATGTCAAGTCCCAAGGTTTGGGCAAGTCCTGCCAGCTCTTTTGCCAAGGAATCAGCTTCCCCCTGAGTCATACCCTCATCCTGGATACCCACCAGGAAAGCCCGTTTCGGTGCTTCTTGGGTTTCGTATGTTCTCTGTAGTTTCTTCATGCTTACTATACCTTACTGGTTCATAGACAAAAATGATAGTTCAAATTTAGCCTAGGTGATTGAGATTCTTAACACTGGAGCCTTCATGGAATTAGAAGAACTGAAAGAACCGTGTGCAAGAGCCAAGCTCCGGATCTTTGATTCGATTTTAGGGTGATCCTTCCCCCTCTATTTGAGCAGAGATCGCGGATCTACCGTAACCCCGTTCTTGTACACCGTAAAATGCAGGTGCGGGCCGGTGCTGAGACCGGTACTTCCTGCGTCGCCGATACGCTCACCGGTTCCCACATAGTCACCGGATTTAGTCCGAATCACGCTCATGTGGCCATACAAGGTTCGATACCCTGCATGATGGGAAACCACCACAAAGTTTCCATAGACTTTATCAAAGCCCGCCGAGGTAACCCGTCCGGACATAGCCGCGCGTATAGGAGTACCCATTGGAACCCCTATATCCAAACCAGAATGAAACTGCCGAATCCCAGTAAAAGGATTTGACCGGTATCCGTAATAGGAGGTGATGTAACCCCGTACAGGCCACATAAAGAGGTCACCGTTGATCTCCTGGAGATCAAGCAACTCAAGCCGGGCACCGGGAATGAAGAGGTTCGCGTTAACCATAAGAGTATCGGACAATAGTTCGTTTACCGTTTGAAGCGTCTGAACCGTAGTCTTAAATTTGGTAGCAATAGATTCCAGGGTATCCCCTTTCCTAACCAGATAAAGGATTCCATCCTGATTAGGTACCCGCAAAACCTGGTTTATTTGCAGAAGCCGGGCATTGGTAATCCCATTTACCGATATGAGGGTATCCTGATTCAAACCAAAACCCTGGGCCAGATTACTGATGTTATCCCCTGGCTGTATCTGATACGCGGCGTAAAGCAGTAACTTAGGTTTAGAATATTCCGCTGGTTCAGGTATACCGACAATGACCGTGTCGCTTTCCATGGACGCGGGTTTAATGTTTATACCGAGAAGCTCTGGTTCAAAATAGGATATCCCTCCCATGCCAGTCTCTGGTCCAAATATCGATTCGTCGATTTCAGGATTTCTTTGTTTTGGTATCAAGCCGGCTAAGGGAACAAGTCCTTCGGGTATCATATAATACACCAAACCAACAACTATGACCCATCTCAGCACAGGCTTATACCATCCAGCCCTATACTGCCGCGGAGCCTTGGGCTGCTTCGGTGAAACCTGGGGAAAACGAATAAACTCCACAGCTTTATGAAGGAAACGAATAGGCCGAAATAAAGGGGTATGGGTATGTACAGAAAGAACGCCTTGGGTATGAAAAAAACGCTGACTCCAGGTATAGGCAAGTCTTTCATATATACAAGTAATGTGTTTTAGGAGTATACCCACAAACGATAGAACATCAACAAGCACCCCTCTTTTCATTTTTACATCCTTGAAATAATGTATGTCATCTTTGTTCCAAAATAGCGGTATACCTTAGGGTACCTGCTTCTCCTGTATAGTACCTAGAAGAACTAGTATATCTCTAATATCCTCGGCCTGTTCATAGACTTCCGTAACCGAGGCTCGTTCAGGCCCCAAACTTCGTCGATACAGGGATCCACGATCGAGGTAATCCCCTTTCCAGTTACGCTGGGGAATGTCAAACCCATCCTGACCTGTTCTTTCAATCCCCTGGGTAAAACAAGTCAACGGTACACCCACTTGGTCAACTACCCTTTGGGAAACATACAGCGGACATTTACTCCGCACTGCTAATGCAACTGCATCAGCAGGCCGCCCATGGACCATCAGGAAGGTATTTTTAGTATCTTCTTTTCCTTCAGGCTGAGGTTTCGCTGAAAAGAACAACCTTGCATAGAACAAATTATCTTTAATAGTATATAACTCTACTCGAAATAACGCAAGCCCCATTTGCTGTACCAGTTCCAAAAGAACATCATGGATAGCAGGACGGGTTAGGTCCGGAGCATGGTAAGCGGTGAGTATGGATTGGACCTCATCGAAACCGACAAAGACAGGAATTGCCAGATCCTCATCAATGAGTTTGAGCCCTACCAGCGCTCCCTGCTCCTTTCGGGCAATGGTCCATAGTTCCACTTCCTTCATGTTATACATAAGCAGATATCCTGATCATTGAGGAGCCGCCTATAAAATCCAAGAGCCCTCTTAACAACGCGCCTGAGTCTCCCAGAACCTGGTCAGCCCCAGGAATACGAGCAAAAACATCCTGGGCTTCTCTTATGAGGGACCAGCCTTGTTCCGAGGCTTCGTTCAGAACGCCATCAGCGGTCAATGCTTCGATAAGCTCTTCCACTGCATCTACCCTGCTTTCACGCTTCCGGGCAGCAGTAAAACAACGGATCACCAATTCCCTACCCTCTGGATGATGATACAGATATAACAACACCGGCAGACTCTTTTTTCCTTCAACTACATCATCTCCCCGTTTTTTACCCGGGTTTCCTGTGGTCAGATTTTTAACATCATCAAGAATCTGAAACCCTATACCTACATTTTCGGCAGCCTTTCCCAAGGTATTAAATAGAGCGGATTCATGCTCAGATAACGCGTCCGCCCTGGACTGGGCTGCCGCTACCCCTAGCACTGCAGCAAGTCCGGCTAGAGATCCGGTCTTCAAACGACACATGAGCTTATATGCTTCGAGGCTGGGAAGAGAGGCAAAATCCCGGTGCCACCTTATGTCCATAGCTTGACCCAAGTGAAGTCTCCGCATATACGCCCCCCAGAAGTCAAAAATCAAGTTCTTCTGTTCTGCCGAAGCATCCCAGGTGTTTATGCAGGCCAAAGGCAGAAAGTACAAAAAAGCCCCTCCATTGATGGCGGTATCAGTTCCATAACGTATATGGATTGCAGGGGCTCCCCGGCGTTCATCTGCATTATCTTCGATATCGTCATGGATGAGACTGGCCGTATGGGGAAATTCCAGCAGCGGGGTTAAGGCTAAGGCCTTGTCCCCGCCTCCCAGGGTCTCACAGATCAAGGTCATAAGGAGAGGCCGCCATCGTTTACCTCCCCGGTTGAAGAGATCCCAGCCAGGTTGGGTCAGGGACTGTACCAATTCTGGGGCAATCGTGTCGTTGATTCCCGAAAAAACCTGGGTCATCCAGTTTTTTGCTGCCCCTTTTGGATCAGGATTTTCCGGTAGCCATGCCTGCAATACGGCTTCTATCTTTTCCAGTCTTTGGGTATACGCTCGCTCCCTATAGTGGTTATCATAGTTCTTATCCATGGGTCTTATCCTTAGGCTATTTTACACGAGGTTTACTTTTAAAAGCAAGCATGTCATTGTATAAACAACCGGACTATTGGTCCTTAAAGGCAAAAACAGAACACTACCCTGCCCGTTCAGTGTATAAATTACAAGAAATGAATGAAAAATTCGGTCTTTTCTCCCCCAAGGCGGCAAAGAAATCAGAACCCGTTAAGATACTGGATTTGGGGGCTGTTCCCGGAAGTTGGAGCCTCTATGCGCTCCGGCTGCTGGGCAAACGGGTATTCGTCCTGGGGGTGGATCTTGCCCCCCTTTCTCCTGATTACGATAGAGGGCTTTTTGAGGGGGAGCACTACTGTTTTTTGCAAGGGGATATGACCACCGGGGAAATCCAGCAGGCCATCTTGGCTCAGAGCCCCTTTCATCTCGTGATGAGTGATGCCGCGCCAGGAACTACGGGGAACCCCGGGGTAGATACCTTCCGTTCCTTAACCTTAGCCGAAGCCGCCTTGGAATACGCAGATCGAACGCTGCTTAGGGGAGGCAATTTCGTGGTGAAGGTGTTCCAGGGTGGAGACAGCTCCGGGCTGCTCAAAGGCATTCGGAAACGGTTTAAAATCGGCAAAAGTTTTAAACCCCAGGCCTGTCGTAGAACCTCTTTTGAAACCTATTATCTAGGATTGGATAAATTAGGATAAGATAAACATGAAAAAACTGTTGACAGGCTCTTTTTAAAGTGATATATTTTTTTCTGTAGACTTCAAAGGAAGTGGGGTGTAATTCCCCTGCTAGCCCGTAACTGTAAACGGGAGGCGCCCGTTGTTGGGCGCCGACTTTGTCAAGACAGCCACTGTAGGTTTTTTCTATGGGAAGGCTGACAAAGCAATAACCCGGAGCCAGGAGACTTTGGTCTGCGATACTTATTTTTTTTAGGTTCGAGGATGGGGCCTGAGAAAAACCATTACGGCGAGTTTTAGATGATTGTTTCCCAAAAACAAAAATACTCAGGTATTTTTGTTACAGTACCAGGGGGAAAATCATGTCTTTGCCTTTGAATGGTAGACAGGGCGGTGGTACCGCACACAAACTCGTGTATTGTTTTCAAGACTCTCCTTATGTTTCCTGTTTTTGGTTTAGTCTACTGGAGACCAAAACTGCTTCTGTGTAACAACAGAGCGTCAAGGCTTCTATCGCTTATGTTTCGCGGCGTAGGGGATGAGGCCAAGACGCTCTTTATTTATATTTTTTTAAGCGTAGTACAACAAAGTCTGATTTCACCTTTTGTCCTGTAAGACGCATGAACGTTGTTTCGTGTACGGGGTGAAACAGGGGTAAGTACAATATCCAACAATTAGAAGGAAGGTAGAATGAAACAGCGGGTAGTAAGGGTTTATGGGTGGCTGTACCTCATGGTAGCAGTCTTGTTTTTTGTGGGGTGTCCAACGGATTCAGATGATGATGGGGATGCAGCGACGCCGATTATTAGCGATAGCAGCCAGCTTAAGGATGCAACGTATGAGATGGACGCGGAGGATGTTACGCCCCTTTCAGTGGTAGCAACAATTACGGACGGCGGTGTCTTAACGTATCAATGGTACGTGAGTACCGGTGAGGAGGTACCTGGTACGCCGCTTCCTTCTCAGGCCCCCCACACCAGCTATATTCCCTCTACCGATACTATAGGAATTCGATGGTATTATGTGGAAGTTACCAACACAAATACCAAAGTAACCGGTAAACAGACCGTGACAACGGTCGGCAAAAAGGTACAGATTGAGATAACCAGCAAGGAGGAAGCCGTTTTTGGTGAGACAGGCGCGTCGGTATACGATCTGGACGGTAAGCCCTTTACGGGAAATTACACGGTTAATGTGCGTTTTCTCAATGCGAATGGCAAGAAAAGAGACGTGAAAGTAGGAACTATTGAGGATGGCAAACTCACGTTCGCTATTTTCCAGTCACTGTTGCCTAATGAAGACGAACTGGTGCCTTATCCTGCTATGTCGGGCATAACCATGACTCCTTCAGACTTAAAAGTCGCGCATTGGGAGTTCTGTTTAACCGGGACGGATGCGGCTGCGGCGACGCTGGGTCTTGAGTACAGGAAAGCCGATCAATCTATTATGGGAAGTTACGGAAGATCCTGTCAGTATTTTTCATCTGATGCAACCATAACCGGGAGCGTTTCAGATGGAGATGAAGGGATGACGTTCACCATGTCTTTGCAAATCGACGCAAAAAAGGGGTGGAACAGGACTTATGAAGTTTTGAAGATGTTAGAGAAAGGAATAGAATCCAGTATGACTACAAGCTCAAGCGGAATTCCGTCTGACTGCCAATGGTCTTTCCGTAATCTTTCAGAGGATTTTAGGGATACTGAAACGCCGTCGTATGTGAAAGAAGGGGAAATTATCTTTCAAGTTGATAGTAGTAATGGACCGCGGTTCTTTTCCCTAAGCACCGGTGAATGGGTTGATGCATCGGAGGCAGCAAGCAAAAACTGGGATCTTGCATTTCAGCGTATGCGAAAAATCTATACCAATAGCGGCACCTCTGCA